>NZ_JBXHAQ010000012.1:0-232802 GCF_056895215.1 Dyadobacter sp. HNCC25DJ184 | reverse complement strand
TTTTCGGACTGATCCGGGAACGCGCGAAATTTTGAGCTGTTCTTTTCAACAAAAAAAATCCCACAAGTTCTCACTTGCAGGATTTTACTAATTTTTGTGATCCCGTTTGGATTCGAACCAAAGACCTACTGCTTAGAAGGCAGTTGCTCTATCCAACTGAGCTACGGGACCCTTACATGGTAAAAGGCAGTGAGCAGTTACAGCGAAAATTGTGCTGAGTACAACTTACTGCCTTTTCAATCTTTTTTGAGATCCAGAATTAGGATTCTGAACCAACTTTTTGTCGGGGAGACAGGATTCGAACGGCAGCGGCCGACCGTCTGCTACCCTCTGGTCCCAAACCAGATGCGCTACCGGGCTGCGCCACTCCCCGCGACAATTTATTTTTACTCTTTTCTGCTCCTAAACCAACTTTTTGTCGGGGAGACAGGATTCGAACCTGCGACCCTCTGGTCCCAAACCAGATGCGCTACCGGGCTGCGCCACTCCCCGCGACAATTTATTTTTACTCTTTTCTGTTCCTAAACCAACTTTTTGTCGGTGAGACGGGATTCGAACGGCAGCGGCCGACCGTCTGCGACCCTCTGGTCCCAAACCAGATGCGCTACCGGGCTGCGCCACTCCCCGAACTTATGCCAAATATGTCATCTAAAAACTTCAAATATGGCTAAGCCGAAAGAACTATGTAGAGGAAGCGGGATTCGAACCCGCGGTACCCTTGCGAGTACGGCAGTTTAGCAAACTACTGGTTTCAGCCACTCACCCATCCCTCCTTCTTTCGTTCTGGGTTGCAAATATAGCGGGTTGTAAATCAGAAAACCAAGCGATATTCAAAAAAAAACTCCATCAGAATCTCTAAATCCCTATTTTTGGGCTGTCTAATTTAGTAAAGTGTTCATTATGAACTGGAATTATCCTTTAGGAGCCACAGAATATTTTTTCATACTTTTTTTTATTGCAGCATATGTGGCCTATCTCATACGAACAATCAGGGTGGCACGTCAGCTTAATACCAGAACACGTGTGTTAATCATTAAAGTGGTTCTTCGTACCGTTGCCTTCTCACTGCTGATCGTAAGTTTACTTGGGCCGTCGTTTGGTGAGGCTGAAAAACAAATAGAAGCGCAGGGGAAGGATATATATATGGTCGTAGATCTTTCAGCGTCCATGAACGCGGGAGATGTTATGCCCTCGCGATTGGAAAAAGTGAAGTTTGAATTGAACCGCATTTTGGAAGATCAGACGGGGAACCGAATGGGAATAATTGTTTTTGCCAACGACGCTTTTGTTCAAGTCCCGCTTACTTATGACAGGGATGCGCTAAAACAGTTTGTGCAATCGTTGCAAACGGATCTAATGCCCGCGTCGGGAACAAATTTATGCACGGCTGCTGATCTGGCTTTTGATAAACTGGTTCGTACTCAGGCACCGGACGAGCGTTCTAAAATGATCATCATTTTCACCGACGGAGAAAATAAAGAGAATTGTGACAATCGCCTTTTTAATAATTTACGCCGATATGGAATCGGAATTTATGTGGTTGGAGTTGGCACGAAATCCGGAGCTAGTATTAAGGATAAAAACGAAATCCTGCGCGATGAGAAGGGGAATGTAGTGGTAACTCGCCTGGACGAGGAACTGCTTTCCGGCTTTGTATCCTATTCCAAAGGCATATATTATCAGCTTAACAACCAAAAAAATGAAATGAACCGGTTGTTGAGTGATGTCAGAAATGCGCGCAGCTCCGTCATTAACGCGCGTACCATGATGGTAGACAGTGATAAATATTATTATTTCCTGGGTGCGGCACTTTTATTGATTGCGATGGACGTGTTAATTACAATCGGAACTTTCAGGTTATAAATATCTATTGCTATTTTTACAGCGCAAAGTTGACAATATCTGATGACGGCACTTTTTCTATATATCATGTTATGGCTTTGGGATAATCGCACCTTTGATGCGATTTCAAAGACTAACGAGAGAAAAATACTGGCTGAAAACGCATATAATAGTAAGAGATACGACGAGGCTGTGATTCTTTATCATAAGATTACATATGGCACCATGTTTTCAGACCCCGCAGCGAGGCTCAATCTTGCACATTCTTATTATCACCTCGGAAAGTTTGCCGAGGCCAAGCGAAACTATGATCTGCTGACAAAAGTAAATGACCGTGCAATCGCATCTGTGGCGCTAAGTCAGGTAGGGCTTATTCAAGTGGCGGAAATGGATACTGCAGCTGCGTTGGGATCTCTCATTGAATCATTGCGACTGGAATCGGATAATAAACTGGCAAGAGAAAACTATATTTTTTTAAAATCACATTTTTCGGGAATTGAACGGCAGAATCCGGAAAACCGGTCTTCGGAAAAAAGAAATCAAGAATTAAAAGAAGAACAAGCCACTCCCAAAGTATCTCAGCAGGAGGTTTTGGCCGATAAGAAGAAGGAGGATTTTCTAAATTCCCTGAAAAAAATGAATATGACCGAAGAGCAGGCACGGGCCGTGCTTGACGCCATGAAAACAAGTGAATCTCAATATATTTATCAGCTACGTAGAAAACAGTATGCTTCTCAAAAGCAGACAGATAAAAAGGTAGAATGGTAATTAACTTTAATCGATGAAAAGTATATCACAAACCAATTTTCAATTTCCGGGACAAACTGCGTTCTACAAGGGAAAGGTGAGAGACGTCTATTCCTTTGAAAACAAGCTTGTAATGGTTGCGACCGACCGTATCTCGGCCTTTGACGTCATTCTACCCCGTGCCATTCCATTTAAAGGTCAGGTACTGAACCAGATAGCGTCTCATTTTTTGAATTCTACCAGAGATATTGTTCCAAATTGGCTGGAAGAAGTGCCGGATCCGAATGTGAGTATTGGTTTAAAATGTGATGCATTTCCGGTTGAAATGGTAGTGAGAGGATATCTGGCAGGACATGCCTGGCGTGAATATTCAGCTGGTCGCAGGTTGCTTTGCGGCGTGGCGTTGCCGGAGGGACTGAAGGAAAACGACAAGCTTCCGGAGCCCATTATTACGCCGACGACGAAGGCTCATGAGGGGCATGATGAGGATATTTCGAGAGAACAAATCATTTCGTCAGGACTTGTGTCCGAGGAAGACTATACCCACCTGGAACGCTATGCTTTGGCACTTTTTGGTCGTGGTACCGAAATCGCTGCGGATCAGGGGTTGATTTTGGTAGATACAAAATATGAGTTTGGCAAATTGAAAGACGTCATCTACCTGATAGACGAAATTCATACGCCAGATTCTTCAAGGTATTTCTATAAAGATATATATGCTGATAATCAGCGGGATGGTAGGGCTCAAAAGCAACTTTCAAAAGAATTTGTCAGAGAATGGCTTATCCAGAATGGCTTTCAAGGCAAGGAAGGGCAATCAATCCCCGAAATGACGGACGACAAAATCGCCGAAATTTCAGAAAGGTATATCGAGCTTTTCGAAAAAGTAACAGGAAACAAATTCCAGAAAGGCCACCAGGAAGACCCGTTGGCTAGAATAGAAAAAGCAATTCTGAGAGCGGTTAGCAACTAGGTATCAGCTCTTAGTTCGTGTGCAGGCTTAACACCTAACATGTATGCGATACTCGCTAACCCCTAATAGCTAACAGCTAAAAGCTAAAGAACATGGAATATAAAATTGAAAGAAAAGAACAATACGCATTTATAGATCTGGAAGAGTCGGCGTTTTCAGGTGAAATTTCGGCCGAGTTTGAGCAGGTTGCACGTACTTTATTCAGAGAAGATTACCACAGCCTGATTGTTAATATGCAGGTTACTAAATCGGTAGACGCAGCAGGGATTACGGTGCTCAAAAAAGTTAACCGCTTATGCGCCAATGATCTTGGCCTGCTTGTGCTGGTAAGTCGCGACGATGATTTTATTGATATGATTGAAGCATTGCGAATTCCTGATCTAAGTATATTGCCCACAAAAGAAGAAGCAATCGATGCCGTATTCATGCACAACCTTGAAAACGAATTCGGCGCGGGAGATGACGATTATGACGATGAAGACTACGAAGGAGTAAGCGAAACTTCGGAATAGAAATATATTGACATAAATTTTACAGCCAGTAAGATGCCTCATGCAGGTTCTTTCTGGCTGTGTTCGTTTACGAAAATCCTGGCGGTGTCACCCCTTCGGGGTTTTGTGAATATGGGTGATTTGTCGTTTTCTATAATCGTGTCAGCCTTTCAGGCTTTTGATGCATAACGGGTGCCAGATTTTATCGGTTCTAATTTTGCAACAATCCCGAAGGGATATCATCATTAATTTTGTTTTCTATAATCGAGTCAGCCTTTCAGGCTTTTTATTCAATGCGGTTGGCAGATTTATCGGTTCTGATTTTGTAAAAATCCCGAAGGGATGTAACTATTATAGGAAGGAATGACAACGACAGCAAATAAATCCCGAAGGGATGATATCATTAATTTTGTTTTTTATAACCTTGACAGGCTTTTGATTCAATTCGGTTGGCAGATTTATCGGGTTTTATTTTTCAACAATCCCGAAGGGATGTAACTATTATAGGAAGTAATGACAACGACAGCAAATAAATCCCGAAGGGATGACATCATTATAACTGTTAATAGCCGAGCACCCCGGCAGAAAATGTCGGCGCTTTTATCGTTTACAATACTACGTTGCCCGATACCGAACTAATAACTAACCTCTAATAGCTGGCATCGCCCTATACGGTTGAATATACTTCCCAGAAAATGGTGGACTATGTACAGTGAAATTCACATATACGTCGGATTTATCGCAAAAAAAGCCATCTGTGCTTGGGCGGCATAGGTTTTTAATATCAGGGATCAATAACGAAATTTTGAAACCAACATTAAAAATCAAAATACCATGGAAACGAACAGCAAATTGGCAGAAGTATTAAACGATCTGATAAAAATAAATAATGACAGGATTGATGGCTATGAAAAAGCGATCGAAACTGTAGAAGGAATCGATGTCGACCTAAAAGGAATATTTCATTCAATGGCGAGCGAGAGCCGTGAAAACGTGGCCGAATTAACGCGGGAGGTTTTGGCTTTGGGCGAGGAAGTTGCAACTGGAACAACTGGTTCAGGGAAAATTTACCGGGTATGGATGGATATCAAAGCGACCTTCACCGGAAAAGACCGTGAGTCAGCACTCGAAAGTTGCGAATATGGTGAGGATGCCGCCCAAGAAGCATATGAAGATGCGTTAGCGTCTGATGCGGACCTTTCGGTAGAAATTCGCCAGTTGATCACAGATCAAAAAGCGTCACTTAAAAACTCGCATGATGCGATTAAAAAGTACCGTGACATGCAGAAAGCGGTTTCGCATTGATTATAAAATAATGAAGAATTTAGTGGAAAGCACCTCTTACCGGGGTGCTTTTTTTATTGGGTTTCGACATGAAATCAGTGCAGATTTCGATCTGAATGTCTTATATTGGATTATCAAAATGACATGTCGAAACGAAAATTGTTGCATTGTTAGCAATATTTTCAGAAAAATTGTAATAATAATATCAACTTCGCCCCATTGTAGAAAATTTTGCCATTTCGCTATTTCGCCAAATATTTTTTATGGTTAAATTGCGTGACTTTGCCCTATTCTATGGAAAGGCAAGGATTAACGAGCGTTTTAAATTGCTTATTTATATAAATTCTATATACGAATTTGTTAATTACTCTACAATCTTCGATATATGTCGCAAATGTCTGAACCAATGGTAGAAAATCAAGGGCTATACCGTCCTGAATTTGAGCACGATGCATGTGGGATAGGTTTCCGTGCAAACATTAAGGGTCGCAAGTCACATCAAATTGTGGCCGATGCTATTCATATGTTAGAACGTATGGAACATAGGGGGGCTACCGGTTTTGATCCGAATACGGGAGATGGTGCAGGTATTCTGATCCAGATTCCGCATGAGTTTTTTGTAGATGAGTGTTTGAAACTAGGGTTTCAATTGCCTCCAGCCGGTGAATATGGAGTCGGGATGGTTTTCTTCCCAATGGATGAGAAAGTGAGAGAGGAGAGCAAGGATATCCTTAACCGTAAGGCCAAAAAATTAGGTCTTCAAATATTGGGGTATCGTAAAGTTCCTACGTTAAACAGCACGTTGGGAGAAGGATCTCTTTCTGTTGAGCCATATGTTGAGCAGGTATTTATTAAACGTCCGGACGATATCACTGAAGACACCGCGTTCGAGCGTAAGTTGTTTATCCTTCGTCAGGTTTCGGCCCGTATCATAGCAGACACTGTTAAAGGTGTAAAAGGTACTTTTTATTACTCTTCGATGTCGTGTCGCACGATATCATATAAAGGCCAGCTGACTACTGCTCAGCTGAAATATTATTTCCCGGATTTAGAAAATGAATCGGTTGTGTCTGCTCTCGCGGTGGTTCACTCCCGTTTCTCAACCAATACTTTCCCGTCATGGGAGCTAGCTCAGCCTTTCAGATATATCGCTCACAATGGTGAGATCAATACCGTGAAAGGAAACGTAAACTGGATCAGAGCCGGAGAAAAAACGTTCTCATCTGACAAGTTTTCAAAAGAGGAAATGGATATGATTCTGCCAATTTGTGACAGAAACCAGTCTGACTCCGCAAACCTTGACAACGCAATTGAAATGTTGCATTTGTCAGGACGTTCACTGCCGCACGTGATGATGATGCTGATCCCCGAAGCATGGGATGGCAACGAGCAGATGGATGCAGAACGTAAAGCTTTCTACGAATACCACGCTGCCATTATGGAGCCGTGGGACGGTCCTGCATCTATCTCATTTACAGATGGAAAAATGGTAGGAGCGACCCTTGACCGTAACGGTCTTCGCCCTTCAAGATATTGGGTATTGGATGATGATACCATTATTATGGCATCTGAGGCTGGTGTGCTGGAAGTGGATCAGGCTAAAATTGTTACAAAAGGACGTTTGCAGCCAGGTCGTATGTTCGTTGTGGACATGGAACAAGGCCGCATTATTCCTGATGAAGAAATTAAGAATTCAGTTTGTTCGGCCCAACCATATCAACAATGGCTGGACGAAAATAAATTGCAGTTGGAAGAGTTGGATGCTCCGATTCGTACTTACCGTCCATATGAAGAAAATGCCTTGCTGAAACGTCAGGTAGCATTTGGATATAGCTCGGAAGACTTGCGTATGATCCTTGCTCCGATGGCTCAAACTGGCGCAGAAGCGATCGGATCGATGGGGACTGACGTTCCTTTGGCGATTCTTTCAGACCAAAGCCAGCATATGTCGAGTTACTTCAAGCAACTGTTTGCGCAAGTAACAAACCCGCCGATTGACTCGATTCGTGAGCGTGCGATCATGTCGCTGATTTCTTTTGTGGGATCGACTGAAAATATCTTGACAGAAACACCAGTTCATTGTCGCCAGATTGCCCTTCCGCATCCTGTGTTGACGGTTCATGAATTTGACAAACTTCGGTTTGTTGACAAAAGTGGTTTCCAGGCAAAAACGATCAATACATATTTCCGCGCCGATCAGGGTGGAAAAGCTTTGGAAAGAGCTTTGGAGCGCATATGTCGATATGCAGTTGATGCAATTGAGGACGGATTTGAAATCATCATTCTTTCTGATCGGGCCATCGACTCCGATCACGCACCGATTCCATCGCTTTTGGCAACCGCAACCATCCACCACCATTTGATCCGCGAAGGATTAAGAGGTCGTGTTGGACTACTTGTTGAAGCAGGTGATGTTTGGGAAACTCACCATTTTGCAACATTGATCGGATATGGGGCATCGGGCGTTTGTCCGTATATGGCTTTCGAAACCTTGAGTAATATGAATACCAAGGGCATGATCGAGCCGGGCTTCACGGACGAGAAATTGCATTACAACTATATCAAGGCAGTCAATAAGGAGCTTTTGAAGATATTCTCCAAAATGGGAATTTCAACGCTCCAGTCATATCAGGGTGCGCAGATTTTCGAGTGCGTTGGTTTGAATAAAGAAGTAGTTGACCGTTATTTCACAGGTACGATTTCACGTATCAGTGGTATGGGTATCGCGGAAATTGCGAGAGAAATTCTGGTTCGTCATAAAGTAGCTTACCACGAAACTCCTGATAAGCATCCAAGACTGGAAGTAGGGGGATATTACCAGTGGAAACAGCGTGGGGAATCACACATTTTCAATCCGCAGACGGTTCACTTGTTGCAACAGTCAACAAGAACGAACAGCTATGAGCAGTTTAAAAAATATTCGAAACTGATTGATGATCAGTCTCATAAGGCGTTAACATTGAGAGGCTTGCTTCGTTTCAAAAAGGGTACTCCCGTGCCACTTTCAGAAGTAGAACCTGTTGAAAGTATATTCAAAAGATTCGCAACGGGCGCGATGTCATTCGGCTCTATATCGTGGGAAGCGCATACTACGCTTGCCATCGCGATGAACCGTATCGGCGGAAAATCCAACTCTGGAGAAGGTGGTGAAGATGAACTTCGATATACCAAACTTCCGAACGGCGACAGCATGAATTCACAAATCAAGCAGGTTGCTTCAGGCCGTTTTGGTGTAACTAGCCATTACCTGAGCAATGCAGGCGAACTTCAAATTAAAACTGCTCAGGGTGCAAAACCAGGAGAGGGTGGACAGCTTCCGGGCTTCAAAGTGGACGACTGGATCGGACGCACGCGTCACTCAACTCCGGGTGTAGGTCTTATTTCGCCGCCGCCTCACCATGATATATATTCGATTGAGGATTTGGCGCAGTTGATATATGATTTGAAAAATGCCAACAGAGCTGCTCGTATCAGTGTTAAACTGGTATCAGAAGCAGGTGTGGGTACTGTAGCTTCCGGTGTCGCAAAAGCGCACGCTGACCATATCCTGATCTCAGGATATGATGGTGGTACAGGAGCATCGCCTTTGAGTTCGATTCGTCACGCTGGTTTACCATGGGAACTTGGGTTAGCTGAAACGCATCAGACTTTGGTAAGAAACAAACTTCGCGGCAGAGTTACAGTACAGGCTGACGGTCAGCTTCGTACAGGTCGTGATCTTGCGGTTGCTGCGTTGTTGGGTGCAGAAGAGTGGGGTGTGGCTACGGCAGCTTTGGTTGCAGCAGGTTGTATCATGATGCGTAAGTGTCACCTTAATACTTGCCCGGTTGGAGTTGCCACACAAAGAAAAGAATTGCGTGCGCTGTTCTCCGGAAAACCCGAACATGTGGTGAATATGTTTACGTTCATGGCTGAGGAACTTCGTGAGATCATGGCGCAACTTGGTTTCCGTACCGTAAATGAAATGGTAGGCCAGGCTCAATATCTTGAACTAAGAAATGATATCAAGCACTGGAAATATAAGAATCTGAATTTCGATTCGATCCTGTATAAAGAAGGTGATATTTCTGTCGCTCAATTCAAACAGGAGGAACAAGACCACGGCATCGACGGCGTAATTGACTGGGAATTGATCAAGAGTGCGGAAGCAGCTTTGGAGAACCAGGAAGAAGTGTATGGCGAGTTCCCGATCAATAACCTGAACAGGGCGACTGGCACGATGTTGTCGAACGAAATATCCAAGAAATATGGTGGCGCAGGATTGCCTACAGGTACAATTCATTATAAATTCCGCGGAACAGCCGGACAAAGTTTTGGAGCTTTCAACACAACAGGTCTTCGCCTGGAATTGGAAGGAGATGCCAATGACTACTTCGGAAAAGGACTTTGCGGAGCTGAACTGATCGTATATCCTGACCGCGATTCCAAGTTCAAACCGGAAGAAAACATCATTATTGGCAACGTGGCATTCTACGGAGCAACCTCTGGCGACGCGTATATCAGAGGTACTGCCGGTGAACGTTTCTGCGTTCGTAACTCCGGAGCGCGGGTGGTTGTTGAAGGTGTCGGAGACCACGGGTTGGAGTATATGACTGGCGGTCTGGCTGTTATCCTTGGTGAAACGGGCCGTAACTTTGCGGCTGGTATGTCGGGTGGTGTGGCTTATGTATTGAATAAGTCGGGCAATTTTGAGGAAAAAGTAAACAAGGAAATGGTTACCCTCGAAGCACTCGACGAGCAGGATCAGGCTATTTTGAGAGAATACCTTGACAAGCATTTCCAATATACTACCAGTAATGTCGCTTTCCAGCTGATTCAGGATTGGGAAGAGTCTGTGAAGCAGTTTGTTAAAGTAATGCCTGGTGACTTCAAGAAAGCTTTGGATAGCAGGGGTGTGACGCTTGCACAGCAGATTGCCGATAAAAATGTTGTTTATCAGGACATTGTCGTAGATGTTGAACATCTGTAAGACAAACCAATAAGCAAGTTTTTTATTTTTTTGAACGATTTTAATTAGTAAGTATATAATGGGAAAACCAACCGGATTTTTAGAGTTTGAAAGGGAATTGCCAAAAAAACGACCAGTTGCCGAACGTCTTAAAGATTACCAGGAAATAGAAGCTGCGCCAACCGATGCAACCTCGAAACAACAGGCTGCCAGGTGTATGGACTGCGGTATACCGTTTTGCCACAATGGCTGCCCACTTGGAAACATCATTCCTGAATTCAACGATGCTGTATATGACAGCAACTGGGGACTGGCATATGAAATCCTGACTTCAACTAATAATTTTCCAGAGTTCACCGGGCGTATCTGTCCGGCTCCGTGTGAGGCTTCATGCGTACTTGGAATCAATAAACCAGCCGTTGCGATTGAGTTTATTGAAAAGTCAATTATTGAAAAGGCATTTGAACTGGGTCTTGTAAAACCTAAGTTTCCTAAACATAAAACGGGTAAAAAAATCGCGGTTGTTGGTTCTGGCCCTGCCGGATTAGCCGCTGCGAATCAGTTGAATCAAGCCGGTCACGATGTTGTTTTGATCGAACGTGCTGACAAAATTGGTGGTTTGCTGCGTTATGGTATTCCTGATTTCAAGCTTGACAAGAGAGTGATCGATCGTCGTCTGGAAGTGATGCAGGAAGAAGGCGTTGAGTTCCGCACCAACGTAAATGTGGGTGTAGATATCAAGGCTGATGATCTGTTGAACGAGTTTGACGCCGTTGTTCTGACAATGGGCTCAACTGTTCCCCGTGACGTTAAAATAGAAGGAAGACATTTGAAGGGCGTTCACTTTGCTATGGAGTTCCTAAGTCAGCAGAATAAACGAGTGGCTGGTATTGAGCCAGTTGTGGATCACAAGGGTGCTGCTTATACCAATGGACAAATACTGGCGACTGACAAGCACGTAGTGGTGATCGGTGGTGGAGATACTGGATCTGACTGTGTTGGAACTTCCGGAAGGCATGGTGCAAAATCAATCACTCAGATTGAATTGATGCCGATTCCTCCAAAAGACCGTGATACGAGCACACCTTGGCCAAACTGGCCGATGATGTTGCGCACGTCGACTTCGCACGAGGAAGGCTGCGACAGGCATTGGTCGATCAATACGAAAGAATTTGTTGGTGACGAAGAAGGAAACCTTAAGTTCTTGAAAATTGTGGATCTGGACTGGCAGAAAGATGCGGAAACAGGAAGAATGCAGATGAAAGAAGTGGCGGGAAGTGAGCGTAAAATTCCTTGTGAATTGGCGTTCCTTGCGGCCGGTTTCCTTCACCCACAGCAGGAAGGTATATTGAATGACCTTGGACTAGAATACGACGAAAGAGGTAATATCAAAACCAACGGATATCAGTCTACTACCAACGAAAAAGTATTTGCAGCCGGTGACTGCCGTCGTGGACAATCATTGGTTGTCTGGGCGATCAGCGAAGGCAGGGAAGCTGCTCGCGCAGTAGATGAATACCTGATGGGAGAGTCGTTCCTGGAAGCGAAAGCTGTATCGATGTTGAGTCCGCAATTTGCAAACGCATAAAATGATATTGTCAGGTCTTGTAAGAATGGTCGCTGAACCATTCTCATAAGGAAGAGAATAATGTGTTCAGAAAACGATAATCTCTCTGATATAAAATTTCATAAAAAAGCTACCTAATGGTGGCTTTTTTACGTTAGAGATTTATATGCCGCGGCAAAACATATTGATGGCTCTATACGTATCTTTGGACAAGATTTAAAATTTCTTTCCGCTCATAATGAGTAAATATTTTCTGAATGTTTTTGCATTATTCTCCCTTCTGGCTTAAAGCGTTTTATCCAAAATTTTTGTGGCATATGCCGACGAAAGAAAAGGTTTTGTACCTCACTTTTGACGACGGCCCCATTCCGGATGTGACTGAGTTTGTGCTGGAAACCCTTGATAAATGGAACGCAAAAGCCACTTTTTTTTGCATTGGAGACAACGTGCGCAAGCACCCTGATATTTTTGCCAAGGTAGCATCGTCAGCACATTCTATCGGCAATCATACCTTTAATCATATGAACGGCTGGAAGTCTGACACTAATGAGTATATATCAAATATGCTCAAATGTAAAGATCAGCTTGCGATGCAAACGGATTTGTTCAGACCCCCATATGGCCGCATTCAAAAAAAGCAGGCCAGATTACTTCCTGAAAACACAAAAGTGGTGATGTGGGATGTGTTAAGCGGAGACTTCTCCGCAACAATTTCACCGGACCAGTGCCTTCGGAAATCCATTCAACACAGCCGGCCAGGGTCCATCGTTCTTTTTCACGACAGCATCAAAGCATCGCGGAATATGGAGTATACCCTGCCGCTATTTTTGGAGCATTTTACGAAGGAGGGATATGCTTTTGAGGCAATTCCTATGAAATGAGGAAATTCAAGTCGGGCATAGCTTGTGATTTCGAAGTGTTACGCAAAGCTAAAAACGATGAAAATGCGAAGACGGGAAAGTCATTGAATGAATCTTTGCAACCTTTGCCTAAACTTACCTTACTTTGCGTGAAACAAAAACAACGATGCGCACGAACGAATGCCTCTCCCAAATCAATCTCCCAAAATAAGTATCCTTATAGCCGCAAGAAATGAGGAAGAGAATATAGGGCGCTGCCTTGATTCCGTGGATCAACTTCATTTTCCCAAACACGATTTAGAGGTATTAGTCGGCGACGATGGTTCGACCGATGCAACGGCGATGATTGTCAGCCAGTTCATTCACGATAGGCCAGAATTCAAGTATATTCTTATCGATAAGCAAATAGCAGACTTGCGCGGTAAGGCCAATGTTTTAGCACAGCTAGCCCAGGCTGCGGAAGGGGAATATTACTTTTTTTGTGACGCAGATATTGCTGTAAATACTGAATGGCTGAATGCCATGCTTGCTGAATTTTCGGAAAAAACCGGGGTTGTCGTTGGCGTAACCAGAATGAATAAGGATACTATTTTTGCCAATTTCTTATCATTGGAATGGATGCAGGCGATGTTGGTCACCCGCTTTTTTTCTTTGCTGAGAATTCCGATAACTGGTTTGGGAAACAATATGGCAGTTTCCCGCAAAGCATATCAGGCAGTTGGAGGATATGAAAAACTTGGATTTTCGGTCGTTGAAGATTATACTCTTTTCATGGCCATTGTGAAGAAAGGCTTTGAGTTTAAAATGTGTTATAAAACAGAAGTCCTCTCACAGTCGGAACCGCTCGATTCATTATCAGGCTGGCTAGCGCAACGAACCAGATGGATGCAGGGCGTAATGCTTTCGACCTGGACTACCCAGGCAGTACTTATTCTAACAGCGCTTCTAGCGCCATTATTACTTTTATTAGCTATATGGCAGCCCGTACTGGCATTCTGGCTGTTTCTGGGAAATTATTTATTTGTAACGCTGTTAACCATTATTTCAGTGGTAATTTTGCGGCAGAATGACTTGTGGAAATCGGTTCCGCTGTTTTGGTTTTACCTTTCCTGCAGTACAACTTTGATGCTTTTTAATTACTTCAAGTCAGGTAAAGTGAGTTGGAAGGGGAGGGAATATTGAGTTACTTATTATAGAATAAGATTTTGGATATGATAGAAACGCATGCACATATATATAGCGACGAATTCGCCGACGATCGTTCAGGAATGTTATCCAGAGCCTGGGATGCAGGGATAGCGCAGATTTGGATGCCCAATTGCGATCACACAACAATCGAAGGAATGATGGTACTGGCAGAAACATATCCTGATCGGTGTTTGCCGATGATCGGTTTGCATCCATGTTACGTGAAGGAAGATTTCGAAAAGGAACTTGCCATTGTGGAAGATTATCTTTCCAAATATCCTTTCCTGGCAATCGGCGAGATTGGTATGGACTTGTTCTGGGATAAAACCTTTCGTGCGCAACAGGAGGTTGCTTTTTTGCACCAGTGTGAGTTGGCAATAAAACATGATCTTTGGATTGATATACATAGTCGAAATGCTTTTTGGGAGACTGTAGCATTGATTGAACAATTTGGTAACGAGCGTTTAACCGGCATATTCCATTGTTTTACAGGGAATCTGGAGGAAGCTCAAAAGGCGATTGAGTTGGGGTTTAAAATTGGAGTTGGAGGGGTTGTTACTTTCAAAAATGGCGGTTTGGATAAAGTGCTGCCTTATATAGATCTCGATCATGTAGTACTCGAAACGGATGCGCCTTACCTGGCGCCTGTTCCGTACCGGGGCAAAAGAAACGAGCCGGCTTATCTCCAGCTCATAGCTCAAAGAGTGGGCGATTTAAAAGAGGTTTCCAAAGAGGTTGTAATTGAATTAACGACTCAAACTGCATTATCGCTTTCCAAAAATTACTCAATAAATGGCATATCAAAGAATTGAAATCATGCCCGTTTCGCCTCAGCCGGGTCGTGGGTCGGTTTTGGTGA
The DNA here is from genome assembly GCF_056895215.1 of Dyadobacter sp. HNCC25DJ184. Taxonomy (NCBI): domain Bacteria; kingdom Pseudomonadati; phylum Bacteroidota; class Cytophagia; order Cytophagales; family Spirosomataceae; genus Dyadobacter; species Dyadobacter sp. HNCC25DJ184. Next base: position 218,043 of record NZ_JBXHAQ010000012.1, on the reverse strand, counting down.
TATATACGGGAGGTACACTCGGGATGGTATATGACGTAAAAGGTCGTCAGCTGGTGCCGTTCAACTTTGACCAGGTGGTGGAGCGTGTGCCCGAAATGCAGCGTCTTGATTTTGCCGTAACTTTTTTGTCTCTCGAAAAACCGATTGATTCCTCCAATATGTCGCCGGCGATATGGATCGAACTGGCGACTATCATTGAGACTGAATACGAACATTTCGACAGTTTTGTGATTTTGCACGGAACAGACACGATGGCCTATACTGCGTCAGCGCTTAGCTATTTATTGGAGGGGCTGAACAAATCTGTGATCCTCACAGGAGCTCAATTGCCGATAGGTGTGGCTCGATCGGATGCTCGTGAAAACTTCCTGACAGCTTTGGAAATAGCAACCGCAAAAGCTCAAAATGGTAATCCGATTGTGTCGGAAGTATGTATATTTTTTAATTCAAGATTGCTTCGGGGTAATAGGGCAAAAAAGCAGGAAAGCTCTGATTTTGATGCTTTTCATTCGGAAAACTATCCACTACTGGCAAATGCCGGAGTTAGGATTGAATTTTATTATCCATTTTTGAAGCCGTACAATCCTGCAGAAAAACTAAATGTTGAAAAGCATCTGAATACGGAAGTGGCTTTCCTGAAGGTCTTTCCGGGTATAACTTATGAAGTTGTGAATGCCGTTTTTAATATCCCGAACTTAAAAGGAGTGGTTTTAGAAACCTACGGCGCGGGTAATGCGACTACCGACGAATGGTTTCTGAACGCTGTTAAAGAAGCCATTGATCGTGAGTTGATTATATATAACGTTTCGCAATGCGATGGCGGCCGGGTCAATCAGGGGCAGTATGAAACAAGCCGGTTTTTGGGGCAGGTTGGTGTGGTGAGCGGCTCGGATATCACCATTGAGGCTGCGATAACAAAGCTGATGTATGTGTTGGAAAAGGAATCAGATTACAATACCCGTCGCAAATTACTAGCCACGCCGCTCAGAGGAGAAATGAGTGTGGAGTAAATTCCCGCTCAGGACTTGCCAGGTTTTCAGAGCCAGTTAAGTCTAATAGGAAGATCCCCAGTTACTTTGAATTTTTGAAATCCTTCGGAGATACCCCGTATTTCGTCTTGAAAACAGTCGAGAAATAGCTCTGGGAGCCAAAACCGGCCTCTTCGGCAACTTCTGCTATCGACACATCAGGGTTGGTAAGCATGCTGCACGCCTTTTCCAGCCTGATCGCCAGTATTAAATCGTTTACGCTACTTCCGGACAAGGCTTTGGTTTTTCGGTAAAGTTGAACGCGCGAAAGCCCTAGTTCTTTTCCTATATATTCCACACTCAAATTTGCATCCGCCATATTTTGCTGAATAACAGCCCTTAAATCATTCAGGAACTTTTTGTCTAACCGGGAATGAGTATTTCCCGATTCTGTAATATTCTGGCCGAAACCAGAAGAAGCCAGGATTTTCCGGTTAGCCAATAAACTTTTGATACTTTCAAGCAAAAATTGGGTACTGAAAGGCTTCGTGATATACATATCTGCCCCCGTTTGCATGCCTTCTATTTGTTGCTCTGTACTTCTTTTTGCAGTTAAAAGTATAATGGGGATATGCGATGTACGCATATCTGATTTTAAAGTCGTAGCCAATTTCAAACCATCCATTTCCGGGAGCATCACATCGGAAATAACCAAATCGGGAACAAAATCAAAACAGTTTTCCAGCCCGGTTTTTCCGTTTGTCGCGGTTACGACATGAAACTGAGTTTGCAAAAGGTTTTGTAGAAACGGCAACAAATCTTCGTTGTCTTCAACAACCACGACGGTCGGGGCGTCTGCGTCCAGTGCGACCGACTGATCATTGGATGCCTCCGATATCGTCTGCTTAAATCTTGAACCTGTAAGATGCTGAGTTTCGGAGCTAATGTCCTCCGGTCGAAGATGAGCGTTTCCGAGTGGCAAGGTAACAATAAATAGTGCCCCTTCACCCTTTTTGCTTTCGGCTTCAATGGTTCCCTGATGCAGTTCCACAAATTCCCGCGAAAGCGGCAGGCCCAACCCAGTACCTTTTACACTATTTCTGCCCTGATAAAACATTTCAAAAGCACTCGCAAGGTCAGTTTCTGACATTCCGGTACCATTATCCTGCACTTTGATCACTACCGATTCAGCCGTTTGTTCAAGATAAATGTAAATCCTGCCCCGGTCTTCAGTAAACTTAAATGCATTGGAAAGCAGATTAAATAATACTTTGTCTATCATATCCGTGTCAAACCAGACATTCAATTCATGGACTTTGGATATCAACCTGAAATCGATCTTTCGTTTTTTAGCAACGTATTCGAACGGAGCCATCAGATCATTAATGAAAGGCACAATGTCATTTTGCTGTGCGTGCAAGGTGATTTTTCCACTTTCAATTTTTCTGAAATCCATTAGTTGATTTACCAGCCAAAGTAATCTTTGCGCATTTTTTTGAATAAGGGCAAGGTGTTTTTTGGCAAAGTGATTATCATTTTTCCCTCTCAATAATTCTTCAAGTGGTCCAAGGATAAGCGTTAATGGAGTACGGAATTCATGCGAGATATTGGTAAAAAACCTGAATTTGGATTCAGTCGCCTCTTTCGCTTTTTCGGCAATATCCTGAATTCTATTGCGCTGAATCAATATCTCTTCATTTTTGGCCTTGAGTTCCTTATTTATTCTTTTATTTTCATACAGCGAATACAATACCACTGAGCCTAATATGATCGCGAGAAGGAACAGCGCCGTCATGACATACAGGAGTCCTTTCTGAGTTTTGTAAATTTCAAGTTGCTCGTCAATTCGTTGCTGCTGGCGTTCGATATCATTTTGGTGTTGAATAATCTTATCGGTTTGCATCCTGATCATGCGCACATTTGAAGAGTCGATGATGGCTGTCTGGAGTAAATTTTCTTTTTGAAACGGCTGTTTTTTAAGAATATTCAGGGCCACTCGAATAGCTTCCTCACCACCGGTGGGATATAGCGCCGTTGCGGTAATTTTCCGGTCATATACCATTTGAATATCGCCAAACTCACCCGGAAGGCCATCAACGCCAATGACTTTGATGTTTTTGTCAGGAAAAGTGGCTGCGCATACCTCGCTGGCTCCCAGCGCCATTACTTCATTTTGAGCGAAAACCAGACTCAGATCCGGGTGATTAGGTAATATCTTTGCCAGCTCTTTTTTTGCAATCGGTTTTTCCCATTGTCCATTCAATGTAGCAATAAGCTGGATATCCGGATGAGACGCGAGTGCATCCCTTAAGCCCTTCGTTCGATCGGAGGCCGGTGAGGATTTTGGTAATCCGGTTATTTCAATAATCTTGCCTTTTCCCTTAAGAATTGAGGCAATATACTGACCTGCCGTTTTCCCGACTTCATAATTATCGCCACCAACATAGGCTGTAAAGTAAGGCGAAGAAGTTCTACGATCTACCACCACAACGGGAATGCCGTTTTTATATGCTTCTTCAACGATGGGAGTGAGCGGCTCCGCCTCGTTCGGTGATACGATCAAAAGATTGATACCACTTTTCAGAAGCTCATGGATTTGGGCCACCTGGGTTTGGCTATTCGCATTCGCGTCTTTGAAAATCAGTTGCGTGTTGGGAGAAAACGCCAGTTCCCGCTTCATGCCATCAAGCATTGCTTTTCTCCATTCGTCGTCGCCTGTACATTGCGAAAAACCGATGACGTATTTTTCATCGGTTTTTACATCGCATCCCCAGCAGAGGGATACTAAAAATATCAGGACTAAACGAAACCTCATGGCGGCAAGTTCCTTTACTTATAATTCGTTTTTTTAGTAAATCAAACGCAGAGTTAGGGGTGTTAAACGCTGAGTTTCGCAGTGAAATCTTACCTGTCGCCTGTGTCTCGAAAGGATCTTCTTCAAAACACTCAAAGTTCCGTGTGAACAAGGCAAACGGTCGTAGAAAAACTCAGCGTAACCCCCACGATCCACTCAACTTAACTTAGCGTCTCAATCTTGATAGTGAGGATCCGGGCCACTATTGGATAAAAACGCTGCATAACTCCGCGACCCACTCCCACAACTCAGCGTTTCAACCCAAAGCGATCATCTACATCGACGGCTTCAACTTCGCATATTTCAAACTTTCTATTGATATCCCCGACGCCGACTTAATATACAATTTCGACATCTCTTTTTCCGGGAAAAATATATCGGTCATCACAGTCAACCCGCCGTCGGCAAAAAGCTCTACTGAGGCTACATCCGCCAGTAATGTGATCGACATAGCTTTGTTTTGAGATAATCTCGGAGCGATATGCTTTTCTGCAAAACCTTTTTCAAAATCCGTTTTACCAGATTTTGTCCGGTCGATATAATAATTGTTGCTAGCCTTGTCATACCCAATCACCATCTCATTGCCAGCGTCATTTGCCAGCACAATCGAGAAATCGCCGGCAACAGGAGCCGTAAAGTCAAGCCTGAAAAGTCCGGTTTTATTGTCGGCTTTTGAAGTTAAATCAAGAGAGCCGTTTACTTTGGTATTGTTTACCGAAAAACCGGTTTGCTGATACGCTGCCAATTCTTTCACAGGAACAGACGTCAGGTAAAGTTCTTTTCCAACCGCGGCCAGTCCCAATTCACGGGCTATTGTATTGGCACTTCGCCACGGATCGGTCGGCACCACGTTGGCATATTGCCAGTTGCTCATCCAACCCATCAATACGGTGCGATTTCCAGTGTTTGAGAAAGTAACTGCGGCATAATTGTCCGTTCCGAAATCCAGCCATTTGGTTTCTTTTGAATAAGCCGTAAAGACTTTCCCATCAAAATCACCCAAAAAATATTGTCCTGCCGAACCCAAATTTGGCCCACCCGGATTGATATTGACTATCAAAACCCAAACTTGCTTCCCGTTGTGCATGATCGGAAACAAATCCGGGCATTCCCATACACCACCGTGGCCACCTGCGTCGTGTCCAAACTCACTTTCACGAGTCCAGTCTTTCAGGTTTGGCGAAGAAAAAAATGTGATACGGTCAGTAGTAGCCAGTGTCAAGATCCACTTTTTGGCAGGTTCGTACCAACGCACTTTCGGATCTCGAAAATCGTTAATTCCCGGGTTTTTGATTACTGGATTTCCTGCATATTTGGTCCACGTTTTGCCTTCATCCAAACTATATGCAATGCTCTGCGTTTCGTGCGTACCGGTTTTCTTTTTTTCTAAAACAGGATCATGACTGGTAAAAATGGCCACCAGAGGCGTCTTTCCATCTTTTCCAAAGCCGGATGTATTTTTTGAATCCACGACTGCGCTTCCTGAAAAGATATATCCCAGACTATCAGGATAAAGCGCTATCGTCTGTTCCGTCCAGGCAACCATATCCTTACTCGTAGCATGACCCCAGTGCATGGGTCCCCAAACTTTGTCGTTGGGATAATATTGATAAAACAAATGATAGGTGCCATTGTGAAAAACCATACCGTTCGGATCGTTCATCCAATTGGCTTTCGGCGTAAAATGGAATTGCGGGCGGTATTTCTCTTTGCCCGTCTGAGCAATTGATTGTGAGGCAAATAGCCCAAGCAAAAGCAGCGCGCTGAGATATATTCTGTTCATATTTAGTTAGTTATCAACGATTAGCCCTTAGGCAATCGGGTTTGTGTTTAATTGAATTTTGACCCGTCAAATCAAAACGTAAATCAAAGTTTGTCATTCGTTCTTCGAACTCCTTTTAATATGCTGATTATAGCTTAGTTATTCTCTGCGAAAATCAATTCACATTGTAAACTTCACAAAAATTATTCATAAAGTGCGATTCTATTTTTATTAGCAAAAACAAAATCGAAAAATTGACGACACCCGCATCCTTCCAATCTCAATGCAGTGTGTCGTCATAAGTTGACTATCAGAAGCCGGGATTTTGTTGATAAAGTCCTTTGGTAAAACTGATTTCGCGCTGCGGGATGGGTAGGTATTCATCTCTTCCGGCCGTGAATTTGGCGGTTGCTAAAAACGGTCGTCTTACTTTCTCGACATCCAGATATCCGTTCAAAGTTTTTTCGGCAATACCCCAGCGCACGAGGTCAAAGAACCGCGGACTTTCCGTAGCGAACTCCAGTCGTCTTTCCCAACGCAACGCCTGACGGGCATATTCCTGCGTCCAGCCAGTGGCTGAATACTCTTTGATATTGTACTTGGATGCAAACGTACCATCTGCTTTTTTCAATCTACCCGTACTTGCCGCCGCCCTTTTCCTGATTTGATTGATCAGCGGAAGCGCCTGAGCTTGTTGGCCCAATTCGATGTAAGCTTCGGCTTGCATAAGCAGCACGTCGTCGTAACGAATGATATCGATGTTTTTGGACGAACCGATAAATGGGCCTTCTTTATGATAAGACGCGCTTGTAGCCAATTGCTGCTCTTTCATCGTATGGAAATAGCCGTAAACTCCCGGATCGCGCACCCAACTGTTGCTGAAAGGTAAGGCGTTATTGTATTTGTAGGGATGCCCGTCTATACCAATGGTGTGATCGACACGCGGGTCAACCGTATTGGCATTGAAATCTACATTGGCGTCATTGAATGTTTCGAAAAGTGGCAGACCGTTCCCATCCGTTTTGTATGCATTTGCAAGATTTTGACTAGGCTGGTGAAACCCGCAGCATCCATATTGTGGCGCGCCATGGGGATAGTTCAGACCTGTTACATAGCTCAGGCGTCCGGCGGCAGTTCCGTCATTGATCGAATACTGGATTGCAAAAATGGACTCCGGTCCGTTTTCATTTTCTGCAATAAAGTTTTCACCAAAATCGGGTTGAAGCGCATATTTACCTGAACTGATAACAGCTTGCGTTAGATCAACAACCTCCTGCAGACGGGTTTTGTTGATATTCGTCACTTTGTGGGTATCGTCCTGTTCATATGCCTGAAAAAGCCTCAGTTTTGCAAGATAGGCTGATGCCGAAATCTTGTTTGCCCGACCGATCTGACTTTGCGATACCGGCAGGTTGGCGATGGCAAACTCGAAATCTTCGCCGATTTTACTCCATAGCTCGTCATTTTTGTATTTGACATTCGACTCTTTTAATATGTCGTCGCTTGACATATTTTCGTCGATATATGGAATGTTCTTGAACAACATTTTCAACATAAAATGGGAATGTCCCCGAAGAAAACGCATCTCGGCAGTACGTGTTTGCTTTAACGGAAACTCGGCGTCTGTCACTGAGTTCAGGCTTTTCAGTGCTGCATTAGCTCTGGAAATTGCTTTGTAAAAATTCTCCCAGGTATATGGATGCATCCATCCCTGCTGTGGGCGGGTGAGATTGTAGTGCTCGTAAAAGTCTATATCAGAAACATCACCAACACCTCCGCCACCTTTATAGGCGTCGTCCGAGCGAACGGATCCGTAAACCCACATGCTGGTCATGGGTCCAATCATTTCATCATTACCTATTCCTGCGTAGGCAGCATTTGCCAAAGCCTCGATGCTGGAAGCGGATTTTACATCATCCGAAGACAAAAGACCTTGTGGTTGGTAGTCTAAAAAATCTTTGCAGGAAGTGGTGATCAATAGGCCACCTGCGATCAGCAAACTATATTTTAATATGTTATTTTTCATTTGGATCTGACTTTAAAATTAGAATGAAACATTAATTCCGGCTGTAAACGAGCGCGGAACGGGGATGGCATTGATATCCACGCGCTCAGGATCGGGACCTTCAAACTGCCTAGACTTGATCAGGAAAAGGTTGTCGATCATGACATACATGCGGAATCTTTCCAGACCAATTTTCTTTACGAAATCGCCGTTCAAACTATATCCCAGCTGAATGTTTCTCAGCTTGAAGTAAGAGGTATTCAGGTTGAAGTAATCGGAATTACGGGTTTCGCCATTCACGTCAGATAATGACAGTGCTGGGATATTAGAGCCGGTATTATTAATTGACCATGCATTGAACACTCCCGGTCCGACATTGTCTCTACCTCTAATGAAATTGTTATAAAAAGTATATGCATCAAAACCTGTTCTGCCAGCAATACCGGAACCGAAAATTGACAAATCAAAATTCTTGTAACCCGCGTCAATTCTCACATTATACTCGAATGACGGAAGTGATGTGCCATAGAAAAGCTGGTCCAGATCGTTGATTACATTATCTCCGTTGGTGTCGACATATCGAATCCTGCCGGGTCCGGCGCCCACCTGCGCAGGAGCAGCATCCACTTCAGCCTGGCTTTGGAACAATCCATCCGTCTTGTATCCAAATAAATCAAATTGGGAATGTCCTAAAATTGTATGGTCCACATTTCCAGGATATGCCGATCTTACTTCTTCCGGGAGGACGGTGATCTTGTCTCTGAATCGGCTGATTCCGGTCATGACGCTATATGTAAAATCGCCGATCGGTTTGGAGTAATATCCTAATGAAAACTCAAATCCATGGTTGGTTTTTGTAGCTCCGTTCACCACTTTCAACTGTCCTTCGCCAACTGCCGACGCAATTGGCGGCGTGATCAGGATATCACTTGTCTTTCTGGTAAAATAGTCAAATGAACCCTGTATACTTCCATCCAAAAAGGCGAAATCAACTCCGGTATTCAGCTCGTCTGTCGTCTCCCATTTCAGGTTAGGATTTTGCCCCTGAACGGAAACAAAACCTGATGGAAGAATTCCGGTGTTGGCTCCGTTCAGATCATATGCCGTTCCGATATTATAGTATTGATCGAAAAATGAATTGTGCCCGTTCGGGTATTGTGAAGCTCTTGCGCCATATCGCGTGTCATAGAGACCGAAGCGAGCAAGATCTCCAATTTCCTGGTTACCAACCCGTCCTACTCCCACACGAAGTTTCAGATTGCTGACGACTTTCGAATCTTTCAGGAAATTTTCACGATCCAATCTCCATCCCACGGAAGCGGCAGGGAAAATACCAAAACGGTTTTCACTACCAAATCGGGAAGATCCATCGCGGCGGAGCGTCACAGCGGCAAGGTATTTATCGGAAAAACCGTAATCAACTCTTGCGAATTGAGACAAAAGACGGCTGCCTGTACCGGTTCCTATGACGTTGGCATTACCGGTTCCCGCGTTCAAAACAAAGTAGTCTTCCGTTTGAACTGCAAATCCCTCTTTGCGATCGGTCTGATAGTTGATATCGTTTCTAATGGCTTCAACCCCCACAAGGAATTTGAAATGGTTATCACCTTTATCGAGATTGTATCTTGCGGTATTTGACCAGGTTACGCTCAGGAATCTGTTTTGATCAATGGTCAGACTATTGCTGGTTCTGCCAAAAGAACCTTCCTCAAATGATTGCTCGATGTTTTTAGAATAGTAATCCGCGTCGTCAACTCCAATATTGGACTTCAGAAACAGATTTTTAATCGGTTCGAATTCTACAAACACGTTTCCAAAAACGGAATATCTTTTGGTGCGATCCCACTTGTTGATGTCCTGCATATGGAGCGGATTGTTCCGGTCAGAATACCCAGACCCAATGGCACCGCCGTAAGTCCCGTCTTTCGCATATACCGGGATAGTCGGCGCGAGCGTAACGGCCAAACCAGGGGTAGCTGCACCTCCAATATCGGTAGAAGAAAGCGTTTCTTTGGAAGAAGAAACCTGCATATTTGCACCAATTCTAAGTCGATTATTGAAAGTACTGGTCATTCCGTTGATACGGCCTGTTAGCCTGCTGTAATTGGTATACCGCAACATTCCGTTGTTGTGATAATAGCCCAGACTTATTTCCAATGATGAGTTTTTATTTCCGGCGGTAATCGCAAGTTCGTTGTTAGTTACGACTCCTGTTTTGTACATCGTTTTTTGCCAGTCCGTATCTCCGGCTGGCATATTCGGGTTTCCTCCCACCAACGGTTTTACCGCAACACTATTCAGTTTTGGATTACTGAAATCCTTATTCCAGTCGAAGGTATAAATCTCGCCGTAACCATCTTCTGGATTAACGCCGTCGTTGACAGAGGCTTGCCATAATGCCCTTCCCCGATCGACCGAGTTGAGCATTTTAAAGCGCTGGTATTTTTCAGTCTGTGCAGAAATGCTGCTGTTAAAATTAATGGAAACCTTGCCATTGGCGTTGGCACCGTTTTTGGTCGTTACAATAATAACCCCGTTTGAAGCACGTGAACCATAAATTGAGGAAGCTGATGCATCTTTCAAAACCTGAATCGACTCAATCGACGCGGGGTTCAGGCTTTGCATGACTTCTGGTCTTTTCGTTGGCATACCATCGATAATATATAGCGGATCGGTATTTCCTAAGGTATTCGCACCGCGAATCAGAATTCTCGAGTTAGCACCGTTGGGTGAACCAGTTTTCTCAATATACAGGCCGGGCACACGTCCCTGCAGAGCCTGCATAGGATTTCCGGAGCTGATATTTTTGATAGGTGCCAGATCCACCACCGCAATTGCCCCTGTTAAATCCTGCTTTTTTGAAGAAGTATAACCAACCACAACTACCTCATTCAATATTTTGGAATCTACCGAAAGGATAACGTCGACAACGGATTTATTGGCAACTGCTATTTCCTTCGTTTCCATTCCGATATAAGAAAAAACCAATGTTGCAGTGGACGTAGTGGAAATGGAATAGTTTCCTGAAACGTCTGACACTGTGCCGTTTGGAGTTCCTTTTTCTAAAATGCTCACACCGGGTAGTGTCACTCCGTCGGTGCCTTTCACGACTCCTGAAACTGTTACTTTTGACTGCGCCCACGCCGTTTGAACGGCTGCGCAAAAGATGGTGAAGACCATCAATAGTAATTTTCTTTTCATTGAAAAATTTGATTAAAAATTAAACAAAATAGCGTCAGGCGATTCCGGTGCTGGTGCACTGTTTACGGATCAAGCCAGTGATATCGTCTTGCGTGTAAGTCGGTATGGCGCCTTGCTGACTGGCCACAAACGCACCAACAGCGCAAGCATATTCAAGAGCCTTTTCAACCGAGGTTCCGTTGAGTGTCTGGTTTAGATAAGTTGCTAAAAATGAGTCGCCGCTTCCAATCGTATCAGCTACATCCACTTTGAATCCTGGATGGGTGAAGTACCGGTTCTCTTCATTGAGGACAATTGCTCCGTCGGGCCCGCAGGTTACGATGATGGTATGCAGATCGAAGCTTTTTTTTAGATATGCCATCGCAGCAGATATATTCAGGTCTACAGAAAGCCATTCGCATACTTCCTTGATCTCATGCTCGTTCATTTTCACGATCCTGGCATATTTCATCAATTCCAGAACGCGCTCGGAAGTATAATGCGGAGGACGCAGGTTGATGTCAAAAACGGGAAGTTTGGCATCGGGAAGATAACGTAGCAGCGTAGTGTAAGTCGTGTCGTCACGACATGCAAGCGATCCATACACAAACAAAGCGCTTTCCTTTATCGAATTCAGTGCATTTTTATCGAACTGAATATAGTCCCAGGCTACCGGATGAAGGATTTTGTAAGTGACTTCGTTGCTATCCGAAATATTGGCTTTCGCAACCCCTGTCAAATGTGTTTCGCCAGTTTGTACCAGATCCAACGCAAGCCCCCTGTTCTCAAGGTAAACCAGCAATTCTTTCCCAAGATCATCGTTTCCGACGCGGCTGATAAATGCAGTATCTACTCCCTGATGATGCAGATGTGCGGCAACATTCATGGGGGCGCCGCCGGCCAGTTTGCTTGTTGGCAATACGTCCCACAAAATCTCTCCAAAAACGGTTATTTTCGGTGTCATATCAATAGTTTGTTAGGGTAATGAGCTGAAAATCAATGAAGGATAAGTGTCTTTTCGATTTGTTCCAGAGAAGTGCCCTTCGTTTCGGGCATCATTTTCCATACAAAAAGCAGTTGAAGAACCATCATGCCGCAGAAGATCATAAAGGTGTTTCCGCCACCTAATGTTTCAGCGATATAGGGAAATGTGAAAGCGATGATAGCCGCTAAAAACCAGTGTACAAAGCTGCCGAGCGACTGGCCGGCTGCGCGTACCTGGTTGGGGAATATTTCGGAAATGAAAACCCATATCACCGCACCTTGAGATAGGGCAAAAAAAGCGATATAAATAAATAGATAAACAGGAACAGCATATCCCCCCAGGTTACCGGAGTAGAAAGCCTGAGCGACCAGACCCAGCGTAGCGATAACTCCAAATGAACCGATAAACATGAGCGTTCGACGACCAAAACGGTCAATCAAATTGATCGCCAATAGCGTGAAACAGAAATTGATCAACCCAACTCCGGCGGAGGAAAGTAATGCCGAACTTTTACCTAAACCCGCCATTTCGAAAATACGGGGCGCGTAGTATATAATGGCGTTGATTCCTGAAAGCTGATTGAAAGCAGCAAATAATATGGCCAGCATGACAGGCACTTTATATTGTCCCGAGAAAAGCGAAGCTTTGGTTCCGGTTGCATCGGATGTATCGCCAGATCTTAAAATGTCCGAAACTATTTCACTAACATCGGATTGATTATTAGCGGTTTGTAAGATTTTTCGTGCCTCGTCAACTTTTCCTCTTTTGATAATCAGCCAGCGAGGACTTTCCGGAACGAACAAGATAGCAACCAAAAATATTAACGATGGAATAGCTTGAACGCCAAGCATCCACCGCCAATCGTTTTCATTCGTGCCCACCAGTAGATAATTAGACAAATAGGCAACAAGAATCCCGAACACCACATTGAATTGGAACATCCCGACCAATTGTCCCCGCGACTTGGTTGGCGATATTTCGGATATATATAGTGGAGCAGTCACAGACGAAATCCCGACACCGATTCCGCCCAGAAAACGGAATATCAAAAAGGTAACCCAGTCGGATGCAAGCGCTGTTCCCAGCGAGGAGAGGAGGTAAAGTGCCGCGATGGCAAATAGCGTATTTTTACGACCAAAACGGTCGGATGGAATGGCGCCCGTGAGCGAGCCGAATACTGTTCCTATTAATGCAATCGAGACGGTAAACCCGTGTTCGAAAGTGGTTAAATCCCAAAGCTGTTGAATGGATTTTTCCGCGCCGGATATTACAGCTGTGTCAAACCCGAATAAGAAACCGCCCAGCGCAACCGTGAAAGCCCAGAAGAATACCTTTTTGTTCGTCATGATTTTCGAATTAATTTTCGACGAATCTAACCGGTATTTATCTGAGCAATTTCTGAATTTGTACCAAAAATGTTAAAATTGAATACTAAGTGAATGTGTTTTTAACTTCCTGATTATAAGATATTTATATTGAAACTAAAATTGATATTTTAAATTTCGTATCAGGAATTTTAAAATTTGATACACCGTAAAATGTGTCGTGCGGAGACTTGCTAAGTTTTTAATACTTAGCCAATCCGCTTTATTTATCGAATGAGCAAAACACTTCCCCGCTTTTCAACCGGATCTCCTTCAATTGAGGTCGCGCGGACGAAATAGGTATATGTCCCGGCGGGAGCATCTCTACCCCGAAACGTCCCGTCCCAACCTGTTGTTAAGTTGGCCGTGTGAAATACAACTTGTCCATCCCGACTATATATAGTAAAAAAATAGAGTTTTTCTATGGCGATATATAGAGGCGCAAATCTTTGATTGTGAGTATCAGTGTTTGGTGTAAACGCGGAAGGGATATATAGGTGGGGTTTCTTCCTTACCCGGATTGTGGTCGTGTCAATGTCAGAACAACCGTAGGCGTTAATCGTGGTTAAAATGTAAGTTTGCGTGGAATCCAACATTGCGACCGGAAGGGGAATATTGGGGTTATCTAAGCCGTCTGCCGGCGTCCATAGGTATATTAAGCTGTTTTGGTCATCACGTGGATAAGCAAAAGCAGATAACTGGTAAGGCTCAAGAGCTTCAACTTCGCCATTCGGTGAAACGAGTATATGAGGTGACGGCAAAACGGTGACCGTGACCGAGTCTGACGATACACAAATGTCTTTTGAAGCGGTACCGATATATGTCGTGGTCTTCTTTGGATAAAATACAGGCGATCTTAAGGTGTAGTCACTCATGTCATTGGAGGGATTCCAGGATATGAAATCTGCGTTGGTTGTCGTCAAAAGTTCAAGTGACTCGCCCTCGCAGATCGTAGTGTCTTCAATGGTTTTGATTCGCGCAGGCTCTTTTAGACTAACCGTTAGCACCGTGTCGGTGATGCATCTGTGTGCGTCCATGAACAAGACCTTATATGTTCCATTGGGGGCAGTATACTGATTTTTTTCGCTGAAATCTAAACCATTAAAAGAATAATAGAAGGGAAGTGTGCCTGATGGCAGCTGCAATTTGATATGTCCAACGCCAGTACATGAGTCTTTGACCTCCATGTCAATTTTTGTAACACCGCAGATATATTTTTCAGTTGAGGTGGTGGTTTCCGCTCCGCAAGCTTTGTTAATAATTTTGAGAGTTGGCACTTTTTTTCCCTGGTTTTCCCATCGTACTAAATATGGTCCGCGGCCGGAACCTTTCACTATGACCCCATCTTTGAAATCCCATTGGAACTCATATTCAGGACCTTCGGGGACATTTCCAATAAATTTAATCTCGATATTCTGGTTTTTGCAAGAAGCGTTGGGGTCAATTTCAAATTGGAGCGAAGTATCTTTTTTGCTCATAAAACAACGGTTTTCATAATCCTCCTTTACTTTTTGACTAGTGGAATATTCGTTGGAAATCAGCAGATGAGCGAAATTGACAGAGCCTGTCTGACATGCTTCGGAAGGAGATTGGTGATATATTGATACCGGGCGGTTAGCTTTGCCGACGAACTTCTTTCGAGCGTCATCAATACTCGCAATTCGTTGATCGTCAATATAGATATCCAGTTTGTTTGACGGTTTGTTTCGGGTAATGGTGATAAGATGATACTGGTTCAATTTCAACTTTTCTTCCTTTGGATCGGACAAATTTCTAAAACCCAGGTAGATACTTCCAAGTCGGGTGTTTTCGTCCGCACTAATTGTGAGCGCTTCATTACTATTGGAACCAAAGTTTACCAATTTTATAGGAGTTTCTCCCCACTTTATATTTTTGACATATAGCTGAATTGTATATTGGTCAGTAACGGCCAATTGGGAGTTTTGATAAGTCAGGCCGTTATTGATTTTAGACTGATAAACTGTTCTGAAAGTTTGACAACCAACACTGTCCAGGCCGAAACGCGACGGAATGTTAGGTTTTGGGCAATTATTTCCGGTAATAGTTGCGCTCAGATCAGAGGAACATTCTGGCAACACCCCGTTAAAGTTGTTTTCAAATCGAAATCGCTGCTCCCTTTTTTGCCCAATCGCACAAAGATTAGACAATAAAATAAAGATGATTGCCAGGATGCTTAGCTTCATATCGAATCAAATTCTTATAGTAACTTCAATTTAAGTCGACTGGAGGAGGGGGATTGAACTATTTTAACATTTAAAGTTGTGTAATACAGAATAGATTTTATTCTACAAATTACTGCGTCTTATTTCTGAAAATTTATAGGATAAATTCCAAATAAAAAAGCCCAACCGAGGGTTGGGCCACACTAATTAGTAGATAGAGTAAGAATTAGCGTTATTATCTTAGTTTAATTGCATTTTTTCTGATCATCAGATTATTTTTTATTTTTAGATTATCATGTAAAAATAGTTTTACAAAACGATCTGCGTTTTTGGAAGGTTCGAGCCGCGTGTTAGTAGGCGCAGGGATACCCATCACGTCCAACGCTTTTCTAAACAATGTTTCGTTTTCGTCGCCAAATGGTTTGTAAGGAATTTGCGAGTCTTCTATATAATAAGTGGGGGTCATTCCATTCACAGTTCCGTAATCTGATTCCCCGTTCGCATTTGCAGTCTGTCCAAGCATCAGATATATGCCCCATGTCCATCGGTTTTGATCATCGCCGATCAGAGATCCAAACAAATTCTTTCCCGCAGTGTTCTCGCCAATCGTGATCACGTCCATATAAGGTTCAAGTCCGTTGATCACCAATTCGCTGGCAGAAGCGGTATTACCGGAAGTCAGCACGAATACCCGACTAAGGTTACCCCCGATGTTGTTAGCTTCGTTAAGGAATTTGTAGTTGAGCGCATCTGCGCCGTAGTTTTGCTTCCAATAGGCTGTGTACTTGTCGTTCCAAACTTCGGAATAAAACACCTTGGAAGACGACACCCCTTTGCCGATTAACGATGCCAGCGTTTCCGCCGAACTCAGATAACCGCCGCTATTCAGTCGCAAGTCGAGTACTAACTCATTCACTCCCTGTGTTTTAAAGTTTGCAAAGGCGTCACGTAATTCATTATCATATTTTTCAGAGTCAGCGGTTGTTCCGGGAACGAACTGAGAGTAAACCAGATATCCGATTGTTTTCCCGTAATCCGGCTTGTTGATCACGGTAGTATATACGACCGGATCTTCGCTCACTTCTGCTTTTGTGATCGCCGCAGTCGTCGTACTTTCCACTATCGCGTCGCCGGAAAGTGTACCCAACGTGAAAGTCGCTGTTTCGGTAGAACCCAGCAGGGAAACATAGTTTGTTGACGTTAATTGAGTACCATTAATTTTTAAAATGATATCTCCACGTTTCAGACCGGCCGTTTCAGCAGGGCTGCTTTTCACGACATAATTGACAAAGGCGGCTATATTCACTTTCCCATTGTCAAGATATGAAAGCGAGTAACTTATTCCGAAGATTTTGCTAACACCATTAAATTCACTTTCTAAAGCGTCGATGTCATCGGTGACCATCGAAAACCGATCAACAGTAGCTCGTTGGTAGACGAGATTTTCGAAGTAATCGTTTGGATTTTCAGATGCCGTAAGGGTGTTTTGAGCAGGCATATCGCTGTACCAGTAATATGCATCTTGCATCACATCGTAAAGCCAAGAATTAATATTCGTGTAATCGGTATTATCAACAGTGGTAGTCGGATCAACCTCGTTTTTGTTGCATGCCGACAGAAAAATCGCCGCTGCAAAAACAATCGAAATTTTAATAAACTTAAATTTGTACATAGTGGATCAGTTTGAAATGAGTGTAAACTGACAAAGCATAGGCTAAAAAAATAGATTTAAATTTGATCCGGATTCAAATCTATTTACGCTACTGAAAAGAATAGTGTTGCGTGCAGTCACAAAAAAAGCCGGACAAAATGCCCGGCCGTTTCTTATTTACCCTCCTCAGTTTAATAATTGATGTTTGTTTAAGTCGTCACACTATTCTAAATACCTGTAAGTTTACCAAAAAATTTACGGGCAGTAATTGCATATTCCAATGGGTTGGCTTTAGCAGGATCTTGCTCCGCCTCCAGAACGATCCAACCCTCATAATTACTTTCTTTTATAATCTCGAATAACCCCGGGAAATCGATGCATCCTTCAGGGTCGCCGGGAACGGTGAATACTCCTTGTTTCACGGCGGTCAAAAAGCTTAGTTTCTCGTCATGTACCCTTTGCAAAATGTTCGGACGAACATCTTTTAAATGGATGTGTGCTGTTCTGCCAATGTATTTCTTCAACGCCTCAATCGGGTTTTCACCAGCAAAATAGAAATGCCCGCAGTCGTAATTCAGAAACACATTTTCAGGATCTGTTTCATTCAGAAGCCTGTCGGTTTCAGCAATGCTTTGGATACATGTACCCATATGGTGGTGAAATGCCAGCATCATACCGCGGTCGCGGGCAATTTTGCCCAGTTCATTTAATCCATATGAAAAGTTTTTCCATTCGTCCAATGTATTCAGCATTCCCTTTCCTTCAAAAACAGGAACGTTCATTGCACCTTGGCAGCTATTGCCAGTTTCTCCACCGCCAATAACCTTGGCGCCCATAGTATCCAGAAAATCAAGTAATTGGATGAAATTCTTTTTGTTTTCATCCAGCGATTTGGTGGTCAATTCATAGCTGTTCCACTGGTTGCAGATTCTCAGTCCGCGAAGATTCAGTGCTTTTTTTAGCACATCTGTATCACGGGGAAACTTGTTCCCAACTTCGCATCCCGTAAAACCGGCGAGTGCCATTTCGCTGATACATTGTTCAAAGGTGTTTTCGCAGCCCAATTCAGGCATATCGTCATTAGTCCAGTTGATAGGCGCTATTCCGAGAGATATATTTTCAAAGTTCATTTTATAAAGGATGAAAGGGAGGATGGACTAGGGAGGAAGGGAGCTTCCGTCTGCGTGCATCCAGGGTTTAATTTAAAGGTTAAAAGGGGAGGATGGACGAAGGAGGAAGGTGGCTTCCAGCGGTGTTCATCCCCAGTTAAAATATTTTTTAAAGAATAAACCAGGGTTGCAAACGGAGTATCAGCACTTGGCATCTCAACTAAATCAAATTTGACATATTCAAATCGAGCCAATTCTTTTGTCCCTTCTTCCCTCGTCCTTTTCTCCTATAAAAATATCCGTTGCTGCTTCTTATTTTCCCGGTAAGTCTCGTACGCCTTTTGGACTGTCGGGGACGTCGAAACTTCGGCGACCGGTACTTCCCACCAGGCATGATATCCTTTTACAGTTCGGTATAAATTGGTTTCGATATAGATTACTGTTGCTACATCTCCTTCTTTCGCCGTTTGGAGCGCTTCGTCCAAAGATTTTTTATCAGTTGCTTTAATTACTTTAACTCCCAAACTTTCGGCGTTTTTAGCTAAATCGACAGGCAAAAAGGCACCGCTCAATTGGCCAGTGCTTTCTTCGCGGTATTGATATCTGGTTCCAAATCTTTCGCTACCAATGCTTTCTGAAAGTCCGCCGATACTTGCATATCCGTTGTTGTTCAAAAGAAGAACTGTAAATTTCACCCCTTCCTGAACAGCAGTCACCAGCTCGTGGTTGTTCATCAGATATCCGCCATCGCCGCAAATTACATATACCTCACGGGAAGGATCGGCCATTTTGGCACCCAAACCTGCCGCGATTTCATATCCCATACAGGAGAAACCATATTCGAGGTGGAAGTTTTTAGGATCCGTTGCACGCCATAATTTATGCAGATCGCCGGGCGCACTTCCGGATGCATTGATCATAATATCGCGGTCTTCCATAAATGTGTTCAACGCGCCAATTACAATTGCCTGGTCGATAGGAGGGACGGTGCTATTTCCTTCGGCATATATTTTCGTCACTTCGTCGTCCCATGCTTTATTGATCTCGGCAATTTTTTGACGATAAGAAGGTTCGACTTCAAAATCACCCAATTTTTCACCTAATTCTTCCAAGGTAACTTTCGCGTCAGCAGTGAGCGGCAATGCGGCATGCTTAAAGGCATCAAATTCGTTGATATTGATATTCACAAACCGAACGTCAGGATTTTTAAATATGGATTTGGAAGCTGTGGTGAAGTCGCTATATCTTGTGCCAATACCAATTATAAGATCGGCCTCATTTGTCAAATCAATTGCATATTTGGTCCCAGTCGCACCCAAACCTCCGATACTATAAGGTTGGTCAAATCGGACGGCCCCCTTACCTGCAAAAGTTTCACCAACGGGAATTCCAGTTTTAGTTGCAAACTCATGGAGTGTTTTACAAGCGTCGCTGTATATCGCTCCGCCACCAGCAACGATTACCGGTTTTTTTGAGTTTTTGATCCATTCTGCTGCTTTACTTAAAAAATTAGAATCAGGTCTCGGACGTGCTATATGCCAAACCTTTTTTGTGAAAAGCTCGTCAGGGAAGTCATATGCGTGAGTCTGTACGTCCTGGGGCATGCTTAACGTGACAGCTCCCATTTCCGACTGAGATGTTAATACACGCATTACTTCGGGAAGTGCATATATCAACTGTTCTGGCCTGTTAATTCGATCCCAATATTTTGAAACAGGCTTGAAACAGTCATTTACAGAAATATCCTGAGTACTGCTGCTTTCCAGTTGTTGCAAAACCGGATTGGGTTCCCTGGTCGCAAAAATATCACCGGGCAATAACAAAACAGGCAAACGGTTAATCGTAGCAAGTGCCGCTCCGGTAATCATATTTGTTGCACCCGGCCCGATCGAAGTGGTACAAACAAAGGCTCCCAAACGGTTTTTTACCTTTGCATATGCCACAGCAGTGTGAACCATGGATTGCTCATTACGGCTTTGGTAATATTTGAAATCAGGATTTTCCTGCAAAGCCTGACCTAAACCGGCCACGTTTCCATGTCCAAATATCCCGAAACAGCCACCAAAGTAAGGCTGCTCGACGCCGTCCCGCTCAATGTATTGGTTCTTTAAAAATTTTATAGTCGCCTGAGCAACCGTTAATCGTGTAGCCATTTTTTTAGTGGTTAGCTAGTAGGTGTTAGCTATTAGCGGATAGCTTTTAGTATTTGATCTCTTTTAAGTGCTTAGTATTTTGGATTGCCGGAAGCCCTCTCAGAATTCCTTTGCTTTGCCTGAGCATCCGAATAAGTCAAACTTTCCGAACATGAATTTTTGATATTCTTCCATAAATATTTTTCCTGGTGTGGTTGGCGCGAATTCGTCAGGGCGGTCTCTGAAAAACTCTCTGTTGACCATTGTCCATAGCAGCCGGGTATCAGTCGCGATATTTATCTTGCAGATTCCCAGAGGAATAGCCTTTCTGATCTCGTCTTCCTGAACTCCCTTTGCATCCGTTTTTAAATTTCCTCCCGCGGCATTGATACGTGTGACTACTTCGCTACTTACATTAGAACCTCCATGAAGCACAAGTGGAAACTCGGGCAAACGTTCCTGGATTTCTTTCAAGATATGCAGTTGTAAACCCTGTCCTCCGGAAAATTTGTAAGCTCCGTGACTTGTCCCCACGGCAATGGCCAGGCTGTCGCATTCGGTCGCGTTAACGAAGTCTTCAACTTCCTGCGGGTCAGTATAAAAAGAGCGGGAAGCGTCAACTGTCAAATCATCTTCAACACCCGCCAGCACACCGAGTTCGGCTTCAACGCTGACATGTTTTGCATGAGCCGCCTCAACTACCGCCTTGGTTCTTCTTACGTTTTCCTCAAATGGATCGTGCGAGGCATCAATCATTACCGAGGTATAGCCACCCCTCGACAGAGCATCGTATATATGACTTTCCACACCATGGTCCATATGAACTGCATAAACGGTATCCGGATAGATACGTGCCGCCGCAGCTATCATCGAAAGAAGCATATCGGCATTGGCGTAATCACGGGCAAAAGGTGTTGTCTGTACAATAAAAGGCGCCTTTGCCTTTTGTGCTGCTGCAAAAAGCCCATGTATTTCCTCCATAAAAAAAACGTTTACAGCAGGAATGGCATAGTTGCCATAACATTTTTGAAAGAGCTCCTTTGTCGTTAACTTCATTTTATTGCTTGAAAATCAATTATATAACTCACTGTATATATGAATTCTACCAAAATACAGTATACAGGGCGGCCAGAACTCCACATAATATGATCGAAGCGAGTGTAAAACCTTTGCCCGGCGAGAACATCGACGCTTCGATTTCCAATCCTTTCGGGTTATCCTTACTCTTCGGGTCAACCAATGTGATCACGATGATGATTGCACAAAGAATCAGGAAAATGATACCCATGCGGTCAAGAAAAGGAATTTCGGGCGCCAGAAACTTACCAGCCGTTGATAATGGAATTGTCAAAATAGCGGCGGTCAGGGCTGCAGCAGAAGTGGTCCTTTTCCAGAACATACCCAATATAAAAATGGCAAATACGCCGGGTGTGATGAAACTGCTGTACTCCTGAATGAACTGATATGCCTGATCCAAAGCCCGAAGTTGTGGGGCGATAACGATTCCAATTGCCATCGCCACCCAAATGCTATACCTACCGATTCTAACCAGCTGTTTTTCACTGGCTTTCGGGTTGATAAACTGTTTGTAAATATCCAGTGTGAAAATGGTGGATATGCTGTTCGCTTTACCCGCAAGTGACGCCACAATGGCAGCCGTAAGTGCTGCGAAGGCCATTCCTTTCAAACCCGGCGGCAATAAGTCAAGCAAAACAGGATATGCGTGATCAGGTTTCACAACACCAGCAGCATCCAGCATTTCAGTTTGGAACATGCCGTTTTGGTAAAGAACATATGCTGCAATCCCGGGTATTACGACTATAATTGGAATTAATAATTTCAGGACAGCTGCAAACAAAATACCTTTGCGCGCAGTCTTCAAGTTAGCACCCAAGCTCCTTTGAATAATATATTGATTGCAACCAAAATAGGCAAGGTTATTGATCCACATGGCGCCGATGATTACCGAAACTCCTGGAAGATCTTTGTAGAAAGGACTTGTTTTTGGCAAAATCATATGAAAATGATCACCCGCCTGACGCTTCAATTCTCCCAGCGCGTTAAAAATCCCAGGTTTATTGAAATGCGTTGAAACGAGATCGAGCGCAAGATATGTCGTTGCCAAGCCACCCAAGACGAGTACAATTACCTGAATGACATCGGTATAACCGATCACTTTCATTCCGCCAATGGTAATTATCACGGCAAAAATCCCTAATCCGATAATGCCATAGGTAAAATTAAGACCGGCAGTTACTTCAAGTGCCAACGCACCTAAGTAAAGGATCGAAGTGAGGTTTACAAAAACATATAGCAATAACCAGAAAACAGCCATGATCGTCGCAACGGTCGGATTATACCGTTCACGCAGGAATTGAGGCATGGTGTATATCTTGTTCTTGAGATATACCGGTAGAATAAAAACTGCTACAACAATGAGTGAAGCTGCCGCCATCCACTCATATGACGAAATTGCTAAGCCTATCGCAAAGCCCGAACCGGACATCCCGATGAAGTGCTCAGCAGATATATTAGATGCAATAATCGACGCGCCGATTGCCCAAAAAGTAAGCGAACCCTCTGCCAAAAAGTACTCCGTCGAGCTGACTTCGGAAGAACGTTTTTTCTTGTAAATCCAGTAACCGTAACCTGATACGCCTATTAAATAGATGAAGAAAACAATATAATCAAGAAACTGAAGGCCTTTGTTTGCCATGAAAATGCAATAATTTAGGGAGAGATTTAAAATTTAGCTTAGGTTAGAATTTTAAATTGAAACAATAAATATCTGATTCAACTTGTAAAGTATCATAGATCCCTATTTCTAATTTTCTATGTACTAGTGTTTTAGTTTTATGGGTTATGGTTCTCTCAATTTCTCCAAAAACCTCCGCACCAAACCGAAGCCAAATATAAACTGATTTAGCGATCGGTCTGACGCGAAGAGGTTGCACAATTTCAATCAAAAACTATATCTGAGCATATTCCAGCACTTCGTCCAGTCGTACGCTACGTCCTTCGGTAAGAGATTTCATCGCGGCAATACCCAACGCAGTTGCCATCAATCCATCATGCGCGTCAACCGGCGACGGCGTATCATTGACGATACAATCGATGAACGATTTCAAACAAACACGGTATGCATTTTCATATCTCTCTAAAAAGAAATGAAGTGGCAAAGCGCTGTGACCGCCGTTGTCATCATATTGAACTACTGTATCGCCCACATTATTCTCCGCTTTCGCCATGCCTTTTGATCCGAAAATTTCAAGACGCTGATCGTAACCATATACAGCTTTACGGCTGTTGTCAATCACACCAATTGCTCCATTGTCAAACGTCAGCACAATTACAGCCGTGTCAATATCACCGAATTCTTTGATTTCGGGATGGATCAGTGCGTTTCCTTTTACGAAAACCTCTTTCACTTCACTTCCTACTATATATCTAGCCATGTCAAAGTCGTGGATGGACATATCGAGGAAAATTCCGCCTGAAATTTTCAGGTATTCAACGGGAGGAGGCGCAGGGTCCCGACTTGTAATCCGAAGAATATGTGGTTCTCCAATTTTTCCGGCTTCAACGATGCGACGCACATTGATAAAATTGTTGTCAAAGCGTCTGTTGAAGCCAAGCATCAATTTTACATTGTTATCGTTCACCGCCTTTTCCGCCGCCTGAATTGCCTCTAATGTTACGTCAAGCGGTTTTTCGCAAAAGATATGTTTCTTCTGCTGCGCCGCCGCGACGGTATATGGCACGTGAAATGGAGTGGGGGAGCAGATTATGACAGCCTCCACATCAGGATGATTAATCACATCATATGCGTCTTTCGTTACCTCTTTGACGCCCAAATTTTTTGCGAAAGCATGCGCTTCTTCGGATATATCTGAAGCAATGACAACCTCAGCATTGGGCATATACTGCACCAGATTACTTAAATGTATCTGCCCAATCCGGCCAAGCCCGATCACACCGATTCTAATTTTTTTTGACATAAAGGTTAGGTTATGGGTTTTTTGATAACAGAGCATTTAGCTGTTAGCTATTGAGTGGATCCGACTGGATCGACTAATAGCTAACCCCTAAAAGCTAAAAGCTATTTAAAATTTCCTGTTCCACTCTTTCAACCAGCGTTCGATCACTACTTTGGTTTGAGTAAAGAACTCAACGGCATGCATTCCTTGCCCGTGAAGGTCACCGTAGAAGCTATCTTTCCACCCTGAGAATGGGAATTGAGCGACTGGAGCGGCCACGCCGATATTGATACCAATGTTTCCGGCTTCTGCTTCGTGGCGGAATTTGCGAGCATTTAATCCGCTACTTGTGAAAATACAAGCCATATTTCCGAACCGGCCGCCGTTGATAAACTTGATGGCTTCGTCGATCGTATCAATATGAACAAGGCTCAAAACTGGTCCGAAAATTTCGGTTGCAGCCAGTTCACCGTCTAACGGGATATTTTCAATAATGGTCGGTTCGATGAAGTTTCCATTTTCATATCCTTCGATTTTTGCATTACGACCGTCCAATAGAAGATTTCCGCCTTCTTTTAATCCTTTGTCAATCAAATGATTCACACGACTTTTGCTGTCTGCAGTAATTACCGGCCCCATCAACACCGAATCATCCAGACCAAATCCGGTTTTACGCGTTTTTGCACTTTCAACCAAATTTTCGGTAAAATCTTTATGTTCGCCCACCGTTACGATGGTTGAAGCCGCCAAACACCGCTGACCTGCGCATCCAAATACGCTGTCGATTACGATCTGAGTCGACATATCGATATCTGCATCGGGAAGTACAATCACTGGATTTTTTGCGCCACCTTGGGCCTGAACGCGCTTGCCATTCGCAGCGCCTTTTGAGTATACATATTTGGCAACAGGAGACGAGCCAACGAAGCTAATTCCTTTAATAACAGGGTGCTCCAAAAGAGCGTCAACTACTTCTCTGCCTCCTTGAACAAGGCCCAGAACACCTTTTGGTAAATTGAGCTGCTCCATTAACCCGACGATTTTCGTCATCGTCAATGGTACCTTTTCAGAAGGTTTGATGATATAGCTGTTTCCGCAAGCGAGTGCATATGGCAAGAACCAGAAGGTAATCATTCCAGGAAAGTTGAAAGGCGCGATGCAAGCGCAAACTCCAAGTGGCTGACGAATCATATATTCATCGATTCCTTTTGCAATATCTTCAGAAAACTGACCTTGAATTAACGTAGGTACACCACAAGCATTTTCGACGTTCTCGATCGCGCGAACCATTTCAGCTTTTGCTTCTAAAAACGTCTTTCCCGATTCCAGAACAATTGTTTTCGCGATATCGTCGATGTTATCTTCCAATATCGTTTTCAATTTGAAAAGATATTGAACTCGTTTTGAAACCGGGGTTGAACGCCATTCCTGAAAACCGTCGTGAGCTGCCTGGGCTGCCAGAGCAACATCCTGTGCAACTCCTTCGGGTACCAGCGCGATCACCTCCTGGGTCGCCGGGTTAAGCACATTCAACGTTGCAGAAGACTTGCTGTCAACCCATTGCCCGTTTATATAATTCTGTAATTTTTCCATAATCAGGTATTGCTTAATTCTATTAAATGACTGGTTAATAGCGGATTGGTATTGAATTTCTATCCACTTTATATATCAAAATCCTCCTCTTGAGTTCACAAATTCCAGCACTTCCTGTTGGGTCGGCATAAAGTTGGCACAGCCTTCGCGGGTCACGATAATGGCTCCGCAGGCATTGCCCATTCGCACACTTTTATACAGGTCCCAACCCTGCAAAACTCCATATGAGAAACCAGCACAAAATGCATCACCGGCACCCAGCACATTAAGTACTTCCACCGGGAAGCCAGGCACTTTCACTTCTTCTTTACCAGGCTGGAATATCGAAGCGCCATCTTTTCCTCTTTTTACTACCAGCGTCTCCACTCCGGATTTCAATATTTGCTGAATTGCATTATCGATATCACCTCTGATCTCAGGTGCAGAAATCTGCTGATGCTTGATGAGCAACTGTTCCTTATCCGTTAGGAAAGTGGCAAGTATCTCCTCCTCGGTGCCGACCACCACATTGAAACTCGACAAAGCAGCTCTAAGCGTAACCCCAAAAGCTCGTGGATCGAACCACTGATCAGCACGGAAATCAATATCCAGGATCCGTAAAACATCATGTTGTTTCGCCTGTTCCAAGGCAAAGAACATAGCGGTACGGCTCGGATCTTTACTGAAAGCAGTTCCGGAGAAAGCTGCGGCCCGGAAAGACTCAAAAGGAATATTTGTCACGTGATCCAAATCCAGATTGATATCAGCGCAATTGTCGCGGTAATATACCAACGGAAATTTATCCGGCGGCTCAATACCCAAAATCACGGCAGAACTGCGGCTTCCTTCAATCGTCGGAATCCAGTCGGTCGATATTCCCTCTTGAGTGAGAAAGTTTTTGATGAAATTTCCAACCTGATCGTTGCCCACACCCGTGAAAAGCGCGGTGCTCAACCCCAGGCGTTGACCGCCTGTCGCGATGTTCAGCGGGCAACCACCTACGAAGGCATTAAATGCCTCAATATTAACAAATGGGCTACCAACATTAGCCGAATACAAATCAATCGAAGAGCGGCCAAGAGTCAGTAAATCGTATTTTTTCATTAGCGGTTAGCGGTTAGCTTTTAGCTGTTAGTTTAATCAGGTTGAACTTTGTTACTATTATTGCGTAGTTTACCTAGAGAGACGAGTAGAAGATTATGGAATCCTTTTTACCAAAAAGCAAAAAGCAAAAAGCAAAAAGCAAAAAGCAAAAAGCAAAAAGCAAAAAGCAAAAAGCTAAAAGCCGTTCATCTCCGCGGTCACAACCGGCAATCTTGGATCTGCGCCTTTCCAGGTTCCGTATATCCAGTCGTGGTCCGGATCTGAGGTGTTGGCTAGTGACTGGTCGCTTCCGGCCAGGAAATTGAGGTAATACACGTTATAGCCATGACCGGCCACCACCGGGTGATATCCCTTTGGTACAAGTACAGCCTCGTTATTTTTTACCCTGACAATCTCGTCTAATGAACGATCGCTGGTATACACCTGCTGGATCGCATATCCCTGCGGTTTGTCGATTTTGTAGAAATATATTTCTTCCAGATTAGCTTCGACTAGATTGCCGTTTTCATCAACAATTCTTTCGTCGTGCTTATGAGCCGGAAAGGAGCTCCAGTTACCCGAAGGCGTATATACTTCAACACACACGATTTTATGACAATCGAAACCAGGTTCCAATAAACTGTTGATCTGACGGTTAGCATTATCTCCGCCTCTATATTCTATAGCGGTTTCCTCCGGACGCTTCATTCGCGACGGGTGATCTTCGTCGCTTTTTACCCAGCAAATCGCGATATCCGTACTCTCAGATTGTGCAGTTAATATAAAATCGGTATTTCTGGAAAGGTACATAGCGTGGCCGATTCCGCTAAAAACGTCCTTACGACCATTGCTCGTTTCCCAGACCTGACCATTGGATTCTACTTTGAAATTACCGCCCAAAAGAACGATGCAATACTCATATTCTCCTGTATTGTGCTTAATTTGCTCATCTTTGTGTAGCACTTTGGCCTCGAAATTGAGGTGAGTCCAACCCGCCTGATCGCTGGTTAAGGAATGATATGTACTGCTATTCTTATGCGGTGTAACCAGAAGTTTACTCATTGGATTATAATTACATTTGCACAATGATAGTCTTGTATAAATTAAATACAAAATGTAAATATGTTTATACTGAATGCAAACGTTTGAAAAAATGAGCAAACGTTTGCATTAATGTTTAATTTTTAATGATAATTATCCAAATAACATGCAGCCCTCTCGTCCAGTAACTATAAAGGATATTGCCAAACGTTTTCGATGCTCACCTTCAACCGTATCCAGAGCGCTCAACGATCATCCTGCAATTAATGAAGATACCCGCAAGAATATACAGGAATATGCGAGAGAGGTGGGTTATCAAAAAAACGAAGTTTCGCTCAGTTTACTCAATAAACGGACTGCAACACTCGGCGTCGTGGTTCCTTCGATCAGTAATTATTATGAAACGACGGTAATTGAAGGGTTGCAAATGACATTGCAACCCATCGGATATACGCTTAATATATGTGTAACGAATGAAAGCTATTTGATGGAAAAAGAATACCTGTCAAAGCTTTTGTCTAACCGGACCGAGGGAATATTCCTTTCCATTGCGCAGGAAACGTATGATGCGGGATATTATGAGCATTTAGAAAGTGTAATTCAAAGGAAAATCCCTTTGATATTCATTGACCGTGAATTTGAGGATTTTGAAACAAGCCGCTCATTAGTAGATGATTATCATGGAGCATTCGCCGCTGTGGAACATTTGATTACTATGGGGTACTCCAGTATAGCGCACCTGAAAGGGCCTAATGGGTTGACTGTTTCGGAACAGCGTTTTCAGGGGTATCTGCACTGTCTTAAAAAATACAATATACCGGTTCGCGACGAGTTGATTATCAACACCAATTTCAAAGTGGAAAGTGCAATTGTGCCGACTATGAGATTGCTTGATCTGGCCTCTCCGCCGGATGCCATTTTTGGTGTCAATGATCAGGTTGCGATAGGGGCAATGCGTGTGGTCAAAGATAAAGGGTTACGTATACCCCAGGATGTTGGGTTGGTTGGGTTCGACAATTCGCCGATATCGGCTTATACTTTTCCATCGTTAACTACTGTCAGCAGGCCAGGTCGGAAAATAGGGATGGAAGCCTCGCGTCTTTTCCTGAATCAGGTGAACGGTTCGGGTGATTTTTTGCACGAAAATATTGTGCTGCCTTCGGAGTTGATTATTCGGGAGTCGTCGTTGAGAATTTAGGGGTGAGGGAATAGCATTTAGCTATTAGGGGTTCGCTTTGGGTTTTGTAGGTTCTCAATTATCGCAAGACGGAATTCCATATCAGCATCCCACTCTTGTCCTGCTGACTTGCAGACTACCTATTTATTGGCATCAAATCCGTCGTTTTTTTAGATTGAGATACTTCTACCTAACGCCCCTGAATCTGATATTCCCCTGAAGTTTGCCGATAGTGTTAATTTTGCTTTGACAGCTGGAGGCTAAGCACCTTCATCCAAAAAATTACTCCTACAGATTTAACGAGTGAATTGGGGGATGCTGGCAGAATGATCATTTTTTCAGCAATCTGGATAGTGTATCTATATAGATCGGAAGGTGTGACAAGAACTTTTGTGAACGGATATGATTACGGAAATTGGAATTTGAAACAAATTCCGTCAATGACTATGGAGGTATGGCCAGCGAGCAGGAATAAACATGGATCGTTGCTAATCTCAGTATTTTAAACAACCGGAAATATTTCAAACCACTATATTTGCTGACTTACGACATAATTGAACCGGATGGAGAACGACATACAGTTACGGCGGGTAAAAGTGATCCGGTATGTAACGCCACTGCGGGAAGGTGGTTCGTTACCGGCTATTGTGGATGCTGATGACGATTTTTTATATGTGCTTAAATTCAGAGGAGCAGGGCAGGGAGTGAAGGCATTGATCGCTGAAATTATTGGTGGTGAGCTTGCGAGGGCTGTGGGTTTGAGAATTCCTGAAATGGTTTTCGCAGAGCTCGATGAAGCGTTTGGCCGCACCGAACCTGATGAAGAAATTCAGGATCTATTGCGTGCAAGCGAAGGCCTGAACCTGGGTATGCATTACCTTTCGGGAGCCATCACTTTTGATCCCGTTCTGCATACCGTTGACCCTGAGCTGGCTTCCAAAATTGTATGGCTGGATTGTCTGCTGATGAATGTGGATCGTACCGCCAGAAATACCAATATGCTCATGTGGAACAAGCAGTTGTGGTTGATCGATCACGGGGCTTCCTTATATTTTCACCACTCCTGGGACAATTGGGAGGAGCAATCAAAACGGCCGTTTGGGCAAATTAAAGATCACGTCCTGCTGCCATATGCTTCGAAATTGGAGGAAGTTAATGAGCAGTGCAAGGCATTGATTACAACAAATTTAATCCAATCAATCATTGACATCATACCTGCAGACTGGCTGTCCAGCGATCCGACATTAGACTCCGCAGAGGAGTATCGGGAAATTTATAAGCGGTTTTTGGAAAACCGTCTGTTAGAATTTGATAACATAGTAAAGCAAGCCCAGTATGCAAGAACTACACTTATATGAGTATGCCGTGATCCGGTTCGTACCAAAAGTGGAGCGTGAAGAATTTCTCAATGTAGGGGTGATACTATACTGTGCTTCAAAGGGATTCTTAAAAATTGGTATCGAACTCAATCCTGAAAAACTAGGTGCATTTGCCCCCGGGACGACGACGGAGGACGTGGCGGAATATTTGCTGGCCCTTCGTAATATATGTAACGGCGGAAAAAACGGCGGCCCGATCGGACAGCTCGGCAAAGCGTCGCGGTTCAGATGGATAACGGCCAACCGCAGCACGATCATCCAAACCTCCCGCGCGCATCCTGGGCTGTGTGAAGATCCGGAGATAACATTGGGTGCTTTAATGCAGAAGCTGGTTTTGTAAAAAAGTTGAGCGATTTTTCTGAAAATGAAATACTTGGAGGAAGAATTGATGTAATTTAGTCCACAGGGTCGGAGATCCAATCTTCACAATCTTGATTAAGTATAAGAGAATTTGTCTTCATTAAGCAAAGTGAACCAAATGATCACTGAAACGCCTAAAAGCCAACAGCTTAACTGTGCCAAGATCCAGATATGACACAATAATAGTAGGTGCAGGTCCTAATGGCTTAGCGGCAGCTATCTCTATGCGACAGGCAGGATTGTCGGTGCTGTTGATTGAGGGAAGCGAACAAGCCGGTGGTGGCGTAAGATCCAAGGAGCTAACATTGCCCGGGTTTATTCATGACGTGTGTTCAACGGTATATCCTTTCACTCGACTTTCTCCCTTTTTTAAAAATTTGCCCCTAGCATCTCACGGGTTAAAATTAGTGGATCCAATATTGGCTGCTGCTCATCCCCTCGACGACGGAACCGCAGGAGTATTAGCGCAATCCTTTGACGAGACTATTGAAAGACTGGGCAAAGACGGGAGGGTATATCACCGACTCATGAATGAATGGGTTGATAATATGCCTGATCTTCTTCCTGATGTCCTTTCACATTTCCCGAGCTTCCGTCATCCGCTTGCGTTGGCTTCATTTGGAAGCCGGGCACTTACTTCTGCGACGTATAGTGCAAACAAATTTAGTACTCCGCAAGGCAAAGGATTACTGGCCGGAATGGCCGCGCATTCCATGCAGCCGTTGAATAAAACGCTTACAACCGGCATCGCGATGATGCTGATGGGGGCGGCACATCATGCTAACTGGCCTATCGTTCAAGGGGGGGCACAAAATCTGACGAACGCATTAGTATCTTATTTTCAGGCAATTGGCGGAGAATTGCAAACCGGACATTTTGTTCAGCATATCAAGGATTTACCAGATTCAAAGGCACTACTTCTGGACGTGACCCCACGACAACTCATTCAGATGACCGGTGGTGCGCTGAAAGATTCGTATATCAGAAGACTGCAAAAGTATCGCTACGGCATGGGGGTGTTCAAAGTGGACTGGGCTTTGAGCGAACCGATTCCATTCACCAATTCAGATTGTCGAAAAGCAGGAACAGTTCATGTGGGAAATACTTTTGAGGAAATCGCCAGGTCGGAATTCCAGGCCTTTAATGGCATTCATTCTGAAAAGCCTTTCGTTTTACTTGTGCAACCTACCGTCTTTGACAGTGCCCGGGCACCTGAAAATAAGCATATCGCCTGGGGATATTGTCATGTTCCTGCCGGTTCGGATTTGGATCAGACATCGGCCATTGAAAATCAGATCGAGCGATTTGCGCCCGGCTTCAAAAATATTATACTCGCCCGACATACGATGTCAGCCACGGACATGGAAAGCTATAATCCAAATTATGTGGGTGGGGATATCAATGGCGGGGTTCAAGATATCTGGCAGCATTTTAGCCGACCTGTTCTCAGCTTATCACCATATCGAACTTCTACAAAGGGAATATACCTGTGCTCTTCATCCACACCTCCCGGTGGAGGAGTACATGGAATGTGTGGATACCTAGCATCGCAGCGCGCATTGAAAGATTTATTTTAGTGCTGTAAAAACCTGTTGATACATGTAATAATATTTGTACAAAAATTATTCTTATTTTTAGAAATATCTTGCTAATTTTCTTGCGTATTTATAACTTGTCAAAGATTTAATATTACGCAACAAAATGCGTTTATTAAATATGTAGGTCTCCTGCGTTTTCATCGCACCGCTATCTTTTTTTTGTATCGAGAATACTTTTGCAAACATCTCTTTGTGACTTCTAATCCTGGATAGAATTTGTTCCATGTTCGGATAGAAGGAAAAATACCCGCTAAATGGAGGGATCGGTAATCCGTAATTCAATTACTCTGTTATGAAAACTGAAAAAGAAATTAAGGAATTTATTCGGGCAAGCATTGAAAATGAGCCGGTTTTAAGTGAAGCACTAAAACAGGTGGAAATCAAAGTTGAAGATGAGACGGTAATCCTGATTGGCCGGATGCAAACCCATGAGCAGCATCAGCACCTCATCAATTTTATCTCAGGACTAAAAGATTTCAAGATTTTAACGAATATCACCGTCGAACCGGATATGTCGGAATCTTCTGCTGACGATAATCTTAAGAAGCTCATAACCAGTTCACTTCGCTCCGTTGGGATCGCCATTGAGAATCTGCAGATAAAGGTGAGCAGGAGCCGGGTATATCTTGATGGTAAGGTATACTCCGAAGACGAAAGAACAAGGATTTACAGATTTGTGGAGCGGATTTTTGGAGTACGTGCGATCTGCAATAACCTCACTTTCCCGAGGTCAAATGCCCATTACCAGCATAGGAGGCAGGAAGTGTAGATATATACTGTTAGTTCAGGAAAGTGCGATTTGCCATGACACGCCATATCGGTCGGCTATCCATCCGAACTTTTTGCTGAAAGGGTAGGTATCTAATGGCATAAGTACTTGTCCATCAGTGGATAAGTTTGAATAAAGATGATCCACTTCTTCTTCTGACTTGCATGTAATATAAATTGAAATAGCTGGAGTGAACGAAAACGCGTGTTCCATGGGGCTGTCTATCGCCATATACTCTGTACCGTCCAACACGAAACTTGCATGCATCACAGTGCCCTCGGGTCCTCCTTCGTTCGCTCCATATTTCTTAATATGATTTATTTGAGAGTTATCGAAAAGCGAAACGTATAGATTGATAGCCTCTTCTGCTTTTCCGCTGAACATTAGAAATGCGGTGGTCTTTTGCATGTCAGTTAACTATTTTATTTAAGGGATTAGTTGTAAATACTTAATTGTCAGATTTTTAGGAATTTATTTCAAAGTTAAATCTCAGAAACTCTATAATAGAAGTAGTTTCTGAGATTTTTTTGATGCCTTTATTTCTCAAGATTCATTTTGAGGTTCACCAAACTAGTCTCCAGGTCTTTTCCGAGCATACCTTCCATATCCATAAAGAGAAGCATGACATTCATTGGATAAGCCATAGAGCTTTGAAATGACCAGGTTACTTTCGTTTGATTGGCTCCATTTGCTTCCGTTACAACTTCAGTATATGCCTTCCCTTCAAAAGGTCTGACAAATCGAAGATCCGAAGCGACGCTTTCGCCATCAATAATTTTGGTGATCTCTTGCTCCCCCTCACCGACTTCATCACTTTTGCTGTTCCAGTAGTAAATAAACCCTGGCGTGCCGTCGGTTCCCCTATACTCAATTTTTGCATCAGGATCCCGCATTGCCCAGACATTATACTTCGTCTCATTTTTTAACAATTTCACATAATCGAAAACCTCCTGTTTAGGTTTGGCGATTGTGATGTCGCGATGAAGCGCATAGTCTTTTCTGGAAAAAATTCCGACAACGAGCAACAGGATAATAATGGCTAAAATACCCAGCAATATTCTTTTAACTACCTTCATAACAGTCGTGATATATAATTGCAATAATTAGGCGGGTAAAGTATAATTGATCATCCACTGCACTCCATATTGATCAGCAAAGCTTCCATAAAGTGCGCCCCAAAACATTCTTTCTAACTGCATTTCTACTTTACCTCCTACGGACAATCCATCGAAAAGCTTATGAGCTTCTTCCTCACTGTCTGGAGAAAGACATATATAGAAATTGTTCCCGAATGTGAGCTTGAATCCCATGGAATCGGGGGCGTCTGTTCCCATTAACAAACTTCCACCACCTATGGGTAATGCTACGTGCATGATCATGTCTTTGTTTTCGGCTGGAGTACTTTCGTCCCCTGGTATGTCTCCGAATCTTTGCAAAGCAGCAAACTCACCGCCAAATATGGATTTGTAAAAATTGAAAGCTTCTTCCCTGTTTCCGTTAAAGTTTAGATAGGGATTCGCCGTTGCCATGGTAATTTGATGATTAGTCGTTAAAATTTATTGATAGTAATTGGTATTCATTAGTTCGATCGGTATTAACAAAATTGGGTAACGCAGGACTATATATTCCTGCTATAAATCATTAACCTCGTTCCTGATAGATACCGAGGATATTTCCAGCAGGATCCTTGAACTTTACAGTAATTTCCCCGGCTTCTAAATCCAATTTTCCCATCATCTCTCCTCCATTTTTTTTCACCAATTCAATAGTTTCAGCGGCATTGTCCACCATAATATGAATCGTTAAGTTTTCACCATCATGCGGCTTGCGATTCAAGACCCAGGTTCCGCTTACTTCTCCCACACCGTCGTCAAAGGCAACCTCTCCGTCTCCACGTCGACGGATACGCCAGTTGAAAACTGATTCATAGAAGGCCGCGGAAAGCGAAACATCTATAGCCGGAATTTCGAGATAGCAAATCTTTCCGTTACCATATGTCGGTTCTTTGCTCATTGTAAAAATTGATGTAAAAATGATAACTCATTGTCTGTTAAAACATGAACGTCATACCCCAAACTTTCCAGCAGCATCACAATAAATGCGTTGTCTAAGTCACCTTTCTCTGACTCGACCCGCAATATCTTGTCACAATCTTCGAGATCGAAATTTACAAGGTAGGTGGGATATCGATTAACTATTAGCGAGATAACGAATCTTGCCTGTACTTGGTTTTCGACATTTGTCTTGAATACTTCAATCATCCCGCGGCTTGTTTAGAAAATGCACGAATAAGATCTGAGCTACTATTTTGCGCGAAACAGTGGCGCGTATTTATCCCGATTGACATAGGCAAGGAATAAATTACCCAATAACAGAAATATGGCGACGGGAAGCCCTTCGGGCGACAAAAAAGCATGGAACATGAAGATATTCAATACGATTGGAAAGATGATTACCGTTACCAGCGGCAAAAAAAAGCCTGTAATCAATAATATGCCACATATCAATTCAATGATTTTTAGCATGGGCATGAAGTACCCCGATGCTGCTATACCTTCGTTAAATTCTTTAACTGCGCCGTGCAACTCCGGCTGTGGCACGAGATGAAATAAGACTACGATGGCAGAAGCGGCAAAAAGAAAACCCATCAGACATCTTACTATGATAATCGCTATTCTCATGACTATTAGATATTTAGTTAAGTTTTTACGAAACAGGAGTATTTTTTGATACGATACTCAGACAATTTGAACAGAAGATTCCGGACAATAAAATCAAAAAATTTTCATAAGGTAAAGCTTTGTCATGCCATATACTATTTCCGGTCACGTCACAAAATTAGGCGGATATATTAACTATATGGGATGCTGTACAAGACAATGATGGGGGGCGAATGTGCCATA
Source organism: Dyadobacter sp. HNCC25DJ184 (assembly GCF_056895215.1). Lineage (NCBI taxonomy): Bacteria > Pseudomonadati > Bacteroidota > Cytophagia > Cytophagales > Spirosomataceae > Dyadobacter > Dyadobacter sp. HNCC25DJ184. Next base: position 181,991 of record NZ_JBXHAQ010000012.1, on the reverse strand, counting down.
AGTCAAGCCCGCTGATGTTATAACTGATCGCTGAAGGGCAAAGTCTGGCGAAAAAAGCAAAGGCTCGCAGACGGCGGAAAGTAATAAATGGATTGCGACAAATGCGAAAGGAATTCATTCGAATTTTACACACAAGCGGCATGGAGATATTGACCCGGGATCGTTGATATCATGCGTTTGATTGCGAGACAAGTGGATACCAAAATTCCAAAAAAGTGAGTTGGAGCGACGGAGTTCCTCTGGCCGGAATCTGTTAAAAAGAAAATGGCAAGCTAAATATTCATCGACCACTTCGAAAAAGATGATACAGTGAAGAATTGGCTTACCACTTCTTATAATTTTAAAGAAAACGGGCACGACTATTATCTGATGGGCTAAGTGCCTGTTAAGGATTAATGAGCATCGGCCGCCCTCTCCATATTGAAATCGGGATTTTATAAAGTTGTAATCGAGCGTTATTGTAATATTGTTGACATATGGATCATGGAGTAGTGTAAAGGGCTTACTTTTTCATTTTCTCAGCCAACTCAATGACGTTCTGAACCTTCATTTTTGCCAGGATACTACGTTTAACGGCACTTACTGTACTGTTATGAATGCCAAGACCATTGGCAATTTCGAAAATACGGCTTCCTTTGATCAGTCCATCCAAAACGTCACGTTCACGTGAGGTCAAATGAACGGCACCGGTTAAAGGTTGTGATTCACGGCCTGTGATCAGATCGTTCATAAGCTTTTGACGTAGCTCAGGACTTAGGTATTTTTCCCTTCTCAGTATAGCCTGAATGGCCTCTGTAAAGTTTTCGATTCTCGCAATTTTCGACAGATATCCATCTGCCCCCGCTCTGATAATAGGCAAGCCGGCATCATTTTCATCTTTGTGCGAAAACACAAGAATAACGGTTTGCGGATACCGTTCCCTGATTTTCTGAATATTTAAAACAGGATCCTCTGTAGCATTGTTAGAGGCTTCAATAATCACAAGGTCAAATTTGCTTGATGAAGGTAGAGCAAAGATTTCCGATGGTTGTTCCGTTTCGACAATACTAGCGTTTGGAAAGGCCTTATTCAACATTAAGGTCAATCCGTAACGAACAACGGGAAAAGGTTCACAAATTAGAACGGTGGTCATAGATTTATCAAATGTATACAGCTTGTTTCCATAATCGCAACGCATAGGTGCTTTTCAAGATCAAAGCTAGTTGTTATTGTTAATTAGAATCTTAATATTTTTATGGTGGTTTTCGATATGGCTGTAATTTAAGAAAACTGACATCACGCCACCCTGCAAGGTATCATCTAGTGTCAAAATTATTGTTTATGACATATTTGAACATCGTCTCTTCTTGGCTAAATGCAAATACTGCGATCGGGATCAGCAAGCATTGAGGCGTTGACCAATTACGCGACCGCCAATAAACTGAAAGGCTTCTTTTGGAGTACATTGTTTGTTGATGTAAATTGATTAAGTGAATGTGAAACCTAGAACTATTTTAAATTAAAATCTTACAGTTCGCTGTCGAAAACGTTTATGCCCCAACCGCTTTCGTGCGGAATTAAGCTCAACATTGTTGATACGATAGTGCCTTTATGAGGGTTGGTTTAGTTGAGCTAGCAGTTCATTTGCCGTCATTTGTAGTATTTGACGCCAAAATCTCCTTACCTTTTTCCACAGGGAAGAACCCCGAATTTCATAACGCTAGCTGATCACGTAACAACTTTTGAAATAGTCAATTACGCAATGCCTGTTCAGACTTTTGCCTGCAAGATTAGCAGTTTCCGCGATATATGAAACACTTTTAGAAACATTTTGTTTTTTTTATGTAAATTTTTAGTTCATAATACTACTATTATCATTAGACTCCTCAAATTATATTGTCAAGTATGTTTGAGGTCATCGACCTGCATATGAGCATTTCCTGTACCTTGGATAATACATTTATGTGTTAAGGCATTGGCAATAGCTTTTTACTTCATTTAGTCGCAACGACGCTTAGATTGACAATCAAATCATCTGACATTGTCATACTCTTTCCTCCCACTTTAAAGTCCCTCCGGTTAAGCGGCACCGATGCGGTGAATAAAAATCCGTTGCCTTGCCGCAAGCCTTTGAACTCAAACTGAATCACCTTACTCACTCCCCTGATCGATAAGTTTCCCGTCATTTGAAATATCCCCTGGGCATTAGAACTAATCTTCGATGAGCTGAAATGAATAGACGGATATTTGTCAATGTCAAAATACTGATCATCCTTCAAGTGCTTGTCTCTCAGATTGTTGTCTGTGTCCAGAGACTTTGTGGGAATATCAATTTCAAATTTAGAAGCGGCAGGATTCTCAGGAAAAAATTCGATACTCCCACTAATGTCCCGAAAATACCCCGTTGTGTTAATTCCCAGATTTTTAATTGTAAAAGAAATTTTAGATTCCTTCGCATTAGGTTTAAGTTCTTGCGCATTAGCTGATAGTGTTGCAACTCCAATCAGTGAAATGGCGGCCCCCCAAAAAAAAACAAAGACTTTACACTTGCTTATGTTGACTCTCATTATCTCGTGTTTAACCATTTTGGGAATATAAGATTTCCAATTTGGTTATTAACCAGTTGCCCCCCAGTTTTTTAAATTCAGGAGTGGAATCCTGACATCTACGGCAACATGGACCTTTGAAATCTAGCCATTGCAACACAAATCCACAATATTCCGTGTATCCTGTTTCATGCATCAACGGCTGATGCTATACAACTTCCTCAATTCCAGTTCTGTGAATAATCTTCATGGCTTTATTTCAGGTATTAACTTCCAGTTCAATCCGCTATAATTGTACCAATAACTGCTACATTAAAATTCTTCAAAAATGTGAGTGTCTGTCGCATTTATTTGATTGATGTATTAAATCAATTCATTCAATAAAATTAGAACCTCATGTATAAATCGCTCATTGATGGCTCACATATCATGCCTACGAGTTAGTCTAAAAATTTCCTTCTCAATTTTCAATGTCCAAAGTTTAGTGCTGAGGTTCAATGAGACCTGAAAATTACACAACCGATTAATTTAAGATGCCACATCAACTAGTAAACCTCTACAAATCCTTCGTGCAAGCAATGTACGAAATAGTTGTGATTTCATTGTAGTTTTGTTTGTAAAACTATCTAATTAAAAAAGTTATAATTTAGTTGTACTTAAAAAGCTAAATAAAGTACTAAATGTTAGATGCAATAAATTGTGATTGGTAACAATTTTCGTGACAGGATTTGGACTGAATTTCTTGTTAAATGTTGATATACAGTGATATGTGACTTACGAATATGGTTGTAGTTACAAACGGTTGTCTTTCAAAGCTGCCGAATTAGTTTTGTAGCCGCTGCGGGATAGCGAACATTTGATGTCGAAACCGGGAGGGCTTGGTTTGGAGTTTTTCTTTAAAGGTTTGAAAGATGGTTTTGGAACCTTTTTTCGAGTAACAGGCAGGGTTGGAGTTCAGTCTCCTTGAAAACTCTCAATTTTATACATAGTATTGTATCCATCACAGGTTTCAAATCAGACGACTTCAATTATATGAGCATCATACAACTAAGGCAGGCACTGGATCTGGCCACCAAGGGGGACACAGTTATTATTGACGCGCGCGGCGGTTCGGATGCACTCTCACGCTTCGAAAACGGGCATTTGGATGGAGCACTTTTTGTGGATTTGGAAACGGATCTATCTGATAAGAGTATATCCGCTGACGCCGGAGGGCGGCACCCATTGCCATCAGTGCAGGAATTTGGAAGACTTTTGGGTTCGTTGGGTATTAAGCCTGATACCGCTGTCCTTATATATGATGACAAAAAGGGGGCGATGGCAGCGGCGCGTTTTTGGTGGATGCTGAGGGCGGTCGGCCATGATAAGGCTTTTGTGATTAGCGGGGGACTTGATGCACTTGTTGCTGCGGAAATACCTTTATCGACGGATACATTGACTCTGGTTTCCGAAACGGAGGACTATCCGGTAACGGAATGGATCTGGCCGACTGTTACGTCTGACCAGGTGGCGGCTGCGGCTGCTAGTGAAGATTATGTGGTAATTGACGTTCGAGAAAATTTCCGTTATCGCGGCGAAAGCGAACCGATTGATCTGATCGCAGGCCATATTCCTGGCGCGATAAATATTCCTTATATTGAAAATATGGGCAGCGACGGTCAGTTTCTCAGTGCAGAAGAATTAGCTCAGAAGTATGGAACGGCATTACAGGATAAGAATCCATCCAATATAATTGTTCACTGTGGTTCGGGTGTTACCGCTTGTCATACATTATTGGCATTGGAAGAAGCAGGAATTTCAGGTGCTTCCTTATATGTAGGCTCGTGGAGCGAGTGGTCCAGAAGTGACCGGCCGATTGCAAAAGACAATCTGTAACAAGAATTTGCTGTTCAGACCCAGGTTAAATCAAAAGTGTATTGAACTTGCGTAATGGCACGAGGAGAGAAGATTTACATTCAAGGTCAATCTTTCCATTTTCGTGCCTTTATCGTTACTCATTTTTTAAAAGATAAAAGACAAAATTTATTGTGGTTTTGATTGTTTACAAAGCTGCGATTCATTCGCAGTATTTTATAGACAATCTTTTATTTGTACCCGAACATCTTCACTTTTGGTGAGAAGCTGTTGTCTGATAACAGCGTACCATGTATGTCGCTGATTTGAGGCGAGTTCGTAAAAATTCGTAGCGTGACGATAGAAAAACAAATAGTGTCCGATAGTGTTTTCCACCTCTCATAAAGTTCTGCGAATGCCAGAAAACCATCACTTCAAGCTAGAATTCAATGCGCTGTTTAATAGCGCTTCGCTAGGAATCATTATCGCGAATTAAAATGGTGAAATTATACTGGCGAAACCTTTTCAACTCTCTCAATTTTGTTATGAGAGATCAGAGCTGAAAAGATTTATTTTAATTCTCACGAGCAATGACAATGAAAAAGAAGACAAGTTACTGGCCATCGCAGATAGTTCACTGGAGAAGAATGTGACGGATAGTCTTGTCGCGTTGTATAAGAAATACAGTCCTGATAAAAGTGACGGTTACTCGATTGATCTTTCGAGGAATGACCTGGCTTCAATTGCCCATGTGGTGAAGGAATGGGTAATTAGTACATTGAGCGATCTTAAAGATGAAAACCTGATCGATATTAAGGGTGGTCAAATTCACACCCTTGATTATGCTAAGCTTGAAAAAATGTACAATTAGCCCCGTTTTAAATCTGAAATCTATTGGATTTTAGGCTTACCTGGCCTTAGCACTCAATAGAAAACGTAGGAAACGTAGTGAGTAAATACGTGTCATTTGGTTGCCTGTAATATGACATTTGGGATGCCAGAATGACGATCCCACTTGTACGCAATCTTTTCATTCAATTTTTAAGAAAGAATTTACCGAAAATTCACTGCCATAAGATCTCTTTGCAAAAAGAACCAGCGACTGGCCCATTCCCCGAGCCTTGGGAGCTTGCAGATAATGGTCCCGATACCGGACATGATTCGCCACATAACGCCGGGGAATGAGTGTTTCTATGCGCTTCCAATCAGATCCTGGTCATTATAGCAAAAAGCTCCTTCGCCTTTGGATTTACCACCACGATTGCAGGTGATTTATCGACCACGACGATTCCCTCGGTGGTATGTTTAAACAGGGCGTCCAGCATTGCGATATGCCGTCTAATTAACTCTTTCTGAGTCAGTAAGTCGCTAAACATAGCAATATACTTTAAAAGTAGGTCGGACAAGTCGATAGTGGCGTGGAGATCCAAGGCTAACTCGATCTTCGTAGTAATATCATTTTCGACAGGCTTGGCTTCGGCGGTAGTGTTATTGACCACCGGACTGATTACCTACGGATCTTCGATTGCGTTTACCGCCATGCTGCGCTCATAGGCCCAGTCCACGTTGCCGGCAGCTTACCAAACGCTTCTTCTACCTTGATTTTGATTTTTTCGCTTTTCAAAGCGGAATACCCTATTAGTGCATTTGCCACAGCCTCTGCCAGTTCGGTGTCGGTTCTTTACTTTTCCGTGAAGATGTGTTCAACAATATCTTTTTTTACTGCTTTGATACGCAGGTTGCCTGTTGGGTTAGCCCGGCTTATGACTGTTATATACGTTCATTTAGGCTGACGGAACTTTCAGTCCAGGATCACCATCGGCGCGCTGAATTTGGTATGGGATGATTTTTGATGGTAAACCAGAAGAGGAACATGGGTTTCCGTAGCAAGCTTTTTGGTCATCGACGGATTGACGATTTTTTCAAAAAAGCTGCGGTGACGGTGGGAAACGATCAGCAGATCGGCCATTACTCTCTCACAATATTCTTCAAGTGTATGCATCACAACTTCACCAGTGAGCAGGGTGATATCTCCCCGGCGGATGCCCAGCTCTGTCTCAATTTCGTCCATATATTGCCTGTCAGACTGAATATTTAGCTGCTCATCCGAATTTACTTTTACAAGTTTTAATTTGCCGCCCAATTGCTTGACAAGCGCAACAACACGCTGTAATGTTTCTTTTTCGTCAAATTCGAGCTGGGTTGCATATATGATATAATTGAAACGCGCTGTTTTTCGGTCCGGAGGGATAATCAGTACCGGGCAAGAGGCGTGTAGCGCGATGCCGGTTGCCGAGCTGCCTATCATTCTATCTAAAAATTTTCCATGCCCGGTACGGCCAACCACGATGAGATCGGCTGAGGTATCGTGAGCTTGCCTGAGTACTGCTGGTTCCACTCCGTCTGTCTCGAAAATAGCATCGGCAAGGTGACCTTCCTGCCGGGCGCTGGAGACAATTTCATTGAGTTTGGAGCGGTAATCGTCTTCGAGTTGCTGGTAAACAGGTGCGTTCACAATTGACTCGGGGATTATATAGTCCCCAACATAAGGCTGATATGCGTACATAATCAATAGTTTCGCGCCTGTTTTGCTAGCGATCTGCTTGGCGGCGGTCAATGCCTTGTCTGCATTCTCGGAAAAATCGGTTGGTACCAGTATCGTTTTCATAACGGTTAACGGGTTGAATTAGGGTTGCTTCTTTTTCGATGTGTTACAAAAGTAGAATAAGTGTAACTGTATGGAAATGAGGAATGTCATTCCTCTTCGAAACAGAGATCAGCCTGTTCAAAGCCAGGCATAGCTTATTGAGCAGATGGCAACCCGAAGTAACGGAGGAATTCATTTACTTTTGCTCGTCGGTTATTTTCAAGTTAATCAAAAAAAACAGGTAGATAAAACCGGCAGGCAAGCCAGCTGGGGCAGCCAGTTAAAGTGCGGTTTGACAAAGAGTCCTCTGAGAATGAGATTATTGCTGGAACCGCCTTTCTACTGAGCGTTGGTCACGCCGTGCGTTTATTTGTTACCGAGCAGGGTTTTGAGTGTTCCGGCGAGCTGGACTTCAATGTGTGCGAAGCTAAGTTCAACTTTGAAAATCCGGAAATAATTGAGTGATTTTCCGAGGCAATGGAATCGGCTTATCTCAGCAGCGATAAGATCAGGAGTTCGATTCAAGCCCCGGGAAAAGGATGCATTGGAAGATAAAGTGCATATTTTTAATGCAGGAAGTGCCCTGGAGTCGGAGGGAAGTGAATCTTTTCATCCGCATCCTGAGGCACTAGCAAGACACCCTCGGCTGATGAACGACTACATCACGTAAATACACCCTCCGGCTGATTAATCTCATACAGTCGGCTTTTCAAGGTCATATCAGCAGACTTAGGCTTGGTTTATTTTTATCATGAAAATAAACCGATATTCTTATGAGCAAATCGCGTACCCACATTTACTCCGAAGTTGCTTCGACTGTCAGTGAAACATCAGGGAATTCAACCCCATTGAAACTTGGCATGGGGTTGATTACTATACTATTTGTCGTGTTTTTCATGGGACGGCTGAACCTTTATCTCAGGTTCCGCGGCGAGGTAGCGCAGCTGTTTGCGAATTCAAAAGATATTTCATCACAAAAGTATCATGAGCGGCAATTGGAAAGACTTCCGCAACCTGTGCAGCAGTACTTCCGGCATGTCCTGAGAGACGGGCAGCCTTACATTAGTAACGTACATTTATTGCATAACGGCGCATTCAAAACAGATTTAAAAAAGGGCTGGATCGACATTGCAGGTGAAGAATATTTCACAGCTTACAAACCTGGCTTTGTGTGGAAAGGCAAGACAGCCATATTCACGGCCAGGGATATGTACATCGCGGACAAAGGCGGGCTGGTAGTTTCTTTATTTTCACTTTTTACTATTGAAAATCAGCATGGCACAAAGTATGATAAAGCGGAGCTCATGCGCTGGCTGGCAGAGAGTGTTTGTTTTCCTACGAATCTACTGACGGACAGAAACCTGAAATGGTTGCCTGTTAACGACAATTCAGCGATTCTCGAATACGAACACCGCAATCTGACTGTATCCTTCGTGGTTCTCTTCAATGATCGGCATGAGATCGTCGAAATGCGTGGACTTCGGAATATGGGCGAAGGTCCGAGGCAGCCCTGGGTAACCAAATCAAGCCTCTATCAAAATTGGAATGGCGTCCTGATTCCGTCTGTTTTAGAAGCAGGCTGGGAGATCAACTGTGTGTACCAGCCTTATGCCCGGTTTAAAATTCAAGATATCAGCTACAATCAGACATTCTAAGCTATGGGAACACGCATTAGTGACTCGGCGCTTGCTGGTCAGATCATAAGTGCCCTGCATCAAAACACCCAGCTTGATGACAGCGACATACAGATTTCTGTCGACGAAGGATGGGTCTCGCTGGATGGCAAGGTGGGGCAGGAAGCAGACAGGCTTCTGGTACAGTCCTGCATGGAAAATATCCCTGGCGTTTCCGGCGTTACCAATAACCTCACTTTTTCCAGGCTATATCCTAAATGCAAGGCCGGATAGTTTAAACCGACACGATATTATTTTCCGATGGAAGGCCCAATAATGAAGCTGGAAGTGTTCCTACGAAATTATCTTGTCGTAGGAGGTTCAAGCTACCAAGAGTCAAAAAAAATCATTCAACAAGCATCCGGTGACAAGTTCGAATACTCGAATATGGGATACGCACTGCTTGGTTTTCTCGTCGAAAGGATCTCCAAGATGCCCTTTGATAAATATTGTCAAAGGTATTTATTTGCTCCCCTGGAAAATGCACCAAACTAACCGGTTTCTTGATAATATTGATCCAGATAGGCTTGCAATCCCCTATACCTTTTCTAATTCGATGGAGGTCTTCCAGAAGCGTCAACAGAGTACTTTCCCTGATTATCCTGCTGGCCAACTACGCAGTAACTTAGGAGATCTGGCTAAATTTATGGCATATTGGGTTAACAACGGTGAGTTTAATGGAAAGACCATCATAGATAGTCTGGCCGTGCAAACACTCACGCCCAAGGATATGAGTGGGCTATCACACCTGGTTTTTATACTTGTTGAATACTGAAACACCCATTTACAGTCATAATGGACATAGTCCCGGTGTCTCCACTTACATGTTTTCCGCCAAAGACTGATCGCACCAGAGCATCGTTATCTGGACTGATTCAAGTTTTCTGTGATCCTCCTTTGTAGAAGGATACAAAGCCACGGATTGAAATATAGTAAGATACAATTCCGGCGATCACATATAAAATCATGACTTGCTAATGATTTGTTTCCTTCTATTTTCCGACAAAATTTTGTAACTTCAGAAATGCAAGGAAGGAAAAATTACTCAGAAAAGCTGTTCATCAGCTTCCAACTTTCAGATCGGGTTCCGAAGGAAAATTTCTATCGCAAACTTAGCGAAACGCTCGATTTGCAGTTTTTATATACAGACACTCGAAAGCTATATTGCAAAACCGACAAACCCATCAATTGATCTGGTTGTGTTCTTCAAATTGATGCTGAAAGGATATCTGGAAAACATTACATCAGATCGTCGTCTAGTCGATAAATGCTCGATGAGAAGGGATATACTGTACTTCATCGGGTGAGATTTAGACGTGGCAGACGTCGTTTTGTACCAGCTCATAACGCGACCTTAGAAAATCTCGGAGCATGGGGTGCTTCCCTTATTTCAGCCGGTCTAAAACAAAAAGTAATTGATAATAAAAAAGGTGAGCTTTGCACAATTGTAAATCGGGCGCCAGGTAAAAGGGCACAAATAATCGGGAATGGCAAATTGGCTGAGTCAGTTAGTGTGCCCGTTTTGCAATTGGGAAAAACTTGAAGGAGGTAGTTGAACTGCGAACATATCAGGTGGCTAAATAGGAAGCGTGAAATATATTAACAATGTTCAGAGGAGGTTTCTTTGATTTTTAAATGAATAAAAATGTACCTTTTAGGAACAGAATAAAAAGGGTCTTGTCAGCACTCGTTTACTTAGACTATACATATTGTTCGCGGACATACCCAATTTTACTACTTTTGTATTTATTTACCTGTTTATAAGATATGAAATTTAGTATCGATCATAAAAGTCCGGTTCCTCTACACATTCAAGCCGAGGAACTACTGCGTACAATGATCAACGACCCGGAGCATTCCAGTGGTAAATTTCTGCCCAACGAAGTCGAATTGGCAAAACAGCTGGCGATATCACGGTCAACACTGCGTCAGGCTTTGAACAAGTTGGTCTACGAAGGATTGCTTATTAGGAAAAAGGGTATCGGGACAAAAGTAGCCGAGACTGCAATTAGCTCAAAATCAAAGAATTGGTTAAGTTTTACCCAGGAAATGAATGCCAGGGGGATTGTTATTAAAAATTTTGAATTGCATGTCACCTGGGTTACTCCAGAGGAAAAGATTGCCAATTTTTTTGATATTAGCACATCCAAAAAGGTGCTGAAGGTAGAGCGCCTTCGAGGAAAGATTGAGGGGCCGTTTGTATACTTTATCTCTTACTTTCATCCAAGAGTTGGTCTGACAGGCGATGAAGATTTTAAAAGGCCGTTATACGATATTCTTGAAAAGGACCATCTTGTAGTTGCAACGCTTTCTAAAGAAGAGATCGCGGCAATTGCTGCTGATAAACTCATAGCTTCCAAACTGGAAGTGGAGCCAGGAAGCCCTATACTTTTTAGGAGACGATTTGTATATGATCAGGGTGAGAGACCAATCGAATACAATTTGGGATACTACAGGGCTGACAGTTTCATCTACACCGTAGAAAGTGTCAGGGAATAGTCTCCATTACTTAGAATTCGTATTATGCGAAATAATTTTACCATCTTCTCGAGAGTAGAAGTGTTCGAGAGATGTCACGCTGACGCTGCCCGAAGGAAAAGTATATAAGATGGCAACTCCTTAAATTATCGAGCAGAATTGGTAAACAAACCGATTCTTTTCTCCGACAACAAACTCACCTGTTTACAACGTTTGCACTTGGAAGTTTCGCTTTGGCGTGAAAAGTGGAACCAAGGAGGATTTTTGGAAAGTAAAACCCACAGGGATTTGTCGAATTTAATATCCGCCTTCGATAAATATCTTTATCGCTCACCACCTGGCGGGTCTTGGTGCCAAGGAAATTGCAGAAATTCTTGAAACAATTTCTTAATGTACATACATATATACATAATTAAGTATATTTATGAAAAATTACAACTCGCAATGAAGTACAGGATTCTGTTCTTATTGATTACTTTTTTATCATGCAACCGACAATCGCGTGACAACGAGCAAGCTGTGGCTATGCCAGAAGTGAACGAAAAGGAATTTACAGCAGCTCCGGCACCGGAATGGTCGAATTTGTTTCTGAGGAAGTCGGGCTGGCTTGGTGGTGACGGCATATTTGCGATTCCGTTTTCAGGAAAAGATTCTCAAAAAAGCGACAGTGTGCTTTTCTTGTTCAGTGATACGATGGTCGGAGAAATTGACGGTGGCAAACTCAAACCGGGCTTGAAACTTGTGAATAACTCGGTGGGATTGATGAAAGGGAAAAAACCTGATTCATTAGGTATAGCATTCAATATCAATGGCGAAAGAGATACTCCCCGCGCAATTTTCACGCCCAAGTCAGACAGGCCCGATAAGGATACGTATTTTTGGCTTGGTGATGGATTTGCCAATCCGGACTCAGGCAACGACATGTTTATCTTCGCCTACAAAATAACCAATACCCACGATGGTTCTGCTTTTCCCTTCAAAGAATCCGGCAATTCGCTGATCCGTGTTCCGGCAGGAAGCCGTTTCCCTTATAATGATCAACAGCAATTTACATTGCCATTCAATAACTACAAAACGGGAGAGGAAACGATTTCGTTTGGGTCGGCGGTGTATAATAACAGCAAATCGGCTGGTGAGCCGGAACCCGACGGGTTTCTGTATGTGTATGGAACAAAAGGGGTTACCAAAAGACTTGTTTCAGCAAGGGTAAAGCCTGCTCAGGTGACATCGTTCAATCAATGGGAGTTCTGGAATGGTAAAGGTTGGTCAAAGGACGTCAAGGCAGTGGCTGCTTTAAGCGATTCTGTGTCCAATGAACTGAGTGTTAGTTTATTGTCGCCAGGCAAATATGCCTTGGTTTACCAGTTGGGCAGCCTTTTTCCTGAGATTTGTATGCAGGTCGGACCTACTCCTGTCGGGCCATTTGGTCCCAGGATCGTACTTTACAAAACATCCGCCGATATTAAGGACCCTGACTTGTTTACATATAATGCCAAAGCCCACCCCGCATTATCAGCACCCGGCGAGCTGCTTATTTCCTATAATGTAAACAGCTTCAAGTTTTTGGAAGTTGTCGATAAGCAGCCTAATATGTACCGTCCGCGGTTTGTGCGGATTAAATTTAACAACAGCATTAAAAAATAACTGATAATGCGCTCCAGTTACGACAAGTTCCCGTATATAGAAGTAAGCAAATCCTCAGAAGTGTGTTTTGCTGGCTGGAAAAGTATTTTTGACGAGATAAAGCTCTTTTTCCACACCAAAAACAAAAGAAAAACTGTAATCTGTATTGATCTCTACCATGGTGTTAATAAGGGAGAAGTACTATATGCTATAAAGGAAAATCTGGAAACCGCCATAGTGATTCAGACGAACGATTTTCTCAAAAGTGCGGGTCAAATCAGTGAAATGGTATATCCGTTTGTGACGGACGACCAAGTGTTCGGTAAGATGAACGGCTTGGAAGTATCGGACTTTTTTGAGGCAGAAAGTGTGGGTCGGGAAAGGGAGAGAATCCAATCAATTGAATCCGGAATCGTGGTTATTTGTGGTGAAGGAGCGGCTCTTTTTGCTGATGCGGATGTCCTGATTTACATGGATTTAGCCCGTTGGGAAATTCAGAAAAGGATGAAGCGGAACGAGGTAGGCAATTTTGCAATGGACAACCTCGACGAGAGTTTTTCATTGAAATACAAACAGGGCTATTTCCTTGACTGGCGCCTGTTAGACAGGCATAAGCTGAGCTTTTTTGATCAGATTGATTATTTCATAGACGCCAATCACGGTGCTCAACCCAAAATGATTGGTGCCGAAATGTATAATAAAGGATTGGATGAAGCTGTACGTCGGCCATTCAGGGTCGTTCCTTTTTTTGACCCGGGGCCATGGGGCGGGCAGTGGTTGAAAGAAGTCGTCGATCTGGACCGTGAGGAGGTTAACTATGCGTGGGGTTTCGATTGTGTTCCTGAAGAAAACAGCCTGCTTTTCAAGTTTGGCGAAAATATTTTTGAACTCCCCTCTATTAATCTTGTGCTTACCAGACCTGAACAATTATTAGGGCAGTCGGTTTATAGCAAATTCGGAGCAGAATTTCCAATCAGGTTTGATTTTCTGGATACGATGGGAGGTGGTAATCTGAGTTTGCAGGTACATCCAACACGTGCTTACATCCGGGAAGAATTTGGAATGGACTATACCCAGGATGAGAGCTATTACTTCATGGAAGCAGAGCAGGATGCCTGCGTTTATCTGGGTACGCACAAAAATGTGAATGCAGGTAATATGATTGCAGACCTGGAAAGAGCACAAAACGGTCTGGTAGATTTTGACGCGGAAAAATATGTTAACAAGCTGCCCGTTAAAAAGCACGACCATATTCTGATCCCGGCGGGAACAATACATTGCTCGGGCAAGAATGCGGTGGTGCTGGAGATTTCAGCGACCCCTTACATTTTTACTTTCAAATTATGGGATTGGGGCAGACTGGGATTGGATGGCAAGCCTCGACCGATCAATATTGAGCATGGTAAAAAAGTCATTGACTGGACCCGGGATGAGGATTGGGTGAAAAAAAACCTTTTCAACAATATCACAGAAATTTCAGTAAATGGTCATTCTAAAGAGGAATCCACAGGCTTGTACGGAACACAATTTATTGAAACCAGAAGACATTGGTTTGATGGAAAAGTAATCCATTTTACTGGCGGAAACCTGCATGTGGTCAATCTGGTGGAAGGAGAGGAAGTAATCGTTGAAAGTCCTGAGGAGCTTTTCGAGCCTTATGTGATCCACTATGCAGAAACATTCATTGTTCCAGCCAATGTGCCCTCATATATGATAACTCCATATGGGCAGTCGGCCGGAAAAAAATGCGCAACCCTGAAAGCATATGTGAGGGTATAGCGCTTGGAACGTAGGGGATTTTCAAGTTTGACTAATACGCCATTGGTTCAAATTCAGCAAAAACCTGGTTTACGCTACTAGAAATTGTTTCCAGTTGGTCTGAGACATAGCAATCAAATACGAGTTGGCCTACTTCTGCCGACAGCTTAGAGTATACCGCAGAAAGTGTAAAAAAATATATTTGCGTTTGGGAGATTTGCCCTTCAACAGGGGGGGGCGTCCATTTGCGGCTGGCAGACTTATTGTGCCAATCATCTCAGAAATGGTTTGGCAATATTGTATCATCAATTATCAATATTGGGCAAAATTGTAGGACTAATTTTAGGTATGTTTGTAAAATGCATCAAAAGGAGCTTTCAACAGGAGAGATGGCTAATTCGATTTCTGAGTTTGGATCGCCCCTTATGGGATTGATGTATCGTTGAAAGTTGTAATCTCTCGTGTCTAGAATTCGCTAACAATATTCATATTATATCCGCGAATTATTATTTTAAATATTATTTGCTACTTCGATAATATGTTTATATGTTTGTACATAATAAAATCTTTGAATATTTAAACTTTGGTGATTAAGCATCTTGCGCCTTGGTGTATGCTCGTGGGTTCGCTTGTTTTGATCATTCGTCACAGGCATATGCGTGGGTTGCAATGTGAAGGGTATCGCTACGGCGCTTTCAACCAGTGGCCCATTATCAACGACCTTTCTTAGGAGGTCAACGTATAGCCACATAGGTATGTTTGTGAGCAGCTGTTGGGAACATCTATTCGACCAAGGATTGCTTCAATGCCTTTCATCTTATAGTTAGGGATTTGTTACGTATATCAGCGGGGAAGCTTTCTTAACGAAGGTAACCTCCTTTCATCAGCAACTTCGAGCGCCTTTCAATTGAATAACCTCTGATACCCGTGGATAGCCCCGGGCGACTTTTAATAATAAATAATCGCATTTATGAGACCAAAACTACTTACGGAAAATGGACATAAGGCGTCATGCGCTTTTTGGGGGCTCGCGCTGGTGAGTCTTCTGACACCATCAGTGTGGGCGAACAACAACCCGCCATCTGGTGTTGCTACTCATCCTGTAAATGAAGCCCGCATTGTCGCCGAGCAAACTATTAACGGAAACATTACAGACGAAAGCAACTCGGGGATACCGGGGGTGAATGTGTTGGAAAAAGGCACCAACAACGGTGTAGTGTCGGATAAAGATGGAAAGTATTCAATTAATGTAAAGGACGGTAACAGCGTTCTTGTGTTTTCATTTATTGGTTATGTAACAAAAGAGGTTCAGGTAGGCTCGGGCTCGACGATTGATATTAAACTGGAAGTTTCCTCGCAGGAACTGAACGATGTGGTTGTAGTAGGGTATGGTACCCAGAAGCGGTCGGAGCTGACCAACGCGGTAGTGCAAACAACAGGAGCAGAGATAAAAAAATCAAGTGCAGCATCTTTATCCAATTCGCTTGCAGGTAGAATGGCAGGAGTATATGTCACCCAAAGAAGTGCTGCTCCGGGTTTTGATGATGCGCAGATCCTGGTAAGGGGTGCAAGTACTTATCGCAATACCTCGGCCCTGATTGTAATTGACGGGGTTGCCAATGCAGACCCCGATGGGCTAAACAGACTGGACCCCAATGATATCGAAACTATTTCAGTGTTGAAAGATGCCTCCGCGGCCATTTATGGTGCGCAGTCCGCGGGTGGTGTAATCTTGGTCACTACCAAGAGAGGTGTATCAGGCAAACCTGCATTTGATTTTTCTACAACGCAGTCCTGGCAATCACCGACTATGAAAGTGAAATCAGCAGACGCATTTCAGTATATGCAAGTACTAAATGACCGCAGAGCGCTCGAGGGAACACCGCCGGATTTTCCCGATGCACTGGTAGAGTCATTTAAAAACGGAACCAGAAGACCCGAAGATTGGTGGAATGCACTGATCGGGCCGCCGGTAAGGCAGGCAAGATACTCCCTAACCATGCGGGGCGGCACTGACCGAGTAAGGTATTTTGTTTCTTTGGGTACGGCTTCACAGGGCGGTATTCTTCGCGGCGACAACAAATCGAAACTGAATCAATATAATGTAAGGAGTAATGTTGATGTAACGGTGACAAAAGACCTGGAAGTAGGGCTTGACTTGTCAATGCGTGAAAAAGCAACAGAAACACCTCAAGGTGGTCCCGGTGGGGAAGTGGGCTCACTGGCGAGTACCAGTCCTTTGCAAGAAGCTTATATAGGAGGAGACTATAGGTATCCGGGAGAGGGGTGGTCGCACTTGAACCCCGCGGCGCGTTTGCTAAGCCCCGGTTATCGCAAGTACAAATCAGACGTGGTCAGTGGAACGCTTCGCTTCAAGTATAACATGTCTTTTGTGAAGGGTTTAGGAGTGGATGGATATTTATCTGTTGTCAAAACAATCGGTTATGACAAGCAATTTAATTATATATGGCCTTACTATGAAAAGGCACCGGATGGCACGATTGTAAAGAAGCAGTCGAGGTCGGTAGAGGATATCGGTTTGCGGGAGGATTTTAGACAGAGTTTACGCATCACCGGAAATGTAAAACTCTCATACAACAGGACTTTTGCACAAGATCATAAAGTTTCTGCCTTCGTTGCCTATGAGCAAATGACGTATGACGACAATACCTTCTGGGCTCAGCGTCTTGGTTATGACTCCCCTTTGATCGATCAGCTTTTTGCCGGTACTACAAACCGTTTGAACTGGAATAACAGTGGTTCCGCTACGGAATCGGCCCGCCAGAATTTCTTTGGGCGCTTAAGCTATGATTTTAAACAAAAATACCTTTTTGGTTTCAGTGCCCGTTATGATGGTTCGCCTATCTTTCCAAAGGACAAGCGTTTTGGATTTTTTCCACAAGTGTCTGCTGGCTGGGTAATCAGCAACGAGTCATTTATGCCCAAAAATGTAATCAGTAATTTAAAACTCAGAGCATCCTGGGGACGTCTCGGGAATGACCGGGTTAATCCATTTCAATACATTGCCGCCTACGGATATGACGCAGGCTGGGTCGTGAACGGAGTGGATGCACGTGGTATTGCGGTTAAATCGACACCGAACCCTAATATTACTTGGGAAGTGAGTGAAAAGACGGATATAGGCTTGGAAGCGGCTTTTTTGAACAACCGCTTAACTTTTGAACTGGATCTTTTCCAGAACAAAACTTCAAACATTCTGGGCAGAAGACAGGCGTCAATCCCTGGTTATACCGGATTGCTGCTACCGGATGAGAACATTGGTAAAATGAACAGTCAGGGTATTGAATTTCAAGCAGGGTATAGACACAATTTTTCAGACCTTACCATGCGGATCAATGGAAACATTTCTTATAATAAAAACAAGATTGTTTATTTCGACGAAACACCTCAGGCAGAGGATTATCAGAAGCTGGAAGGGCAGCCGTTCGGGTCCCGGCTGGTGTATAAATCAATCGGAATTTACAGGACTCAGGCAGACCTCGACAACAGCGTTAAATATCCGGGAGCATCATTGGGCGGCTTGATTTTCGCCGATTTGAACGGAGACAAGATTATCGACAGCAACGACCGTTACATGTTCAATACGACCAATAACACGGACGATGCAGGTGTTACGACTATTTTCCCAAGCACACAGTACGGGCTGAGTATCGGGCTGAATTACAAGAATTTTGACTTGGCCATGTTGCTACAAGGACAAAGCGGTGCGAAGTTTCGTTTGAGCACGTCGTTCAATTCCGGTGCTGGCGGTAACGGATTGGAATATGTAGCGCTGAACAGTTACTCATTAGGAAATGTGAACTCGGAGCTTCCAATGATTGCGCCAACGGGATTTGCAAATTCAGATAGCGACTTCTACTACCAAACCGCGACGTGGATGCGTATGAAAAACATGCAGCTGGGTTATACTCTGCCAAAAACTCTTCTTTCAAAAGTAAAAATTGCTGCATTGAGATTTTACGTGTCGGGAGACAACGTCTTTATGATCTTCAATTCGCTTAATAAATATGGTAACGGTGATCCGGAATTTCTTAGTGGAAACGGCGGTGCTTATCCTAACATGAAAACACTGGGCTTCGGAGTAAACCTTACCTTCTAATCAAAGACAACCTATGAAATATTTAATAGCAAACAGACTGGTAAAGAGAGCAATGACGCTAGCATTCATTGGTATCATCGCTACTACCAACTCTTGCAATGTGCTGGATAAGAAGCCGCTGGATGCCATTTCGGATGATGCAGTTTTCAATGATCCCGTATTTTTGCAAAACTACGTTTACAACGTTTATAACGGAATAAAACCACCTTGGGCTCCCGGAACCGGAGGATATGACGCGCTGACAGATATTGCGGTAAACCAGCCTGAAACACACGAGCGGTCCGCAGGTATCCGTAATTATCTGGAAGGTAACCTGACAGCCGATAATGTTAATGATCTGGCGTCAATTGTAAACGGACTACCGGCCGCAACGCCGCTATGGGACTATGAATACAGCTTTATAAGGAAAGCCAATGTGTTTTTTGAAAACATCGAAAGTTCCACCATACCGGTCGAAACACTTGATCCGATGAAAGGCGAAGTGCATTTTTTACGGGCGTGGATGTACTTTGAACTGATGCGTACTTTCGGAGGTGTACCGATCATCGAAAGCAGCTTTCAACTGAACTCGGAGAGCTTCGATGTTCCCAGAAATACATTTGACGAATGCGCACAATTTGTACTGAAAGAAGCGGATCTGGCGATCGGGTTTTTGGATGGTCAACCCGTTAGTTCAGGGAAGGTTAGCAAGGCTGCAGCGCTGGCTTTCAAGGCGCGCGTCCTGTTATACCTGGCCAGTCCATTGAATAACCCAAGCAACGACCTAACCAAATGGCAGGCCGCAGAAGCAGCCACAAAAGCCATCTTTGATCTGGGTTTCACCCTGCATCCGCAGTATAGTGAAATTTTCAAAAAACCACTGAAAACCGACGAAACTATCTTTGGGAAGTCATTTACACCGGCAACAAGAATTCCTGGATGGGGTTATAATTACGACTTCTGGCCAAGCGGTTTCGATGCCCAGCAACGGCTTGTTCCTACCCAGAATTTCGTGAACATGTTCCAATTGACAAATGGCGAATATCCATATGCAGCGGATGGTGTGACTGTCAATGCTGCATCAGGATATGATCCTCAGCAACCTGAAAAGAACAGAGATCCAAGGTTCTACGATTCGGTGATCTACCCGGGTGCGGGTCCGTTGAATATTATCGACGGCTCTAAAAGTACGCAACGCCTTTACGAGTATTGGGAAGATGCAAACCCCAATGCGGACAACGCACCGCCCTATATCAATCCTAATAAAGTTGATCCCAAAAATGGGCAGAACCTTTTTGATTTCGGTCGTGATTCTAAAACCTATTGGGTTAAAGGTTTGACACCGTTTCACTGGAGAGTGCAAACCGGTTATACGTTCAAAAAAACCGATGATTTCGCCGGGCCTCGAGCTAGCTTTGATAATGATTATAATCAGGTAGTTGTGTTCATGAGACTGACTGAGTTTTACCTGAACTATGCTGAAATCCAGATCGCGTTGGGTAACGAGGCTATAGCAAGGGAATACATTAATAAGGTCAGGAAGAGAACCTCTGTAAATATGCCTGATATTAAGAGTACCGGAGCAGCCCTTGTACGGGATTACCGAAATGAAAGGGCAATAGAATTACACTTGGAAGACTCTCGGTTCTTTGACCTGATGCGATGGAAAGCTGCACCGGGAAATGTGGACATTGCTGTAAGGGGACTTACAAAAGTTACAATGGATTGGAGTGGTGCCAAGCCCGGGGATGCACTGGGTAAATTGACGTATACCTATGGGGTGATCCCAGAGGCAGAGGTAAGAAAACCTTGGAAGGGCGATTATTATTATCTATTCCCGATACCCAATACGGAGATCAGAAAAAGTAACGGTACCTTGAAACAGAACCCAGGATATTGACAGGAAAACATCTATAGATAGGTATTAAAGTTAGTAAATGTGTTTTTAACCAATGGCGGGCAATTGCCGCGCCATTGTTTTTTTTAAACACAGGTACTAAAAAATGTCTTTGAAACCATTTGATTTTAATATGAAATCCATTCTCGTATTTCTCTTTGCTGGAACCCTGATGTTTTGTAGTGCCTGTAAAAAGAGTGATAAGCTTTTCCAGTTAATAGAGTCGGATCACTCGGGCATTGATTTCAGCAACAGGATCATTGAGAATGACACGATCAATCCGATCAACCTGATCAATGTTTACAATGGCGGCGGCGTGGGAGTCGGTGATTTCAACAATGACGGGCTGCAGGATATCTATTTTACCGGCAATATGGTTTCCAATAAACTGTATCTGAACAAAGGTAAAATGCAGTTTGAAGATATTACGGAAAGTGCTCAAGTCGGCGGAGACGGGAAATGGTGCAGGGGGGTAGCCGTGATAGATATCAACAACGATGGATGGATGGATATGTATGTGTGTGCGTCTGTGCACGGGAACCCCGAGAAGAGAAAAAATCTGCTATACATTAATCAGGGCAAGAATGAAAACGGTTCTGTCACCTTTAAAGAATCAGCTGCTGCATACGGGCTTGACGATACTTCTCATACCACCATGGCCAGCTTTTTTGATTATGACAATGATGGTGATCTGGATGTGTACCTGGTTGTGAATGAAATGGTTCCAAAAGTAGATCCTTCCACATTCAAACAAAAAATTACAGATGGATCATTCCCTAGTACCGGCAGGCTTTACCGGAATGACCCTAATCCTGCTTTAAAACACCCGGTATTTACAAATGTGTCCACCGAAGCGGGAGTGACGATCGAAGGCTATGGGCACAGTGTCAATATTACGGATATAAACCGGGATGGTTGGAAGGATATCTTTGTGAGTAATGATTTTATTTCAAATGACCTTTTGTACATCAACAATCAAGACGGGACCTTTACGGATAAGGCCTCATCTTATTTCAAGCACACTTCTGCGAATGGAATGGGACAGGATGTGATCGACATCAATAACGACGGACTTTCCGATATTGTCGAGCTGGATATGAACCCTGAAGACAATTACCGCAAGAAAATGATGATGATGCCTGGCAGTTACCAGTCATTTCAGCTGAACGATTTTTACAAATACCAATATCAATATGTAAGAAATACGGTCCAGGTGAATCAGGGGCCGAGGGTAAATTCAAACGACTCCATCGGAGATCCGATTTTCAGTGAGACTGGGTATCTGTCCGGGATCACGGCGACCGATTGGAGCTGGACGCCGCTGGTGGCGGATTTTGACAACGATGGGTTGAGAGACCTGATCGTGACCAATGGTTTCCCAAAGGATGTGACCGATCACGATTTCATGACTTACCGGCTGGAAGCTGCGCCTGTGACTTCGCAAACAGAAACATTGCGCCAGATACCAGAGGTCAAGCTGCACAATTATGCATTTAAGAATGCGGGAGAATGCGTATTCACGGATGTTTCGGACAATTGGGGATTTACCGCGAGCTCTTTTGCAAATGGCGCAGCCTATGCGGATCTGGACAACGACGGCGATCTGGACGTGGTTGTAAACAATATCAATGACGTAGCCTCACTATATGAAAATACGATGATGGATGCCAAGCCTGCCGACAAGCATCACCTAACGGTGCAACTGACAGGTGATTCGCTGAACCGTGACGGGATGGGCGCGTGGATTGATCTGTATTATGCCGGAGGTCATCAGGCTTATGAGCAGACACCGTACCGTGGTTACTTGTCATCTGTACAGCTGAATCCCTATTTTGGTCTTGGTGCAGTGTCGGTGATCGATTCATTGATTGTCAAATGGCCTGACGGCAGCAGGCAGCTGATGGCGAAAGTAAATGCAGACCAGACCGTGAAGGTCGATAAAATCTATGCCGACAAAAATTATGACTGGAATCGTACTGCGTTGGCGAAAGATGCTGTCTTTCGGGATGTTACGCGCTCACTGGGCGTAAACTTTGTGCACGCACAAATGGATCATATTGATTTTACCATTCAAAAATTACTTCCCCACAAACTTTCCGAATATGGCCCTTCGTTGGCTGCGGGAGATCTGAATGCGGATGGACTGGATGATATTGTGGTTGGGGGAAGCTCCACTTCTGGTACCACTATGCTGATACAACAATTAAATGGTTCGTTTATACAAAAATCGATTGTGCCACCTGGGGCGGACCCGAATGTGCATTATCAGGATATGGGAATGCTGCTGTTCGACGCAGACCGTGATGGTGATCAGGATCTTTACATTGCCCGAGGTGGATATAATGCCAAATCCGGGACGTCGGCTTATCGTGATCAGTTTTTTGTCAATGACGGGAAAGGCAACTTTGCCTTAGATTCCATGGCATTTCCTGGAAATCTTACCAGTAAATCTTGTATCAGGGCTGCTGATTATGACAAGGATGGCGATCTTGACCTTTTTATAGGCGGAAGGGTCGATCCATGGAATTATCCCAAACCTGTTTCTAGTTTCATTTACAGGAATGATTCGAAAAATGGCAAGGTGACTTTTACCGATGTTACGAGGCAGACAGCCGGAATTTTAGAAAACATTGGATTAGTGTGTGATGCAGTTTTCAGTGACTTTGATAATGACGGCTGGCCGGACCTCATACTGGCCGGCGAATGGATGCCCGTCACATTTTTAAAAAATGAGAAAGGACAATTCAAGAATGTAACAGCCTCAACCGGCATTTCAGGTCAGAATGGTTGGTGGAACAGCGTTACACCCGGTGATTTTGATAACGATGGTGATACAGATTATATCGTCGGAAACCTTGGGCGTAACTCATTCTTTCAGGCAACGGAAGACCATCCGGTCTCTATTTATGCCAAAGACTTTGACAACAACGGTAGTTACGATGCCTTTCCGGCCTTGTATATACGCACTAGTCAGGAGGATCCGGTCTGGAAAGAATATCCGGCGCATATGCGAGATGATGCGGTGAAGCAGATGATTGGAATGCGTGCCAAATTTCAAAACTACAAAACGTACGCCAATGCAACGATGGACAAGCTTTTTACAAGCGAGCAGCTGGAAGGTGCATTGGTTTTAAAGGCCAATAACCTCAATTCTAGTTATTGCAGGAATGATGGTGGCGGCAAGTTCACATTGGTCTCTTTACCATTCACTGCGCAATTGTCGGCATTGAATGGCATGATAGCCGATGACTTCGATGGCGATGGCAACCTGGACCTGATTATCAACACGAATGATTACGGAACAGACGTGAGTATTGGACGTTACGATGCGTTAAATGGTCTTATGCTTAAAGGCGATGGTAAAGGGGGGTTTGTGGCAAAGTCAATTCTCGAAAGCGGGATTTTTATTCCTGGCAATGGAAAAGCGTTGGTGAAACTAAGGGGGAAGGAAGGGAGATATCTGGCCGCAGCAGGGCAAAACAGAGGGCCTTTAAAGATTTTTGAACTCAAACAAAAAATGAACACGATCCTTCTGAATCCGGGAGATATACGTGCCGATATCACATTCACAGATGGTAGAACACAGAAAGCGGAGGTAAATTACGGCTCCTCATTCCTTTCTCAATCAGCCAGATTTATCGGTATCGGAAAAAACGTTAAGTCGGTTTTCGTTACTGAAGGTACCGGCCAGGTAAGGACAATCGATTTTTGATATTCCGGACCGTAATCTCACTTCAATAAAGAGTATGAAGATATCAGGAAAATCGCTTTGCATCTCGATCATTTTGTTAAGTCTGATAATGGGCTGTGTGCGAAGAAAAAGGTTCAATATGGATGATCCGGAGATATTGCACCAAAATCAGGACATGCTTACCCAAGTGATTATTTATGATGTATTTTCACCGCCAGTAGCGGCCCGCATCTACGTATATTCTTCCCTCGCTTCTTACGAAGCGTTGCGCTTTAACAAAAAGGGAAGCCAGTCTATAGCGGAAAAGCTCAACGGATTTGGTAAAATGCCTCAGCCCGAAAATGGCAAATCCTATAATTACACATTAGCAGCTACCAAGGCATTCTTCACTGTCGTGAGGATGGTAAAGGTGTTTTCAGTCGATTCACTGAGTGCATATGAAGAATCTGTTTATAACAATTTCAGGGAGAACCTCGACGATTCAACCTACCTGCGGTCCGTTGCTTTTGGAGATGCTATAGGGAAAACCATCCTGGCAAGAGCAAAAGTTGACGGCTATTTGAAATCGCGCGGAAAACCAAAATACCTGGGTAGCGCGGACCCGGGAAAATGGAGGCCAACACCACCCGACTACCTCGATGGGGTGGAATGGTGCTGGAATACTATGATGCCTATGGCACTTGACTCTGCGTCGCAGTTTGCGCCACCGCCGCCGCCAGTATATACCACGGATACCAACAGTGCCTTTTACAGGCAAGCAAAGGAGGTTTATTTGGTAGGAAAAAATTTAACCGAAAAGGAGATTGAAATAGCGCGATTCTGGGACGACAATCCTTTCGTAATGGAGCATTCGGGGCACCTCACCATTGGCAAAAAGAAGATTACACCTGGCGGACATTGGATGGGTATTGCGGCCATTGCTGCAAAACAAACAAAGGCCGATCAGGTAAAAACGGCTCAGGGATACGCTTTTACGGCAATTGCATTGTATGACGCCTTTATTGCCTGCTGGGACGAGAAGTATCGGAGCAGCGTCGTTAGGCCTGTAACGGTTATCAATGAAATGATCAGTAGGGATTTTGTGCCCTTTTTGCAAACGCCGCCATTTCCGGAATATCCAAGCGGGCACAGCAGCATCACCGCGTCCGCAGCCACGGTTCTGGCGCACTTGTATGGAGGCAGTTTCGCATTTCAGGACACGAGTGATCTCAAGTATATTGGCATGCAACGACATTTTAATTCGTTTCAGGAAGCTGCGGCAGAAGCATCTGTCAGCCGTTTGTACGGAGGAATTCATTACCGGAAAAGTGTCGATGAAGGTGCGAAGCAGGGGAAGAAAGTAGGGGAGAATATTATTAACAAACTTCGATAGGGCTCGGCCAGGCTAGCCAGTAGGTCTATTTATGAGTATGTATATACATTATATACATAATGCTATGTTTGGGACTGTTAATTATCAAAGTACTATAGGTTTTACGCGCAGCCTTCAATGATTTTTCACTGTCAAAACATTTGTTATATGGCTAATTATAAGGATAATAAGATATAATTACTGTATATTTTCAATATCATAATTAATACAATTTATTGTAAGTTAACCATATGTTAGTATATTTGAACATATAATACAAAGTACCATAATTACCAATTTGACAACATTTTCATGAAGAGTCTGGGGTTGGATATCGGCGGAAGTCACGTGACAGCGAGTGTCATTGAAACGTCGGATACTGGCAGGCTCCCCCTTCGTCTGGTGAGAAAGGACATCAATAGTTTCGATACCGCATTTAATATTATTCAGGCGATCAGTAATTGTATCAGAGAAGCACTGAATGATGGGACTTCGGTTGCGGAAGTTGGAATTGCATTTCCTGGTCCTTTCGATTACCAGAAAGGTGTCAGCACAATCCACAACGTGGGCGGGAAGTTTGAATCAACTTTTGGTATTCATCTGAAACAGGCATTGAAAGACGCCTCAGATCTACCCGATACATTGTTCCAATTTTCAAATGATGCGCATTGTTTCGCTGCCGGTGCCTATGCCCGTGCCAGCCTGAGTAGCAAACGGACTGTTTTTGTTACGTTAGGGACAGGGTTCGGATCGGCATTTATGGAAAATGGACGATTGCTGACGTCTCACCCCGAAATTCCTGCAACAGGCGCATTTTACGATGAGCCTTTTCTAACATCAATCGCCGATGATTATTTTTCCACTCGGTGGTTTCATAACAAATACAAGCAGGCGACAGGCCGTGACATTCTGGATGTTCGGGAGCTTGCCAAGCAGGATAATGAGATCTCGAAGCGTATTTTTAAGGAATTTGGTGTTAATCTGGGCTCATTTCTTTTGCCATGGCTGGAAAAATTTGATTGTGACGAGTTGGTAATCGGCGGGAATATTTCCAGGGCCAACCCATTGTTTTTAGACTCATTAACAGCACATTTAGCCCCTCTGAGTAAAGATCTCAGCATTCTTTTTTGCGAAGACACCGAGGAATGCATTTTAACAGGTGCGGCACATCTCGCAAAACTGGAAAATCGACCCAGCGATGTTGGGATCGACGTCGAAAGCTATTCAGCCGATTACAATACCAGTATGTTAGCCGGGCAATTATGCGACAAAAGAGCGGTGAAGATTGACGGCGCTGTTATGGGTTCCTGGGAGAGTGTCCGGAACCAGCTGCATCTTGCATTGAGAGAAAAAGATAAAAGTGTTTTTTGGTATGACATCAATGCCTGCCTTAAATCCGGGATCGAGTTCAATCAAATACTGATGAATAGTTCAAATAATTTATCACCGTTTTTTGATGAGCAAAAGATCAGAATGCTACGTCCGGACGAGACAGTGGATTTGTGCATTGTATATGGCACCGGGGCCTCATTAAGTGAATGGGAGGGACAATTGATTAACCTGAACTTGTCCCAAAGCAAGTAGTGGATGAGGGATCGCGGTGATAACTAACTTTAAATAAATGATGTATTGGAAACAAAGCAGGTGAAACATTTTATCTCCCTGATCACGCTTATTGCGACACTTGGAGGCTTCCTTTTCGGGTTTGATATGGCGGTAGTAAGCGGCATTATCGAACCGGTTAGAGCACAATATGGCTTGTCCGCCGCTGAGGAGGGTTTATTTGTTTCATTTGCGCTGGTAGGTTGTATTGCAGGCGTTGCTTTCTCGGGCTACCTCAGCGACAAAATTGGAAGGAAGAAAGTCCTTTTTATTTCAGCTATTTTATTTTTGATTGCGGCTCTGGGGTTCTCGTTGTCAGGTACATATACAGTTCTCATCGTTTTTCGGATACTTGCCGGAGTAGGCGTTGGGGTGGCGTCCAATGTTTCCCCCCTCTACATTTCTGAAATAGCGCCTGCCTCAAAACGGGGAGGGTTGGTTACTTTTTACCAGCTTGCTATCACTATCGGTGTGCTGGCAGCTTACATCAGCAATTTGTTTTTGCAGCGATATGCGTTCGAACATGCCGGAACCGGGAATGGAATGTTTCATTGGTTGTTCGTGGAACAGGTTTGGAGGGGTATGTTCTTTGTGAGCGTGATCCCGGCATCTCTGTTTTGTTTTTTATTGACGATCGTTCCTGAAAGCCCACGCTGGCTGGCAAAGAATGGCAAGGACACGGAAGCATTGGATATATTAGTCAAAATAAGCGGTGAGGAAGAAGGGCGTTTCGAACTGGAAGCGATCAAAGAGGTAGCAGCTCAAAAGTCTGGAGGTATAAAGGAACTGATGAAGTTTCCATTGCGAGGGTTGCTCGTGATGACAATGATATTGACTGCATTGTCGCAGTTCAGTGGCATTAACGGGGTGATTTTTTACGGTCCGACAGTTTTGAAATCGGCTGGGATCGTTATCAGTGACGCATTGCTTTATCAGGTAATGCTGGGAACTGCCAGTATGCTTTTCACCTTGATCGCCATCTGGAAGGTGGATACCTGGGGGCGCAGGTCACTCTATTTGATAGGCTCGTTCTGGTCGGCTGTTGCACTCGCTTTGACAGGCATTTGTTTTATGTATCATGTCAACGGGTGGGGTATGTTGCTCTGTATTATGATGTTCCTTTTGTTTTTCGCGTTCTCGCTCGGCCCGTTGAAATTCGTCATCGCAACCGAAGTTTTTCCAATGCATATCCGAGGGACGGCATTGTCGATTTGTATTATGACTATGTGGGTCTCCGACTGGATCGTTAACCTTTTATTTCCAATTATGCGGGATGGGTTGGGGATCGCAAATACTTTTTTTGTGTTCTCATTTTTCTGCGCCTGTTCATTTGTGTATGCCAAAATAAAGTTGTTTGAAACCAAAGGAAAGAGACTGGAAGAGATTGAGCAGTTGTTCAATTCGGTTGATGTCAATAGCGAAATAAAGGTTTGAATGTTCCAGGTAAAAACGATTATTATAAAATGAAAAGATATATTTTACTTATAACGGCATTGTCTGGCGCGATAGCGTTTCTGGCGGTTTCGTGTTTTCAAAAGAACGGGACAATGCAGACCGGATCGGGCAATAACCCGGTGAGCTACAATTTTGACATCCGTCCGATCTTGTCTGACAAATGTTATGCCTGTCATGGGCCTGACGCCAAAAAACGGGAAGCGGGTTTGAGACTCGATGTCGCAGAAAGTGCCTATGCGAAATTAAAGGACGGCAAAGGCTTCGCTATTTTTCCAGGTAAACCAGAGCAGTCAGAAGTATACAAAAGGATCACGTCCGTAGACCCCGAATACCAGATGCCGACGCCTGAGTCGCATTTGGGACTTTTGAATGAAAATGAAATAGGGTTGGTAAAAAAGTGGATAGAACAGGGTGCTAAATACGAGAAACACTGGGCGTTTAATGTGCCGGTACTGCCAGCTTTGCCAGAGGTTTCCAATTCAAATAAGGACTGGCCCAGAAATGAAATCGACCGGTTTGTGCTGCAGAAAATGGAAGGCGCTGGATTGGCACCTAACGAAGAAGCAGACAAAAGCCATTTGCTGAAAAGAGCTGCATTAGATCTGACAGGCCTGCCACCGACAGTCGAAATGCAAAAGAAGTTTGAATCTGACAAAAGTGATAAAGCATACGAAAAGATTGTGGATGAGCTGCTCGCGCAAAAAACATATGGTGAAAAAATGGCAGTTTATTGGCTCGACGTAGCCAGGTATGCTGATTCATATGGTTACCAGGACGACGAGTATCGCACGCAATGGCCATGGCGCGACTGGCTCATCAATGCCTTCAACAAGAATATGTCTTATGACCAGTTTCTTTCCTGGCAGATAGCGGGGGATATGCTACCGAATGCGAACAAGGAGCAGATCCTGGCCACCGCATTTTTCAGAAACCATAAGTACACAGAGGAAGGGGGCGTAATCCCTGAGGAGTACCGGATCGAGTATAATATTGACAAAACGAAAACTTTCAGCACCGGGGTTTTAGGGTTGACGGTAGAATGCGCGCAATGCCATGACCATAAGTATGATCCTATTTCACAGGAAGATTATTACCGGATGTTCGCGTTTTTTAACAATTCGAGGGAGCAGGGTTTTGAAGGCGACATTTCGCAGACAAAGCTTGCTAAAAACCCGGTCATGACGGTTTCTGATGAAGAAGCAAAAACATTGTTATCCTTCATTAACAGGCCGGACACAAGTAGTCTGATGATCTCCGTCATGGGCGACCTTGATACGCTCAGACCCACGCATATTCTTAATCGGGGTGTGTATGACGCACCTGGAAGGGTGGTAACTGCCTCGGCGCTTCCTGCGGTCATGAAGTTTGATACCCTCAGACTTCCGCAGAACAGGCTGGGTCTTGCCAAATGGACTACAAGCAAAAGTAATCCATTGACGGCGCGGGTTTTTGTAAACCAGATCTGGCAGGAGTTCTTTGGACGGGGCATTGTAAAAAGCACAGGTGATTTCGGAATGCAGGGCGATTTACCGACCAACCCGGCATTGCTCGACTGGCTTGCGGTGGACTTCATGCATCACGGCTGGGACATCAAAAGATTGGTAAAGCAAATCGTGACATCGTCTACTTACCGGCAGTCGGCAAAGGTTACGGAAGAAAAGCTCAAAGCCGATCCTGATAATATTTTCTTGTCCCGTGGCCCGCGTTACCGGTTACCTGCTGAGCTGGTGAGGGATATGGTATTATCGACAAGTGGGCTGCTGAACCCGAAAATAGGGGGACCGAGCGTGAAGCCCTACCAGCCAAAAGGGCTTTGGGAAGCAGCCACTTCTGGCCGCGGCACGTTACGGACCTACCAGCAGGACAGAGGCGAGGCATTGTACCGCCGGGGAATGTATACGTTTATCAAACTGACAGTCCCGCCGCCTTCGATGATCATTTTCGATGCCAGTAACCGGGACCATTGCGAGATCAAACGCTCGAAGACGAACACGCCTTTACAAGCACTGGTGATGCTCAATGATCCTACTGTGCTGGAAGCATCCCGTGTACTCGCGGAACGGACGGTAGTGAAATCGACCAACGTTGAAAACAACATTAGAAGTTCGTTTCAACGGATTGTTTGCCGACAGCCGACAGACAGGGAAATGAAGCTGTTAACAGACTACTACAACAGCGAATTATCAATGTTTTCGAAGGATAAAAAGCATGCGTTCAAAGTGCTGAATGTGGGAGAATACCCGCACGAAGCGAAAAGGAACGACGTACAAGCGGCTGCGCTCATGAGGGTGATCAATGCTTTGTACAATATGGAAGAAACGATTACAAAAAGCTAGTTTTCAAGTTGTTAGCTACGGCTTTTGATGAAATCAGATTGAATCGTGGGGTACAGAATTGAAATTGGAATTGATAAAGATATTTAAAGGCAAAAAAGCTGACAGCTAAACGCTAATAGCTCAAAAAACATGGAGAAGCAGATATTTGATTACGGAATGAATACTACCCGGAGGCACTTCTTGTCCAAGTTGAGTCTTGGACTAGGCAGCGTCGCACTAGGATCGCTTCTTATACCTGACCTTTTCAAAGGTGCAGGCGGAGAAGGAGACGTCGATGCACTGATGGCCGGCCTGCCGCATTTTGCGCCAAAAGCCAAACGTGTTATCTACCTTTTCCAAAATGGTGCCCCTTCTCAGCTGGATTTGTTTGACTACAAACCCATGCTAAATAAGATGCATGGTGAAGACTTGCCGGAATCGATCCGGGGAACCCAGCGATTAACCGGTATGACGGCCAACCAGGCAAAATTTCCGCTGGCGGGTTCAATCTTTAACTTTAAGCAACACGGAAAGAGCGGTGCGTGGATGAGCGAACTTCTGCCTCACATGGCAAGCATTGCTGATGATCTTTGCATTATCAAAACCCTTAATACGGAAGCGATCAACCATGATCCTGCCCTTACTTTTTTTCAAACAGGTGCGCAGGTAGGCAACCGGCCTAGTTTTGGGTCATGGCTGAGCTATGGCTTAGGAAGCGAAAACCAAAACCTTCCCGGTTTCTGCGTGTTATTGTCGCGCGGCAAGGGAAATGGTCAGGGAGTATACTCCAAATTATGGACCAATGGCTTTTTGGATTCTGTTCACCAGGGAGTACAGTTCAGCAGTGGCGAAAATCCGGTTTTGTACCTCAATGATCCCGAAGGCATGGACAGGACACAGCGCCGGAATATGCTCGACAAGGTAGCAGAACTTAACCAGGGAACTTATAATGAGTTTGGTGACCCCGAAATCACGGCCAAAGTACAGCAATACGAAATGGCATTCCGAATGCAGACTGCGGTTCCGGAAATCACCGATATGGGCAAGGAACCTGAATCTATCGTGAAAATGTACGGTCCGGAATGCCTGGTGCCGGGAACCTATGCAGCTAACTGCCTTCTG
The DNA here is from genome assembly GCF_056895215.1 of Dyadobacter sp. HNCC25DJ184. NCBI lineage: Bacteria > Pseudomonadati > Bacteroidota > Cytophagia > Cytophagales > Spirosomataceae > Dyadobacter > Dyadobacter sp. HNCC25DJ184. The sequence goes on along the minus strand of NZ_JBXHAQ010000012.1, from coordinate 149,922 downwards.
GCTAGGAAGCTTTCCGAACAGGGCGTGCGGTTTGTGCAGCTATATCATCAGGGCTGGGATAGTCACGGCGGACTTCCAACCGAGATAAAAGGCCAATGCATGGATGTTGATCAGGCTTCGGCTGCCTTAATTACCGACCTCAAACAACGCGGCTTACTGGATGAAACGCTGGTGATATGGGGTGGAGAATTCGGGCGTACAAACTATTGCCAGGGGACACTTACCAAAGATAATTATGGCCGTGACCACCACCCAAGGGCTTTCACTGTCTGGATGGCGGGCGGCGGGGTTAAACCTGGCATTGTATATGGTGAAACCGATGAATTCGGATATAACATTGTCAAGGATCCTGTCCACGTTCATGATTTCCATGCGACGATACTCAATCAGTTGGGGCTGGATCATGAAAAACTCGTTTTCAGACATCAGGGACGCCGTTACCGACTCACGGACGTAGCCGGCAAGCTGGTAAAAGGGATAATCGCTTAATCATGTACTAAATTCTCATACAGTGCGCAGATATTTGTCCGATTGGAGAGGGCTGATTTACAATTTGGCCTTCTTCCTTAATGGTTTACTTGTATTTCTTCTACTTTTTGAAAATCGCTTTACTCCCCCTTTCTGGATGCAGGCGGTGGGTAGGATGCACCCCCTCGTTTTGCACTTTCCCCTGGTTGTGTTAATGCTCTATGGTTTGTGGGTGGTGATAGTCGAAAAGCCGGATTCAACCCGCTGGAATGTGGAGATTGCTGAAAGCTTATTGCTCATTGGTACGTTTACCGCAGTTCTTGCCGCTTTTTCGGGATTTGTCTTGTCAAAAGAAGCCGGGTATGAGTCCGATACTTTATTGTGGCATAAATGGCTGGGAACTGCTATTTCACTGGTTAGTATTATTTGGTATGGATCTCGTAAATATCTGCAACCCTGGAAGATGGCTTCCAAATTGGTCGCAGCTTCGTTTCTGGTATTACTTTTTGTGGGAGGGCACCTGGGCGGGAACCTGACGCACGGTGACGACTTTTTGATTTCTCCGCTGGGGCCATCAGTTGAAGATAGCCCGAAGGTTGCTTTTGAAGAAGCCAGGGTTTTCAACGACCTCGTGAAACCAGTGCTTGAACAAAAATGCCTTTCTTGCCACAATGAAGAAAAAGCCAAAGGAGGTTTACAGGTACAGACGCAGATATTGCTTAGTAAAGGCGGCAAAGGTGGAGTGCTCTGGGACACTACCAAAGCCGATCTTGGCTTGCTGATCAGAAGGTTACATTTGCCATTGGATGACAAAAAACATATGCCGCCGCGTGGAAAAGTGCAGCTGACTGACGAAGAGGTAGTGCTGCTTGCCGCATGGGTAAAAAGCGGGTCTCGTTTTGACCAGCTCGTGAGCTCTTTGTCGCCACAAAATCCGGTGTATACTTATGCTCAAAATATATTGGGCGGTGACCGGACACAAGAGCAATACGATTTCAGTGCCGCGGATGCGGATGAGGTCAAAAAGCTGAATACTTCTTACCGTCTGATAAAAGCTTTGTCAGTAGGGTCGCCGGCGTTATTTGTAAATTTCTATAACCGTGCCAATTTCAAAAGCGAAGATATTGAAGGGTTAATGCCGTTGAAAGAGCAGATCGTTTCTATGGATTTGAGTAAAATGCCCTTGAAGGACGGAGACATCAAAATTCTTGCCGGGTTCCCAGAACTTCGAAAACTGATCTTGAACTTTACAGATATTTCTGGCGCGACATTAGGGGACTTGAAGAAACTGACAAACCTTCGGGAGCTTTCGTTAAGTGGCACTGCCGTGAAGCTGCCCCAACTGAAATCGCTGGACGCTATTCCGTCTTTAAAAAAGGTATATGTATGGAGCACCGGGCTGAGTGCGCCAGAGCTGGCGACATTGAAAAACGGACAAAAAATCATATTTGAAACCGGCTTCCGTAGTGATACGCTGATCCTGGCGCTGAACCCGCCGATCATTGTAACGGAAAATCAACTCGTTTCCAAAAATGAAGCGGTCTCGTTGAAACATCAGATCGCCGGAACCATCATTCGATATACCCTTGATGGTACGGAACCCGATAGCGCGAAATCGATGATTTACGACAAACCTATTTCAATTAGCAAAAACGTAGATCTGAAAGCAAAAGCTTTCAAGACAGGGTGGTACGGCAGTAGGGCGATCGATAAGTATTTTTTTAAAGCAGGTTACCATATTGACAGCGTACAATTGATCACACCGGTGGATCAGAGATACAAGGCTAAGGGCGCGTCCTCGATTTCCGATGGTAAAGTTGGAGATACAGAGCGGGTTAGCGGGAATTGGCTCGGCTACGTCGAAAATGATTTCCAAAGCTACCTGTTTTTCAAAAAACCTGTAAAGGCTGGCAATGTTACTCTTAGCATGCTGCGGAACTTAGGAAGCTCCATTTTTCCGCCTACCAGAATAGAAGTTTGGGGTGGTGCGAATGAAAAGTCGCTTAAATTACTGAAAGTGATTACTGAGGCGGTGCCTGCGAAGGATATGGCCGGTGCCCAAAACCTTGTTTATGAAGCCGCGTTTGAACCCGTGGAGTTGAGTTGCATTAAGGTAATAGCCAAGCCGTTGGCCAAATTACCGGAGTGGCATGCGGGCAAGGGGAAAAAGGCGTGGGTGTTTGTGGATGAGGTGCTTGTGAATTAAATAATCCCGAAACCAAAATGATTTTACAAAACGGTCTCCATTTTTTTGCAAGGGCGTTATGCTTTTTGCTTTTACCTATTTTAACTGTACAGAAATCCTACGGTCAGCAAAAAACAATATGGAAGATCGGGGAGGCTGATAATTCAGCGTCAGGTATGGCACTTGCGCCGAATCAGTTCAAGCGTTTTCTTGAAAAGGATTTTGGCTATGAGGATAATTTTTACCTGATTGGGCTCGCCAATAGTGAAAAAGACTGGCCATATGTGTTGCCCGGGCCGGTCAATGGCTGGGGTGGTACAGGCAACACTTCTGGCATCAGGTCTCATTTTCTTACTATTTTGTTTGATATTAAACAAAAGCCAAATTCAGCTAAATGGCAGCTTTTGATTGATATCCTGGAAACCGACTCGCTTTCCGCACCGTTTTTTAAAGTTTTGGTCAATGGTAAATCATGGGAGTTCCAGCTGGCAAAAGGGTCCGGTTTTAAAGATCCGGGTCGATTCACTGCTAGGCCCAAGGAGCAACTTGTAAAGATTGACATTCCCGCAGAACTTATCAAAACCGGGGTTAATGAAATTGTGATGACGACGCTGCAAGGAGGATGGTTGGCATTTGACCAGGTGAAACTGGAAGGCCCGGCGCAGGCTACGCTGGCTCTTCCCGGCAAAGTTTTACTTCGAAATATCGAAGCGGCTGATTACGAATTGAATGTGGACGGGAAACTCATACAGCCACTGCTGGTGGATGTTACCCAGCTCAAAGGGCAGCCGATACTCGAGGTCAAGCTGGATGGCAACGTGATTCTGACCGAGAAAATAGAGCAAGGTCGATACATTTTTGAAGCCCCAATGCCTGCTGCGAGTCAGCATATGTCAGGCAAATTCGAAATTTTCGCAGATAAACAGCTGATCAGTTCGGGGAAAGTAGACCGCGCAAAAAAGAATCTTAAAACGCCAGCCGGGTATGTCAATACCATGCTCGGAGCAGGGCATTCCAGATGGATGATCGCACCAGGTCCGTGGATGCCTTTTGGGATGGTGAAATTAAGTCCTGATAATCAGAATGGTGGTTGGCAGGCGGGCTACGATCCTACTTTTGAATCGATCGGTACATTCAGCCACATTCATGAATGGACCATGACCGGCCTTGGTATTTTCCCCACTGCAGGGTCATTGCAGATCAAAATGGGTGATCAGAATAATCCCGATGAAGGTTACCGTTCAAAGATTGACAAGAGCTCGGAGGAAGCACCTTTGGGTTATTATAAAGTGAATTTGACGGACAACAACATTATCGCGGAGTTAACCGCAACTACGCGTTCATCCTTTCAAAAATATACCTACCAAAACAGCGATGTGGGCCGGGTGATGGTCGACCTTCAGATTCCCACCGAGTATGGCTACCAGTTAAAGAGCGTCAAAGTCGACAAGGTCAGTGCGCAAAGGATCGAAGGTTATTGTGACCAGCTTTCCCGCAATGTCTGGTCCGGCGGAATTGATCAGCAGTATAAAGTACATTTTGTTATCGAATTTGATCACCCTATCCAAAACTACGGTATCTGGTTAAATGATGAAATTAAACTGCAAACCAGTCTTTCGGCAGATAGTGCCAAAAACGCCGGATTATATTTTGAATTTGACACAAAAGTAAACAGGCAATTGCAGGTAAGATCGGGAATTTCCTATGTAAGCATTGAAAACGCCGCGCTCAATTTGAAATCTGAAATCTCTGACCCGTTCAACTGGGATTTTGACAAAGTTAGAGCCAACCAGGAAAAAGTATGGAATGAACTGCTTGGAAGAGTGGACATATCGAGCAACGACAAGCGCGAAAAGGAGCGCTTTTACACCAATATGTACCGTTCATTGGCTAGCAGGAATACCTTCAGCGATGTGGACGGAAGCTGGCGGGATGCTGATGAAGTGGTAAATAAATTTCGAAGCAAAGATGATGTAGCACTTGGCTGCGACGCTTTTTGGAACACCTTCTGGAACCTGAACCAGTTCTGGAACCTTGTGACACCCGAATGGTCTAACCGTTGGGTAAAATCTCAGCTTGCAATGTACGACCGTGGAGGCTGGCTGGCTAAAGGACCGGCTGGTATGGAATACATTCCGGTAATGGTAGCCGAGCACGAAGTCCCGCTTATTGTGGGCGCATATCAGATGGGCATCAGGGGCTATGACGTCGAAAAGGCCTATGAAGCTGTTCATAAGATGCAAACAACCGCTGCCGAATCAATTGGAGGCGGGCGGGCCGGTAATGAGGACCTGGTTACTTATCTGAAGCACCAATATGTCCCCTATGACGAAGGCAGGTTCTCCAATTCGCTCGAATATAGTTTTGACGACTATACTGTGGCACAATTTGCAAAGGCTTTAAATAAAACGGCAGATTATAAGTCATTCAGTGAACGAGCCTCCTGGTGGAAAAATGTGATTGATCCGAAAACAGGCTTTGCCCGCATGAAAGATGCAAAAGGCAATTGGCTGGCGGACTTCGATCCGTTCAAATCCGGTGCAAATCATCACTATGTAGAAGGAAATGCCTGGCAGCTGACTTTTTTTGTGCCTCAGGATGTGCCCGGCCTTGCTAAAACTATTGGAGAAAAAGTATTTTCAGATAGACTCAGCTGGGGTTTCCAGGAAAGTGTAAAATGGCGCTACAATGGGCCCAATGATCAATATTGGGATTATCCAGTTGTGCAGGGAAATCAACAGTCGATGCATTTTTCGTTTCTTTTCAACTGGGTAAAAAAGCCGTGGCTGACACAGAAATGGAGCCGGTCGGTGGTTGACAGGTATTACGGACATGAAGTTTCCAATGCCTATCTCGGAGATGAAGATCAGGGGCAAATGAGTGCCTGGTTTGTGATGGCCACGCTCGGGCTTTTCCAGACGGATGGCGGTACACGGGTTGATCCGATCTATGAAATTGGAAGTCCGCTGTTTAAAAAATCCGTGATTAATCTGGGCAAGCAATTTGGAAGAGGCGAAAAGTTTACAATCGAGGCCAAAAATACATCCCGGAAAAACGTATATGTACAAAAAGCAACACTGAATGGCGCACCGCTGAAAAACTTTTGGTTCAAATCTTCTGATCTTTTAAAAGGCGGTTCGCTCGTTTTAGAAATGGGTCCCAACCCTAATGAGCAGTGGGGGGTAAACGGGCTTCCGAAAGCACAGTGAGTTCCAGAGTAAACTCGATCAGCAGGCACAAAAAACAGAGGGATATTTTAAGCAGACTTAGAGACTTGCCGAAACCTTACTTCCGAGTCTATTTTGAAGGATGCTAGGTCAACCATCCGCCTAAGGGTGTGATGATATTAATATAGTTGGGTTTACAACCGGCTATCACTGTCTAAATCGGTGGTTAAAATGAAATTTGGATGGTAACAAAGATGTAGTTTTGGAGCTGATGAACATCCTTCAAAGTTCAATATGAAAAAAGTCATGAACCTTCAACTGTACCCACAATTCTCGTAAAGAGGATATACTGCTATAAAGAGATTTGAGAGGGTGCTTTTCCAAACTGTTTTTTTTAAACATAGGAAAAATGAGATATATCTTCAAACCCAACCTCAAGATAAACATCGCTTGGACGCTGCTGATGCTGAGTGATTTGAAAATAAGCTTCATCTAAACGTTTCTTTTTTAGCCAGCTTCCGGGTGTCATTCCGAAAGTCTTCTGAAAATCACGTTTAAAGGATGACTCGCTTCTTCCTGTCAGAAACGCAAACCGTTCGATACCGATTCGGACATTTGCACACCTTTTTGCCAAATGACAAATAATTCCATTTTGATTGATAGCACCTTTACGCTATCGAAACATCAAAAATAGAAAAATGGAAAAGACGGTATTAGTTACAGGAGCCTCGGCCGGAATTGGAAAAGCAACGGCGATACATCTGGCACAAAATGGCTACAAGGTGTATGGTGGAGCGCGCAGAGTAGAAAAAATGCAGGAGTTAAAGGTTTTCGGAATAAAACCGGTTTCTTTGGATGTCAGCAGCGAGGAGAGTCTAGCCGCCTGTGTTGATCAAATTTTGAAAGAGGCCGGACGCCTAGATATTTTGATCAACAATGCGGGATCGGGCTTCTATGGTGCGCTGGAAGATATGCCGATGGCTGATGCAAGATATCAGATCGAAGTAAATGTTTTCGGTGTGGCCCGGATGATTCAGTTGGTGTTGCCGTCTATGCGGAAAAATAACTTCGGGAAAATCGTGAATATTTCATCGGTGGGTGGGAAGGTATCATTGCCGATGGGCGGCTGGTATCACGCCAGTAAATTTGCCATTGAGGGCTTGAGCGATGCACTGCGTAAAGAAGTGAAATCTTTCGGGATAGACGTCATTGTGATTGAACCGGGCGGCACAAAATCGGAAATGACGGGGCTTGGGGCTGCGTATATGATGGCAGTTTCAGGAAATACCTTTTACAGTGCCCTGGCGAAAGGCGTTAGTAAGTTGTATGCTAGCATAGAAAAAGACGCTGCAGAACCGATCGTCATAGCAAAACTTATCAAAGAAGGAATTGAAGCAAAAAATCCGAAAACGAGATACGTGGGCGCTTCCGGTGCGAAACTGATGTTATTTTTCAGAAGAATTCTGTCAGATAAACAGTTTGACAAAATGGTAATGAGTCAAATTAAATAAAAAATCGAGTGGAACTGACGCCATGGAAACACTTATCAATTATTTATTGCAATTCGGTAATTTGAACCCCACTCAAATTGATCTCATTAAAAGCAAAGCGATTTTTAGGGAGATTAAAAAAGGCGAATATTTTCAGGAGGCGGGAAAAATACCTCATGAGATTATTTTTCTGACAGAAGGGATCATGAGAATTTGTTATTACAACAATAAGGGCGATGAGATCACGAAATATTTCATGGAAGAGAATCATTTTCTGGCAGATATAAACAGCTACAATCAGGAAATCCCGTCAACAGAATATATCCAGGCTATTACCGACTGCTCGTATTTTGTTTTGTCTAAAAATGCGATGAAAGAGCTGTCGATGACGATCATCGAATGGGACAACATCATTGCCAAGATTACCTCCAAGGGTTTGGCCGACAAAGTGAACAAAATTAGTCCTATGATGTCGGAAGACGCGAAGCAGCGCTACCTTTCCTTCCTTGAAAAATTTCCCAGTCTGGCTAACCGCATTCCGCTTTCCTATCTGGCTTCTTATTTGGGAATCACTCAATCCTCTCTTAGCAGGATAAGAAGGAATATCCGATAAATGATATCAACTTACCACTACCAAAGCGGGATACTGATACCCACAGTCAATTATTTTTGGTTTGAGAGTGGGTATAAATTTCTTCATCGGCACTAATTGGCTCATTCCTTTGCTCCTGGCGTCAATGGGGTAAAGAAATTTAAAAGGTTTTTATCGGGATCATGGAACAACATCGAGCGGTTTCCCCAAGGCATTGTTGTTGGTTTTTGAACAACGTTATCACCCAGGAATTCCTGAAGATTATCATATTCTGCGTCAACGTTATTTACCTCAAACTCCAGTATTACAGACCGATTAGATGCAGGTGTTGCAAGATGAGCTCCTCCAAAAAGTTCCAGGGTGCGCGTGCTGCCAATGGCTAGTTTAAAAAATGGCGTGTGAAATTCCGCGAAATCTTCCGTATACTGAACTGCCGACAACCCAGTAATTTTTTCATAGAATGCTAATAGCGGTTTAATGTCTGCGGTAATAATTCTGATTGATGCAAATTTCATAGTATTAAATATTTTGATTGTGATTTTCCAAAAGTATGTAGTCGGAATGACAACAGTATGTCAGTAGTAAACCGTTGCCCGAAAGCCAGAGATCGCATGTGCATTTTAGATTCGCTTTCAATCGATCTCATACTCAGAAGTACTCTCTGGAATAACTAATAAAGAAATTTGCGACCACCCGGTTGTCACAGATGAGGATATTTTGTTGCTAAACACATCTGGTATACTCAGATGTTCATAAACTCGAACTGTCAGAGATTTTGGAGGGCATAGATGGTCGCAAATGAATTCTATGCGGTTGTCAGCCAAAAAATTGAATGAAAACTCGATGGAGATTCCCCCGTTTTGGCCATAAATAGCCCGCGGAAATAGGTGGGATCGTTATAACCAAGCTAGTAGGGAATCTCATTTTTAGTAAGGAGATATGCAAGAGCCGGGTGAGTTTTTGAAAAATCAACATCACAATGCTCTTCGGTCCACGAGTATGTAGCCCTGATTAGCACGAGTTTGGGGTAAGTCGGGATCGCTGCAATTCCTGCAGATTTATGCACTAAACTTTTATCCGGTGATTTTCAATGAGCTGATCAATTTATCATTCAGTTCAAGGTGATACTGCATTACAGCGGGACTCCCGGGAAACGTGCCGGTTACTTCCACAGTAAGCTTACCCTTTGAACCGGTCTGAGTAAAATCAATTGGTTTTACTTGCGTGTTATACTTTTCAGCCGTCTGCTGAACCCACTGCTCAATTTCGGCCCGCCCGGAATAGGACGATCCTTCATCGGAAACGGTGGCGTTTTCTGTAAAGAGTTCCGCGAAAGTTGTGCTCTCCAAGTCATTCTGTGCCTTGATAAGAGGTTCAATGTTGTCAGGAAATTTCATAACAATTTAAGGTTTGTATAGATTGAAAGGTGATTTTTGTTTGGATAACCGTTTGGCACATGCCTGTCTATATCGTGGGTATTGTGCCGCCGTCAATTACGTATTCGGTGCCGGTCAGGTAAGCTGCCCTGGGCGAAACCAGGAAACCAACAAGTTCGGCGACTTCCTGAGGCCAGGCAGGTCTGCCAAACGGAATGCCGCCCAGTGCGTTCATTACGCTGTTTGCGGCCTCTTCGATAGTTCCGCCCGTGCTCTGGGCGATACGCTCCATCATCCTGTTGGATGCAGTGGTCAGAATCCAGCCCGGTGATACTGTCAGCACTCGAACGCCTTTCGGAGCAACTTCATTGGATAAGCTTTTGCTGTAATTGAGAAGAGCCGCTTTTGCCGCGGCGTAGGGGAGGGTCGAGTCATATAACGGCAATCTTGCCTGGGTAGACGCGATGTGGATAATAACCCCAGTACCATGCTCGATCATGCTGGGCAAAAAGCCGCGATTCAGTCGCACCGGCGCCAGCAAGTTAGTCTGAAAGGATAACTCCCAATCGTCGTCCGAAAGCACTGCAAAACGGCCTCCTGGCGTTTCCGCGCCACCCATATTATTAACAAGGATATCCAGGCGCCCAAATTTGTCAATTACTTCGTCGACCACTTTTTGGGTTCCTTGTGGTTTGCTTAGATCTGCCGCGATAAAATAAATGGCGCTGCTTTCATCCTCTGGCTTATTTCTAGCTGTAATGATCACCTTTGCCCCGGCTTTCAGAAGCCGACCAGCGATGGCGTTTCCTGCTCCCTTGGTTCCTCCGGTTACCAGCGCGATTTTACCCGCCAGTTCGTTTTCAAAATTAAAGTCCATGACTATGCTGATTTGTTTAGGACAAATTTCGGCACTATGGCTGCTGCTGACAAGTACGGATTTACGATTCATATAGGGATAAATTTATCCCTATTGAACTGCCAGATACATATAGCTATATTTGCATTATGTACGAAAGAAAAACATTGCCCGACCTGAACTGCGGGCTGGACCTGTTTGCTGAAGTGCTTTATGGCAAATGGAAAATGCGACTTTTGTGGTTTATCACCCAAGGTTTTCAACGTCCAAGCGAGCTTCAAAGAAAAATCCCGGGGGCATCCCGGCGTGTATTGAATGTACAGTTAAAGGAACTGGAAAGCCATGAACTGATTGGAAAGGTGATTTACCCGGTTGTTCCACCAAAAGTCGAATATTATCTGACCGATTTTGGAAAGTCACTATTACCAGTTATCGGAGCAATCGGACAATGGGGTGACCAGCATGAACAGCGTTTACGGACGCTCATTGAGAAGAGTATTCAATCATAGAAACTGCCATGACACTTATCGTCATAGTAGGTTATTTGTCATATATCCCATTGTCTTTAAGTGGGTACGCATAATAGCCTCTCATGGGTTTGTAGCTTGACGGATTGAGTAAAATCAGGGAATATTAACCCAGGCCTTATCTAAGGATAAATCGAAAAGTCATCTTTGATTTTATCCGTTCTGTGCTTATCAGAGAAGCCCTGTTAACGTCTCATCGTTGTTCTTTTCCAATTTTCAAGTGTCATTTCAAATTTTGTTTCGTCTGCTCCGTGCATACCTGCAACCGTCCAGCCTCTGTTCTTGTAAAAAGTTTCAGCTTTTGTTCCTTGCTCTGTGCCTAACCAAATAGTGTCATTAGTTTGACTAAAATACCAATCAATCATAATATCGTGAAGTTTTCTGCCGATACCATTGCCTTCAAATTCTGGATGTACAAAAAGAGCCCAAACATTGCGTTGTGTAAGTGCGATCACAGAAAAGCCAACAATCCTGTTGTCAATTTCACACACCCATCCTTTGCCATCTTTTGTTAAATACTTCACATTATCTTCTCTTGTTACTAATGCTGGATTATTTAGAATATTTTCCTTAACAGCCATTCTCACAGTCATATAGCTCTCAATGTCGTCTGCGGTTGCTTCTCTAAAAATCATATAATTCTATTTTAAATATTGATTTTTTTGAATTTGACCTTCGTTCCAATAAATATGAACATTGCTCTTATATAGTTGAAAATAAGATAAAATATAGTAATTAAAACAAGTCCAATAATAACAGGTAACGCTCCCCCAAAAGTGTAAGAAAGTCCGATGACAAACCCTAAAAAGTATTCTGCTTTGTATATTGGAACAAATAATGCAACGATAAATAGTATTAAAAACATTGAATATGATACTTTTGAATTTCCCGATGAAGAGAATGCAATTATAAGAATACCATATCCTAAAGCAATTAGGAATGGCACAATATGTTTCTTGAAGAAAATTTGATTTGTCAAATTTGAGTTGAAGTCAATCCTTTTTTCAATTCTTTTAAATGCAAAATAGGTTACTATTGGTAATAATAAGAGTCCCCACCAATTTGATATTTTCGGAAGATCTTTTCGTTTCAAAAGGTTATGTCCAGGAACTCCACCGTGGAAGTAGTCCCAAAGTGTCAATCCTAGAATTGTAATTGTTATAAATAGAGTAAAAAGTATAGTTATTTGTTTATATTTTTTTTGGGTCATGATTAATTTTATTTGGTAGATCGTTTAGTCTGTTTTGATTTTGTGTTGGTTTTCGAAATGACCGCTGACGGTGTGATGTGCCCTGTAAAGTAAAATGGAGCAGTCATGAATGAAAGAATATTGCCTCGTGATAACTACAGAGACCAAAAATTGAATAAATAGTTGGAATATTTAAATAAAAGTTTCCAGATATTGATAACGATTACAATAGTTAAAAAACGATTAGAATAGAATTTTAAACCATTGAAGTATCACTCGAATTTTTCAGTAGCCTTTTCTTGGGTTTATGACGTCGGTAGGGGCATACAAATGATTGATTCTCCCTTCAGTACTTTGTCGAGTAACAGCGAATGGAATTTTTCTAAGAGGAGTAAGGCAGGAGGAACACATGCTCCCAAATTAGTTTCAGATACTAGATCAGACGTCTGCCATCATTCGAAACACGGTCAGGTTTACTATATTTGCCGTAACCCATGGCTACTAAAAATGACCAGAAAAACAAAATCTATTCCAGTACATTCCTTGCCACCGGGTCATAATATTGGTATTGCAGTCGGCAGGATGTCATTTAAGACGATGCCAATGGAAGAAGCAAGCCGCGCACACCGACACGATTTTCATTTCTTTATCATACAGGAAAAAGGGGTAACTGCTTTTGAGGTTGATTTTAAAAAATACAGCCTAAAAAAGGCGACTATTGTCTACATTCACCCCAATCAGGTGCACCGCTTTTTAACAACAACCCATACTACCATTTTCGGTTTACTCATTACCAATGAAAATATACATCCTGAATACCTTAACCTGTTGGATGACATTGTTCCGGCAGAACCATTGCTGTTAGATTCAGAGGATTTATCTTTAATTTCGGATGCAGCGACACTCTGTCTAAAGCTATTTGAACGAGAACCAGATAAACTATATCACAGTTTACTAAAAGACAATTGCAATGCTCTGGTAGCACTGATACTATCAAAATATTTGGAACAGGTGAAGCCTATTGAGCGGCTTACGCGTTTTGAAACCATTTCGAAAAGATTTAAAACTACACTGGATCATAACTTCACATCACTGAAACGACCAGGCGATTATGCAAAAATTTTAAACATCTCCACGCCATATTTAAATGAATGCTTAAAGAATGCTACCGGGCAACCCGTTTCATATCATATACAGCAAAGGATTGTATTGGAAGCAAAGCGCCTGCTGTATCATTCCGACAAGTCGGTAAAAGAAATTGCGAGCGAACTTGGCTTCGATGATTACCCCTATTTTTCGCGCCTTTTCAATAAAGTTGCAGGGATGACCGCGATCACCTTCCGGAATAAAAACCACGATTAGTCCAATACTTACACAGTTTACTCATTGCCGCCCGGGGGTGGAAGTTGTTGCTTTGCATTGAAATAAATAACAACGCAATGATCTCTAGTTTACCAAGGTGGATCGGGGGCTTGCTGGAAGGCGCACTTAGCTCCAACGTCAAGGTTCTGCAAACCACTTACATCAGTCCGCAGATAAAGAAAATACGTTTTCAGGGGAACGTATCAAAAATGAATGTTCAGATCGGATACGCTAACGTAATTCGTGTTAGTGAAACGGAATTCAGAAACTATACCATTGCTTATCACGACGATAAGAACGGCATCTTTGATATAATTTTTCATATTCACGGAGCTGGCGTCGGAAGTCAATTTATTGACGGCTTAGGAATAGATGAAGAATTGTATATCTCTCCGGCGAGAGGAAAAAAAATGTACGATCCGGGTGTATCAAAACAAATCTTTTTCGGAGACGAGACATCTTTGGGCTTCGCCTGTTCAATTCTCCCGAGCCTGAGACAAAACAATCACCAGTTTCAATTTTATTTTGAGTTACATGAAAAAAACAGCGATGCGCCCCGATTATTAGGACTGGAGCACTACGCTATATTTCCAAAAAACGATTCCTTTAATCATGAAAATTGGATACGGGAATTACCAGTTTTTAAGAATACTGATTGGCAGGACGCCAACTTCATTTTAACCGGGAATGTGAAATCGGTTCAAACTTTCAGAAAAGTTTTGAAGGGAAAAAAGGTTGGCAATATACTTTCTCAGGGCTACTGGCTCGAAGGCAAAAAAGGGCTTTGAACAAAACAAACACGAGGTCGCAAGCACACAATTATTGAAACAAAAAAACGACGAACACTACAATAATCCTGCGGTATATACCCTAAATGCAGCGCGGTAGGAGGCGTTTTGGAGCTTCTGCACCCTGCCGGGGCCTGGCACCATTAGGTGACCTGGAAGTCTTAAATCAGCTGGCGTCCCAGACTGTTGTTGTCAATATGCCGGTGTCATAACTGTTGATCTCTCATGCACCGGAAGTAATTGTATCAGCCGATATTCTGAAAGGGAAAAAACTGACGGGCTATTGGAATATTCAGGTTGATTTGAAAAACGCTGGAGGCAGCGTATCCGATGAACCGGTAGTAACGGATGGCAACCTGATAACCAGCAGGCATCCTATCGATGTTGCTGACTTCTCGCGGGCTGTTGAAAAATGGCTTGTGCAACGTTGAGACCTTGATTATTCAGGCATATCATATCGTTGTTTGCTATTAAAATTCGGTATTAGATGTACTTGAAGGTAAGGCAACTAATACCGAATTTAGACATCTCTCAGTTCGGCTATTCCACAACCCAATAATTCAGATTGTTGTGCTCGGTCTCGATAACGATCTTGAAATATTTGGAAGGAATTTTTGAAATGTCCACCTCGGCTTTCTCATCCGCTATGGCCACCTCATTCATTAATATGTAAAGGTCACGCTCTCCTTTTTTAAAATTATTGGTGGTCGAGACCCATATCTTTGCTTTTCCTGTTTTCTCAACCGCTTTCCACGAAACAATCAGTTTTTTATCCTGCTTGGTCACCAAAGGGTGTATTGCCGAGATTTTACCGGTCAGCGAAACTCCGTCAATTTCAAACGACTGCTCTTTGGGCAGGTTGATATCCATATGCCTTGCAATGGTTGGCATGATATCGACTACACCTGGTGTCAGGCCTGAGGCTGCATTACCTTTAAAATTTTCGTTCAAATTCTTCGCATTGGTCACAATCCAGGTACTGCGCTCCCGGTCGGACTGTCCGCCATGGCCTTTACCGGTTTTTGCATCGCGGCCATGATCAGTCGTTACCACCATCAGCCAGTCTTCGTTGAAGTTTTTTTCACGGAGCTGGATAGCCTGATAAAGTTTGCCCATCTGAACGTCCATCATTTGAATTGCCTTGTGGAATTGCTCGCTGTCTCCATATTTGTGTCCCATATCATCCGTATACTCCAGATAGACCCATGAAAGGTCGGGTGCATTCGTACGAATTTGGGCGGCGGCTTCTTCTACTACTTTTTCATCGATTTGGTGAATATAAAGGCTCTGCTTGTCATGCGGAAAATGGATTGTGTCCAGTTCGAATCCATCAAATGGATAATCGATCCGGATTTTATTGGTTTGAGCCAAACCCTCTCCAACGAGCTTAGTGCGATTGTCCAGCCAGGTTGAGAATATAGCGCTCCTTTTTTGCGGGTATTGTTCTTCGAAAAACCGGAAGATTGTCCAGTAGTTGTAGTTTGGATCTGCAATATCATTATCCCAAACATTATGTTTGTTGACCCAGGTTCCGGTTAGCAGACTGTTATATCCGACCGCCGAAATGGTAGGCGTTTGAGAATATGTTCCCTTGTTTCCACCAACATGGGCACGAGTATATCCCCCTGCCTTTATGATGGCATCCAGATTGGGCTTCTGTATTTTCTCGATTACGTCGCTTGAAATACCATCTACGATCACAAACAAGGTTTTCTTCTGGCGAACCTGGCCATATACTGAATTCAGGCCGATGACAAGCGCAATGAGGATAAGGTATTTTTTCATAGATATAAATTGAATCAAACCGCAAAGATTATTCCTTTTCGGTTATGTTAATTAATTTTAATACTGGTGTGGATGATAGGTATTCAATACAGTGCCGTCGCTATACAATTGTAAAATGGCATATCCCGGAGGAGTTTCCTGATAATAGAAAGGAGCGGCAGATTCGGCATCGCCCTTTCCCCACCAGAAGCCACTCATTGCGCCGTTGCAGCAGTATTGCACCCCATTATAGTCGGTATGGTCCAGCAGATGCTGATGGCCGCTCAGGCAGATCCTGACTTTGTCTTTGTGTTTATAGAACAGGGATTTTAGTTTCTTGAAATCTGAGTGACCTCCTCCAACCAATATCGGGGTAGCTCCAAGAATGGGGTAGTGCGACATAATAACTACGGGCGTGTTAGCGGCAAGCTTTTCCAGATCCTGGGAAAGCCAGTTGAACTGCTCATCATCGAGTGAAACATTTTTATTGTTTCCGTCCAGAATTATAAAATGCCAGCCCTTTTTGGAAAAGCTATAAAAGCGGTTTGGAATACCGAGTCTTTTAACAACATAATCCTTCCCGTACATCTCATCAGATTTGTCAGGAGCAGCCCACCAATTGTCATGGTTGCCGATGCAACTATGAATCTCAAACTGATTTCTGATATCCTTCACGCAATCGTCCCAAATGCTCCATTGGCTTAGCATTTGCTCACGAGTTACATGATCGTAATCAGCTGCGTGGATCGAATCGCCACCGTTCAAGAAAAAGTCAATGTTATGCTTTTTAACCTCATTCAGGCATTTCTTAAATCTTTCGGGGGCATTATCTCCTTCCCGGATGTGAACGTCGGTGATATGGGCGACGGTTAAAACAGGTTTTTTTCCGGCCAACATTTCTTGCTTGCCTAAAACTGGTGCCGCCGTAGCGACACCAGTCATTAAACCCGTGGTTTTAATCCACTTTCTTCTATTCATGAGTTATAATAATTATCGGGAAAACTACCAGCCGAATATTTGTTTGAGGGCGGGGTTTAACAAAATTTGCTGTTGAGGAACCGGACGATAATAATATTTCGGCTCCTGGAAGGTACGTGTCGCCGTTTCAGTGACAGTAGCTCCTCCATTTGTGCCGTTTTTCAAATATACTGTAACATCCTCTCCAATTGCACCAGCCTTATAGTATATCAGCGTCACGCCGAGGCTATTTTTCTCTTTTTGTGCCTCTGCGGGAATCGAAGCACTTTTGTCGATTAAGATAATATCCACAACCCCGTCTCCCGTCAGATCAAATTTGCCGAGGCCAGAGAAGTACATTCCTTCTGGGATATTGGTCAAAAGCTTTCCGGCATGCCACCTCATCAGGTCGTCGAAGCGTGAATTTTCAAACGAAAGCTCCACACGGCGCTCTCTTCTGATTTCCAGAATCACGCCCTTATTTGTTCCTGAAACGTCGGGATATTTAGAGGTCATTACAGGGTCTGGGCTGGCATTGGCGGCAGCCATTATCAAATCCGGCATACCGGCTCTCTTCCTGAGTAAATTGACAGACTGATCCAAATCTGCCTGCGTGAGAGTACCTAATTCAGCTAATGCTTCTGCATAAATCAATAGTGCTTCCGCATAACGATAAACCGGAAAATCTACTGCACCAATAACAGTGGCATCGGTACTGTTCACATATCCTTTCAACTGGTGGTAGCCGGTAAAGTTCTTGTTAAGCCTTTGGATATAGGGCGCTGACTCAGGCTGTCTGATCCAGCCTGGATAAACCAATGTTTGCGAAAGACGGGGGTCTCGATTTTCAAATTCTTTTACAAATCCCAATTTTTCGTACCCTGCCACGTCCGTAAAACGTGACCCGTCTTTCATCAGGTAGGTCTGGATCAAATCGCGAGATGGAGATTGCTCATATTCACCAAAAACAACTGTATTGACGTTTTGGTCCCTGTTTTTGGTTCTGTCAAATGCGTTGACAAGTATCACTTCGGAGTTTGTCAGCAAATCCGGGCTATTGAAAAGAACTGAATAATCCTGCTCGGGTTTCCCGGTTGAGTAAAGAGAAAACTTGCCTGAGGCCATTATTTCGCTGGCTATTTTACCTGCTTTCTCAATAAAAGAATTGGCAGTGCTTTGCAGATTAAGTTCCGGGTGATATTTACGGTATGTCCCTTCATATAAAGCGATCCTGGCATAACGCATTTTAGCGGCCCATTTTCCGGGAGTTCCTGTCGGTACACTTTCCCGAACGTTGGTCGAGGCAAATTCCAGATCCGCCATAAGGCTGTCGACTACAACAGCGCGGCTATCCTGTGCCTTATACAAATCCTCATCTCCAGGATTCAGTGTTTTCGAATACCATGGGACATCGGAATACCGCTTGATCATTGAGATATAAAACTCGGCGCGATAGTATTTGGCCAATCCGGCATAATGATTTTTCACTTCGTTAGAAACTGCAGCCTTTTGATAGTTATCCAAAAAGTAATTGATGTTTCTCAGTCTTCCCCAGCTCCATCCGGACGTGATATTCTCGGCGGTTGGAGTGCCGGTCATGATCGTTTTCATTTCAACTGCGCCCGTCGTGGCCGCATTATCTGTATTTTGATCGTTCAGGTACGAATTCCGGTCGGGCATTGACATTAACCCGTTGACGTACAGCGATAGGTCTTCTTCGGTATTGAAAAAAACTTCCGGTGAAATTTCAGTTTGCGGGTAACGGTCAAGTTCTTCGCACGACGACAAGCCGATCAGAAAGCCGAGCGCGATGATTAGTGAATATTTTTTCATGATAAGTCAAGTAAGATGATTCTAAATCAAAATTCGATATTTAGGCCCACAGCCATTTTTCGCTGGAAAGGGTAAGTCCATGCCGCCGCACCAGCGTTGACAGCTTCGGGGTCTATGAACTTCTTGATCTTAGAAAATTCGAACAGGTTTTCACCCGTCACATAAACCCTGAACCGCTGAATCTTTGCTCTTCTCATCAATGAAGAGGGCAGCGTATATCCGATGGTAGCGTTCTTCACCCGTAGGTAAGCACCGCTCAACAGGTATTTTGTTTGCGGGATATCCAGCCCCGAACCATAGTTGGCGTCGGCCAGCCAGGATTGCATCACCGGATATTGCGGGTTCAGGTTCGCGTCAGCGAGGCCAGCAGCGATATATGAGGCAGAATGCTTCTCGCGGTCCTGATCTGAGTCGGCGGTGGCGCGGTAGAAGTCGAGGTTCCAGGGGTATACATTGGCATATGGTTGTTGGTATGGCCCCCAGAATAAATAATGATGCGGATAATAGTCTCCTTTCAATACACCTTGTAAAAATACTGACGCATCAAATCCGTTCCAGTCAGCGCTCAGGTTTAGACCGATTTTGTAACGTTGGGTGCTATTTCCGATAATTTTCAGGTCTTTCGGATCTTTTGCTGATAACCCCTTCTCAATCTTTCCATCGCCATTGAGGTCCTTATATTTAGGCCAACCGGGAATAATATCCAGTGCTCCCCAAGGCACAATAGCAGTTTCATCAAGCTTCTCAATCTCTTGCTCATCTTTAAAGAAGCCGTCGCTTTCAAGGCCCCATATTTCGCCAAGTTCCTGACCTTCTCTGTAATAGGTCTTACTTGTTGTGGAAAGAAGCTCCTGGTCATTTTTGAATTTGGTGATCTTTGCACGCGAATCCGACAGCACTACTTTGGCATCGAACGTCAGCGGCTTGGATGCCAGATTATACGAGTCGTGGTAAGTCAATGACATTTCCCAACCTTTCGTTTTCAAATCCGCAGAATTTTGCGAAGGAACATCGGCTCCCAAAACCCCGGGCAATTCCTGTCCGCCGGTAAGCATGCCGGTCGTATTACGAATGAAATAATCGTAATTCAAAAGAATTTTGTTTTTGAATATTCCAAGATCCAAACCAAAGTTGTTCGTAGCAACCCTTTCCCACGTATATGAATTCGGGTCGATCGAAAGTGGCGGCGAGCTGGTGATAATCATGCTCTGAGCACCATTGATCAAATAACTGGAAAGTCCCGTCGGGAGTGTCTGGAGGTAAGCGAAGTTGGAAACATTCTGATTTCCAAGGGCACCATAAGAGGTCCTGAATTTAAGTGTTGAAACGGTAGGCTTGAGGAAGTCCATGAATTTTTCCGAACTGGCAATCCATGCTGCTGATACCGAAGGAAAAAAGCCCCAGCGACGTTCTTTTGGAAAACGTGATGAACCATCCCTGCGACCATTGACTTCGAATATATAGCGGTCATTGTAGGTATAGTTCACCCGGCCGAAATAACTTCTGGTTGCGTAGGCGCTGTAAGTAGGCACTATCAACGCTGTACCAGTGGTAAGACCAATATAGGGTAAGGATGAGGAAATCAGTACGTCACGACTCGCTCTAACGGTACTATATGCGTAAGACTCCTCGTTGTAGCCACCCAAAACACTGATTGCATGCATGCCAAAGTCTTTTCTATAGTTGGCATAAAGGTTGATCACATTGTTTTTGATATCTCCTTTTTTCTCTGCCACATTGCCGGTTCCACCTTCTTCGCGAACATCGTCAGGTCCGTAACCGATTTTGTATTTGCGCGTGTTCTCGTAGTAGTTCCACATTTCTTTTTTGAAACTTACATCCGCATTCACTTGAAGGTCTCCATTAAAAAAGGTCCCCACTGCGCTGGCGATATTTTGTAACCCGAACATATTTTCCTGGTTGTTTCCACCGTCAACAAGTTGTGCTGCAAGCCTTCCCGCGGAGGTGTTCGCCCAGGTTCCATCCGGATTAGTAGCTACATCGGTCGGTTTCAAATAGTATACGTCCGTCACGTCAACCCGTGGTTTTTCCTTTCTGGTTTGATATATAGACAGGTTGTTGTCTATTTTCAGCCATTTCAATGGTGAAAAATTCAAACGCGCTTTTAAACCATATCGGTCCCAGTAGTCCGAGGCTATTTTATTCAAACCATTTTCATTGGTATAATCCGCTGAAACATAATATCCAATCGGCATCTCATTGACTTTGGCACCTCCTGTAAATGACAGGCTGTGTTTTTGGGAAAAGGCCGCCTTGTTAAAAAAGTAATCATACCAGTCGCTGTTTCCCATGTAAGCCCATTTGGTCGGATCTGACGGATCTAGTCGGGTATCGGGCAAGGACGGGTTGTCGGAACGTTGCTTCGCCCAGGCATAGTATTCGTCAGAATAATTGACATAATCCCATGGGGTATTGTCTGTTGAAGTTTCCAGAACGCGCGAAAATATATAAGGGTCCGTTACAGGCTTGGCAAGTACGGTTGGCCTGCCCCACGAGAAATAGGTATTATAGCTGATCGACTGACGTCCGGCCCCGCCTTGTTTGGTCGTGATGAGTATCACGCCAAAGGCTGCTCTGGCTCCGTAAATGGCAGCTGATGCTGCATCGCGAAGAACTGTAAACGAAGTAATATCTGCCGGGTTCAGGCGAAGCATATCATAACCATCTGAGGCCGGAATTCCGTCTATCACAATAAGAGGAGCACCGCCATTGATAGAGGTATATCCCCTGATGTTGATATCAGGTACGGTACCTGGCGCACCTGAGCCATAAGTAATGTTTAACCCCGGACTAACGCCCTGCAACCCTTGCATGACGTTTGCGATAGGGCGTGCCTCCAGCTGCTTGCCTTCGATCTGATCAACCGCCCCTGCGATATTGATCTTCTTTTGGGTCCCAAAACCGACAACCACGGTTTCTTCCAGGTTGTTTACATCCTCTTCCAGTGCCACACTCAAATCAGTTTTGCCGTTGAGCGGTACGTCTGCTCTTTTGTAGCCGATAAATGAAAAGCTCAAAACAGCATTTGGCGAAACATCGGCAAGCTCAAAATTGCCCTGAGCATCCGTGTTTGCGCCACGTTGCGTCCCTTTGATGAGAATACTTACTCCCGGCAACGACTCTTTGTTTGAGGCGTCTGTGACTTGGCCACGAATTGTTACACCCTGCGCATTCACATAACTGGCGACAGTCAGCGACAAGCAGCAGATAAGCAGATGCCTGAACAGCCTCTGTCCGGCTTTTTTTTGTAGTTCTTTTAACATAGAAAATGGGGTTAAGGATACATATCATAGCCTTTAAAGAATGAAGTAGCAAATTTCATTGATTTTAAAGGCCTGAACGTTAAGTGATTGTTACGGAATTGTAAACATATATTAATTGAACATTCATTCAAAATATAATTAATAAATTTTATGGCTTTTCCGTGAAAAACGGCTATATTGCTCGCAGTCAGATCATTTAATCTTTGTATGGGAAGGAAGAGCTTAAAAGAAGCCCGGCAAAAAGAAATTATTGAGGAATTTTATAAACTTGCTAAGAAGGAAGGCCTGGAAAACACTTCAATTGCAAAGATTGCGAAGAAGATGGATATCAATCCGAGCCTGATCATACACTATTTCCAGACGCGCGAAGACCTTACCTACGGGCTGATCGACTATATACTTGATAAATACCTGCTGATATTTAAGGTTGGGCAAAAGAAAACGCTGAACTCGAAGGATGCCTTGCTGGAAATAATAGATAATATTTTCTCAAAAAAGTGGAATACCCTTTTCGATGACGGGCTGTTTTACAGCTGTTATTCGCTTGCTTTCAGAGAGCCCAAGATAGCAGATATGTACAAAAAGCTGCTGGAAGCACTTCGTAAAAGTCTTAGTGAATATATTGAACAATGCAGACTGGACGGATTCCTGGAGGTCAATGATTCGGAGGAGATCGCGGATAATATCTTTGTGATCGTAGACGGAGCCTACTTTTACCTGAGCCTGGTGAGTGATAAAAAGGACCATGAAAAAAAATTGAAGCAGTATAAAGAGCAGGCTGTTAAAATGCTTGGGCTAATCAGTACTCCCGCTCTTTTGCCTGAGTGAAATCACAAAGCGCCTTGAGATGGCGACGAGGCCAATGACCAACCATACCACATTCACCACAAGATTTGGCGTGTCCATATGAAAGTAGGCGTCTGTGATCAGGCCGATTGCTCCGAGGATATTCAAAATATGGAATAAATATCCATTTGATTTGAGCATATTAATACTCAATGAGAAATAAGCTGTCACGTAAAAAACTACTCCAAGCCAACCTGCTATCTCTACTACTAGTTCTTTATTCATAATGTTGAGTCTGCGGTGAAGCTTTGTACAATACCCCGATGCCCGAACGAATTTAGCATATGTTGATATTGTTGCACGAGCTTGTGTTACCTGATTTATTCCCAAAATATTGTGTTGATTCAATTTTCAGGACCCGAGATTTGAAGTTGTTTGCCAAAAATAACAGCTTTGCAGAAAGAAAGGGGGGATTTACGTTACAAATAATATTACCGGTGAATCCTTCAAGGCGAGGAGGCGATCTGAACTTCACTACTTTCCAGGTTTTGCGTTTGATCTTCCTTTGATTGTCAGCCTCTTGATCTATCCTGACTATTATAGACACGGATTATTGTACATGCTTTCCCAGATAAATACTATATTGGATCGAAATAAGATCTTCCGCGCCGGGTCAACGACGCAGCTACGGAATCACTATTGTTACTAACATTACTCAACATAAAACCGGTCGAAATTTGATGCCAATGTTTAAAACGTGTCTGGAAGTTAGCGGTGTTTTCCTTATCCTAATGTCCCTGATCCCTCTTATAAGAAATGATTACTGGTTCTTTCGTGTTTTTGAATATCCAAGACTTCAAAAGCTGTTTCTTAATCTGGTTGTAATCATCGTTTACACCTCTCTGTTCAGTATTTCGGAATCGTTTGAGATCATATTTCTGGCGGCATGCATTGCCAATTCGGCCTACCTTTTTTATCAGATATATCCGTTTACGATTTTTGCGAAAAAGGTAATATTCAAAACCGATCATGACGATCCTTCCAATCGCATAAAAATAGTATCGTCCAATGTGTTCCAGGATAACAAGAATACCAGCGGTTGCATGAAAATGCTTGAACGTTGCGACCCTGATATCATCTTACTTTTAGAGACGGACAATTTTTGGCTCGAGGGTGTATCGACGCTAAAAGGACGGTATCCCTATTCTGTTCTGATTCCGTTGGAAAATACGTATGGTATGCTGCTTTTTTCCAAACTTGAGTTGGTTGCTCCACAAAAACGTTTTCTGGTAGATAAAGAAATTCCATCGATCAAGACGTTGGTCAAATTACCGTCTGGAAATATGGTGGAGCTATATTGCGTACACCCAACCCCGCCTGTTCCGGGAGAGAACGACCATTCGACGGAAAGGGATAAAGAGCTTTTGCTAGTCGCCAAGGAGGTGGAAGAAAGCAAAAGGCCAAGTATTGTTATCGGAGATCTTAACGATGTGGCGTGGTCATACACTACCGATCTTTTTACCAAAATAAGCGGCCTGCTGGATCCAAGGATTGGAAGAGGATTTTATAATACTTTTCACGCCAGAATTCCTTTTCTTCGTTTTCCTCTTGACCATGTTTTTTGTTCAACTGACTTTAAATTGGTCGCGCTCTCTAGAATGGAAAACTTTTCTTCAGACCATTTCCCGATTATGATATCCCTTCAATATGAGCGTCGGGCTGCTTTGGAGCAGGAAGAACCTCAAGCGGACGAGGAGGAGAGGAAACTCGCGGAAGAGAAGATCCGCAAGGAAACAGATGATTAACATCGAATATTATGCTTTGAAAGTGTCTTCAATGCGAAATACTTAAGCGGAGTGGATACGGCCATCTGGCACGGTTATGGCAAATCACATTAAGTGAAAGCGGAGAATTGCACCTGTTAGAAGCTGATTTTCTGATTTTTTTTGAGAAGTTTATTTGCAAGTACCGTGTTGACCACACCATTTATGATCTGAACCGAGCATGTAAAAGCTCCATCAAAAATGAAAATAGCTACCTTCAATATCAATGGAATTAATGGACGGTTGCCGGTTCTCACCAGGTGGCTAACTGAGCAGCAACCCGACATAGTTTGTCTTCAGGAGCTTAAGGCGCCAACAGATAAATTTCCGGAGAAAGCGCTGCTTGAACTGGGATATAATGCAATTTGGCACGGTCAAAAAATGTGGAATGGCGTGGCAATTCTGGCGAAAGGAATGCCTATCCAAGAGGTTCGCAACTTTCTTCCGGGCGACGATGACGATGATCAAAGTCGATATATCGAAGCTATAATTGGCCAGGTACTCATCTGCTGTCTCTATTTACCGAATGGCAATCCCGCTCCGGGTCCTAAGTTTGACTATAAACTTGACTGGTTTAAGCGCTTGAAAAAACATGCAAAATATTTGCTGTCGGAAGATATCCCGATCATATTGGCAGGAGATTATAATGTAATTCCAACGGAACTCGACGTTTACAAGCCTGAAAGCTGGGTTGATAATGCGTTGTTTTTTCCCGAATCCAGAAAAGCGTTTAAACAACTCGTAGATCAGGGGTGGACGGATGCGCTACGGCATCTGTATCCAAATGAGCGGATCTACACTTTCTGGGACTATATGCGAAATGCATATGGCAGAAATGCCGGGCTTCGACTTGATCATTTTTTACTGAGTCCACAGATCCTGGACAGACTCAAATCAGGCGGCGTAGACAAGGAGGTAAGAGGGTGGGAGAAGACGAGCGACCATGCTCCGGCGTGGATTGAACTAAAGGATTGACGACTGGCAAATTTATTTTCCCGATGAATTGATCACGTAATCGAGTTTTGATTTTTTTTCTGGCACACGATTTTAAATGTAACACTTACGATCCTCGATTGGCAGAGGAAAGTATTGATTAGTGCAATTAAATGTCGTAAGTGCTTTATGAACAAATTTATCGAAAATCCATTTGAGTCTTTTTGGATGGCCGGCTTCGAATGCTCCGATCAGCTCAACAATCGTGGCGAGCGAGTGGATTTTTTGCATATCACGTCTCATTTTGATCTTATTAATCAGGATTATGAGGCTCTGGCGGGTTTGAATATGAAGGTAGTTCGGGAAGGAGTGCGATGGAGCCAGATTGAGATCCAACCCTATATATATGATTTTAGCCTGGTTGAGCAAATGATATTGGCCGGCAGAACAGCGGGAATTCAACAAATTTGGGATTTATGTCATTTTGGGTTTCCCGACGACCTGAGTCCTCTTCATCCTCAATTTGTCCGTCGATTTGAAGCATTCTGTCGCGCATTTGCCAGTTTCTACAGGAATATCAATCATGAGCAAGTGCTTATCGTGACCCCTGTAAATGAAGTGGGATTTATTTCCTGGCTTGGAGGGGATGTTGCCGGAACAGCACCATATTGTCATAACAACGGCTGGCACGTAAAGTATGGGTATATGAAAGCTTATATAGCTGGGGTGAAGGCGTTAAAAGAGATTGATCCAGAAGTGCGTATACTCACTACCGAACCACTGGTCAATATCACAATTAGAAAGTGGGCAAATGAAGCAGATAAGGAAAAAGCAACACTTCATCACGAATTTCAATATCAGGTATTGGATATGCTTTGTGGCCGAATATGTCCTGAGTTAGGTGGTAAGGAGGAGTACCTGGATATTATCGGTTGTAATTATTATTACAACAACCAATGGACCTTGGATCCGCATCAGGTGCTACGGTGGGGTGAGATAGTACCGGAAGAAAATTTCAAACCTTTGTCTGAAATGATAGCGGAAGTATATAAGCGATATAACCGTCCGATCGTGCTCGCAGAAACAAGTCATCCGGGTGTGGATCGGCCAAAATGGATTCAAAGAATAGGAGAGGAGTCAATAAAGCTCCTCGAAAATAATATCCCATTTTGGGGAGTTTGCTGGTATCCGATCATTGATCGTCCTGACTGGGATAATTTAGTCGATTGGCATCATTCTGGCATATGGGATAGTGTGGGGGATTCGATCGGAGAGAAACGAGTTCTTCATCAGCTGACCGCGGATGCATTGCTGCTTACCCAACAAAAGGTTGCGAATGCGCTCAATGCCTCTGAAAACCAAAAACGATACCAAATAGAAATTAAAACTGACGAAAATGGAAGAACTTCAAACAGCATCTTTCGAACAGCGATTGGGTGAGATTGACACAGTTAAAGTCAGTTCGTTCGGTA
The DNA here is from genome assembly GCF_056895215.1 of Dyadobacter sp. HNCC25DJ184. Lineage (NCBI taxonomy): Bacteria > Pseudomonadati > Bacteroidota > Cytophagia > Cytophagales > Spirosomataceae > Dyadobacter > Dyadobacter sp. HNCC25DJ184. The sequence continues at coordinate 123,070 of NZ_JBXHAQ010000012.1, read as the reverse complement.
AAAGTATGGTTATTGCACCCCATCCAGATGATGAGACGCTAGGGTGTGGAGGCACGGTTGCACTTCTGCTCAATGAGAACATTCCGGTACATTTCATATTCATGAGCGACGGAACGATGTCTCATCCAAACTCCAAACAATATCCGTCCGACAAATTAAGAGCGCTCAGGGAAATTGAAGCAATCGAGGCGGTCAAGATACTGGGAGGAAATGTTGATCATATCGAATTTCTTGCTTTTCCAGACAGGAGCGTTCCTTCGCTTGAAAGTCTTTTTTTCGAGTCAGCAGTGAGATTGTTAATCGATCGGATTAATCAGATAAAGCCGGATACCATATTTATTCCCTGGCAAAATGACCCTCATCCCGACCATCGGGCTTCGTGGCAAATAGTTTTTGAGGCAGTTTCCCGCCTTAAAAGTAAACCCGAATTGGTACAGTATCCGATTTGGCTTTGGGAAATGGGAAACAGATACGATATAGAGCAAATTGAGACAATGAGAGTTTTTTGCGTGGATATCAATGAAACACTACCTTCGAAAATGAAGGCCCTGGCTGCTCACGAATCACAGGTAAGCAATCTGATCGATGATGATCCGTATGGCTTTCGGCTTTCAGAACAGGATATAGCCCATTTCAATCGCAACCGGGAAATTTTTTTCAAAAACCAAATTGACCAATAACAATGGAAATTGATAAATCGCTGAATGCAGAATATTTTAACAAGCTATACCAACAAAATCCGGATCCATGGAATTTCGAGGAAAGCGCATATGAGAAAGAAAAGTATGCCGAAACCCTCAAGATGATCCCTCGCGAATCATACTCCAGCGGCTTAGAAATAGGATGCGCCAATGGTATATTGACGAAGATGCTGCTTAAAAAATGCGACCAGATTCTGGCGGTGGATTCGAGCGGAATTGCAGTCGGGAAAGCCAGGGAGCGGCTGGAAGGATATCCTGGCGTGCGTGTGGAAGAAATGGAAATTCCGAAAGGATTTCCTGACGAAAAGTTTGACCTAATGCTCCTTTCCGAGGTAGGATATTTTTTAATTGAAAAAGATCTGATCGAAGCCAGGAATATGATGGTAGATGCTTTGCTTCCAAATGCACACCTGCTTTTAGTACACTGGACGCCGGTTGTTCCCGAATTCCCCCTCACGGGCGATCGGGTACACGACCTTTTTCTCTCACTTGCGGGTGATGATGCTAAGTTGCCGCTGGAGCATCTTGATCAACGTATTGAATCTCAGTACAGAATGGATCTTTTTATGAAAAAATAAAGTCAGGCCTGTTTTCGATTCGAAACATTGGAAATCTCTCTTTTCAGATCGTCAATGACTTCTACAATGTCCCGGTTGGGCCAGAGGGACGACCAATTATTTTCAATCAATTTTTCTTCAATCGCTTCCCACAGACTTCCGAAATAAAATGCGGTTTCAGCCTGGGAAGTCAGCCAGGAGTCGTCGAGATGAAGCATATTACAAACTTCGCCTAGAAGAGGTAGATTGCTGACATTCAAGCCAATCCTGCTAGCTTTCCAAAAATCACGCAAGAGCTTTCTGGCTTTTAGTTTTAGGATCAATGACCCCACTGGCTCTACCAGCAAAGGGTCCTTAGAGTCGTTCATTTCTCCCCATTGTTTCAATTGGATCGACAGACCGAAGTCTACCCGGCCTTCCGTTCTCGACGAAGTAAAAACCTTTACCAAAGGACTCATCCTGATTCTGGCATCGACTCTGATCAGCGACTTGTGAAATGCCATATCTTCAAGAAAAGGAATCACAGGAAGCCTCCCACACAAATCGTAAACCCGGCAGGTAACCGCAAAACTTGCTCCGAAACATTGAAAATGACGTGGCCAGGGATCATTGATCACCGGGTCAAGCAAATCTTCAAATCGGGACACCAGATGTTTGTATGTAATGTCTCGTAAATAATATAGACGGAAAGAACTGTTCTCAGGTCTCGTAAGAATGCGTCCGCCTACTACATCATTTCCGTTTTCTATCTCCTTGATTGTGTTGTATATCCATAACGAATCTACTTGTGAATCACTGTCCGTGCTCGCAATTATGCCCGAATCTTTCCGTATCTCACTGAACCGTTCAAAAGCTCCATCCATCAAAAGGCGTCGCACGGTACCGATATGGGCATCGGGAACGGGAAGATCAACCGCCTCGATATGTAATGGAAAAGCCGGGTATTTTTGTTGATATGAACGGGCTATCGAAACCGAATTGTCGGTGCAATTATTGGCGAGCAAGAGAATCTCGTAAATCTCATAAGGTAATTGCTTCCCGAGTTCATTAGTTTGCATGCGAAGCGCGTCAAGTGTTTTGATCAGATTATCTTTCTCGTTTCGTACTGGAAGAATGACAGAGATTTTCAATTCCGGGTTTATCGGGAATTTTCTGAAAAGCTTTGATTCTGAAATTGATCCGGAGATTTGCTGGGTGGCGGAAGAATTAATCATATCCACTATCAAAAAATTTAAATTCTTAGTGCAGCTGATATCAAAATAAAATTTCGTGCCAAAACCATCAATCGCAAGCGGTGGGCAGTTGGGTACGATAATAATAGGGTCATGTACTACCGGCTCAAAAAATCATATATGGATATAGAACGATTGCGACCACTCGTGGAGCAAATAAAGGAATATGCAGCAGCAAGCGATCATGACGATATGTTTCCGGAGCGGGAATTTGAGCTGATTAAAGGGGCGGGAATGCTACATATCCTGCTCGATATGCATCCGTATAGTTACAAGCAATTTCAGACCAAGTATCTGGTTGAATTTCTGAAGTTATTAGGAAAAGCAAGCTTGCCCGTCGGAAGAATATATGAAGGGCATGTCAACGCACTGCACCTTATCGAAGTATTCGGAAACCCGGTTCAGAAAGATCGATATTTCGGGGAAGTATATCGCGAGGGAAGCTTGTTCGGGGTTTGGAATACCCAGGCAGAAGACGGCGTTACGATTAAGGATATTGGCGGAGGCAAATTCATAATGCAAGGTTCTAAAACCTTTTGCTCTGGCGGAGGATGGATCAACAGACCATTGGTTACCGCAGAACTCACCACGGCGACCGGCAAAGGCTGGCAGATGTGCATCATTCCTGCTGAGAAAGTGAAGGATATTATTTCAGACCGAAGCTTTTGGAAGCCTTTGGGCATGCGGGCATCAGCGAGTTATAAGATGGATTTTTCAGGAATAGTATTGGATCAGACTGACTTATTGGGCGTTCCGGATGCTTATTATAAAGAACCTTACTTTTCAGGTGGTGCCGTTCGGTTCGCCGCCGTTCAACTGGGTGGTGCGCTGGCAGTTCTGGAGGAAACACATCAATTTTTACGGGAATTGAACCGTACCGGCGATCCCTTCCAAAGAGCGCGGATTGCAGAGATTACTTATCTGGTAGAAACCGGAAACATGTGGGTAAATCGGGCGGCCATGAAGTCGGATAAATGGGAGGTGTTACATTACAGCACAGATGAGCTGATAGGATATGTGAACATGACCAGGACGGTCATTAATGAGCTTTGCCTGCGATGCATGCAGCTCTCGGAACGTTGTGTGGGTGCCCGGGGACTGATGAGACCGTATGCGTTGGAAAGAATTCACAGAGATTTGACCACCTATTTGAAGCAGCCGTTTCCTGACGGGGTTATTACATCAATAGGGGCATATGTGCTCGAAAAACAAGATATCTCAACGCTTTGGAAGTGAAATGATTAAACAGCTGAGCTAGCTAATTTTGACAATCGCAAGCGCAAGATTAGTTTGCGGGAAGGGAAAAGTTGTCGTTAAATCTTCGATGAATTTCGTTGTCGAACGTGTGTCTAATAAACCTGATTTGGTGTCCCAAAAATAAATCGTATACTTCCCCGAAATCAGATTAGGCACTGCTAGTGTGACTTCGGTCGCCCGCTTCTTTTTTCCGGAAAGCAACCATATCACAGCCTGGGTACTATCGCCACATCCAAACACCTTGACAGCCGGCTGATCAACGTTAATGGTTTCACTTAAATTTATTCTTTTGAACTTTCTCCAGTCAATCAATTTTAGAAACATGGACAAGTTCAGTTGTGCGTCCCGCATGCCATGAGTAAGTACGTGAGGATGTCGGTAAGGCCAGCGCATTCCGCCGCCGCACGCGCCTGAAGCCAAATGAGCCCATTGGATATGAAGAAAATATTCATTGTCAAAAGCCTCCGGCAAGCTACGTCGGTTTCTGCTGAAAAACGATATAGGACCATGTTCACTGTCGAGAAAGGGACGACCTTCAATTGTTTTTCCCAATGCGTTTTTAACCATATCTCCTGTTACCAAGGCAGGGGTATATGTATTTTTTGGATAATCGATCGAACCCCTGTCATAAAAGTGGGTTGAGGCGAAATCCAACATGGGATGCCGGAAAACCAAATCCTGCATATCATATTGAGCAAGGATGGGCGCATATACGGAAACGGTCTGCAAGTGCGATCTGCTGAAAAGTGACTCCTCTTTTTGCCGGATATGCAGACTAATAGATTCAATAAAGTTAACGACCTTATCGATACTTTTGCCTGCGTTCAGCGGACTTGGTTCATTCCAAAGATCCCACGCGAATATTGCACCGCTCGCGCCCCATCTTTCTATAAAAAAATCGAAACGGTTTTTGATGGAAGCCAACATCGGTTCGGAAGTCATCCACTGCCATTTACTGCTGCATGGGCCTCCTGATAGTTTATTGTATGGATGAAATTTCCAGCGCCTCGCCATCCAGAAGGTGTCGAACGGGGTTACGAGCACCCTGATTTTATGTTTATGACAAAGAGCAAAAAGATCATCCCAGAACTGCACCATATTAGGCTGAAACCTGCCCACCGGTTTTTCCAGATATCTATTTTCCGTTTGACAATATTCCATCATCATGCGAATGCAGGTGACTCCCCGAGACGCCAAATAAGCCATATGCCGATCTACAGCCTCCGGATTTTTTCTGAGGAATAACTCATTGAAGTCAGGCCAGGTGAGAGCATCGTTCTGGCCGATTGGTGTCCACGTTTCCCCGTTATCGTCTTCGAAGTAGGGTGCCCCTTCGCATACTTTAATCCAGGTCATTTCTGAGGAATTGGCAATATCAGACTTTATCAATTTGATCATTGGTCAATTCTTCAGTGTTTTAATTTACGAATTTTATAGCCCCGACTGATCGATACTAGTGGTGTCGGCAGTTGAAGTATCTTCTGATTCGAGCTCCGCAATGAACTTTTCCAGAGTCTGAAAATTCTCTACTGCTGCTCCCATTGTGTTATTAAAATAGATATATACCTCTTTTTTCGCATTAAGCCAATCCCGCACGATCCCCGCATATTCATACAAAAAGCCTTGGTCATAACTTCCTTTGTAGTTGCCATCGGGCCCATGAAAACGCAGGTATACGTGGCCTGCATTCATCTCCTCAAAGGGCGACTCACTGCCGGATTTGTCGTGATATACCATCGTCGCGCCATATGTATTCAGAAGATCATAGGCTTCCGCAGTATACCACGATTTACTTCTGAATTCAACAGCTATCAACCATTTGCTGTTGTTAAGTTCCTGTAAAACAGATAGTAATGTTTCGACTTTATCGAAGAGTGAAATTTTGACAGAAGGTGGAAACTGAACGAGAATACATCCTCTTTTCGCGCCAACCTCTTCAATAACCTGAAAATATTTCATTAGGTCGTCGCCATTGAAGTTTAGTCCCTTGCAATGAGAAATCTCTCTCCAGAGTTTAAACGTAAACCGAAAATTTTCACCTACCGACTGGCTCCAGGCGGAAACCGTGTTTGCTCTCGGAAGTTTGTAAAATACTGAATTGATTTCTATCGAATTGAAAAGCGTTCCATATACTTCAATGCGGCTGCGGCCCTCAAGTGCCGGAGGGTATGAGTGCCTGTTTTTAAAAGGTAAAACCAGGCCACTCATTCCACCGTATAATAATCCGTGCTCAGCCATGGTCACAGACTGGCTAGTTTTCTCCATTTCAACCACTAAGCGCGCTGATCGATTCTGAGGTAATTGATGCTGTCGTCGACCCACTCACCTAGATGGTTTTCAATGTAAGTATTAGACATCAATGTCACCATTTTGGCGAAGGTGATATCCCACGACATGGTCAGGAGGAACTCGTCCGTTTTTTGTAGCCATTGTTTTTTTTCTTCCGCGTTTAACCAATAGTCTATTGCACCGATGAATGATAACTTGCTGTCGGCGATTGAAACCAGCATATTCGCACCATAAGGGTTCACAATATCCCTGATCGGAGTGGAAACAACCGGTCGCCCGGCAGATAAATATTCAGGTGTCTTCGTCGGGCTCACAAATCTGGTTGAGTCATTGATAAGAAACGGAACCATCGCGACGTCCCATCCCGATAAATACGCAGGTAGTTCCTGATAGCTCTTTTGACCTAAATAATGGATATTGGATCTGCGCGGAAGTGTTGCCTGATCAATTTTGACCACGGGCCCGATAAGTATGATATTCCAATCAGGACGAGATTCTGCCACTGCGTCGATTAAAGCTATATCAAAGCGCTCGTCGATTACTCCGTAAAACCCGACTTTCGGCCCTTGTATAGATGCCTGATCGGACGGTTCAGTTTGATTGAATCTTGCGCTCGCGAAATGGTCTTTATCGATACTGCTCGGGCAGGCAAAGATATTTGGATGCTGTGTTTTCTTCTCTTCATATAATGAATGACCGCCCGTGAATACAATCCCGGCCTTTTCAAACAGTATTCCTTCTCTGGCTTCCAATTCTTCCGGAGCAAACTTGAACGCAGCCAATTCGTCCATACAGTCATAGACCGTGAGGCCAGGTGTTAGATGGCTCGAAAAACCGAGTGCCATAGGGGTATAGTACCAAAATATGAAATCGGACGTGTCTCTTCCTGAGAAGAAAAATTCCAGCAGCTTTGCCAGCTCTTCGTTTATCTGGTCGTGAGTCAAACCCTGCTTCAGATGCGGCACACAAACCCATAGCTCTTTGGATTTTTTTGAAACGGCCAGATATGATTGCTCAGTTTCTTCAAAAATGGGCTCTTCCAGAAAATACACGGCTGCGATGTTGCTGAACCTGGTCATTAAATGTTGAGGGCGCTGGTATACAAAATCCCATCTCAGATGTGAAAAACATAACAGGTTTTTTGGTAAGGCCTTCTCTGGTGATTTGGTGTCAATAGTTTTCGATGATAGCAGTTGACGTTTTTCAAATGATGCCGTGTTCATATCAAATTGGTTTAGAATAATTGATGTTGATTGGAAGCGTTATTAAAAAATTATTCCAAACAGGGCGTGCCTGAAAGTGTGTGGATACCATTCATAGGACATCAACCTGCCGAATAAAAAGTGATTGAGCCAATCGGGATTTCGTGATCTGAGTCGTATAATGAAGTAGCGTAAGGCGATGCCGGGACGGTTGGCACGATAATAAGCAGTGTATTGAAATGTTTATATTCTGACCGGACGAATCCATCGTTTATCAAAGACGACTTTAATTGATTACAAAGATTTTCTTCTGTATTAAACTGAATATCAAAAGTTTGTAACCTTATAGATACATGCCGCTATGAAAGATATGAACCTTATTGTCATGATAGATGATGACACGGATGATCACGAAATCTTTAAAATGGCGCTATCTGACGTCGAGTTGCCATATCACTGTTTATTTTTTCTGGATTGTGAAAGCGCAGTGGCGCATTTCGATCGATCCAGTGTAAATGCTCCGGCTTTCGTGTTTATAGACCTTACTTTACCAAGAATAGGAGGCAAGGAGTGTTTGGAAAAACTGCAAAGATTGAGCGAATTCGATCATCCTTGTATCATTATTTATTCTACGTCGATTCCCATTGAGTGGCACGAAAGGCTCAAAGCCGTAGGTGTGGATAGGTTTATCGAAAAGGTGGGATCTGTACCGCATCTGGTGGTTCAGTTGCAACAATTGCTGGCATAACAGGGATGTTATGGAGTCTTAAATTCAAAATCGGGCAATCCGTTGATTTGTCGTTAACCTGGAATTATTTCTGGTTAAAATAATTTTTTACAGGCATATAGATGGGTATGAGTTGATTTTTAAATTTTTGAAAATCAACAATATACGGTGGAATTCGTTGGGGAATCGATTCCCGATATAGGGAAAGCCTTATGTTGCTAGCCATCGAATAATGGAAAAGAAGCAGATTTCTATGGCCTGTATCGAAGAGGTCGAACCCTTTTATGCGATCGCTGCGCACGACGATGTGTTTCACTCAGAATTGTGGTATTTTATTCTTAATTTCGTCTAGATTTTAGAATAAAATTTTGCCGATTTTTTAAAGACACATATAAATTTTCTGCGTGGTAGAGCGAGCGTTTCATAATGAAAAAGAACTGATGGCACGTGCTTCTGAGTCTGATCGGGAAGCATTTACTATTCTTTTTCATTGGTACAAAGACAAGCTTTACGCCTATGTGCTCAGACTTGCCGAATCGGAAGCACTGGCGGAAGATATTGTTCAGGATGTGTTCTTAAAACTTTGGAATGATCGCCAAACGTTAGGTTCGATTGATAATTTCGGAAGTTATATATTCCGTATGTCCAAAAATCATGTGATCAATCATTTCAAACGAATGGCGCATGAGACGCTGATCGTTGCGGAGATGTTTAAGCAAAATACAGATGTACACAACGACGTTCAGGATTTGATAGCAGTTCGTGATGTTGAGAAAGTGCTCGCTGAAATTTTAGAAAAACTTCCTACTCAGCAAAGAAAGATATATCATTTGAGCAGGGAGGAAGGCAGATCCCACGAGGAAATTGCAAATCTTCTCAGAATATCCCCTAATACGGTGAAAAATCATATTGTCCAGGCTATGTTCACCATTAGAACCCAGCTGCGCAATCATGCAGATACGATGTTGATCGTCGCTACTTTAATATCCTTGAAAAAATAATTTGATTTTTTTTCGTGTGGACTAGTCCCTCGGCTTCCCTCAGTTGTCTTTTATTTGGTACTATCTCATTAATGCCTTTTTTTATCGAGGTAAGTCCTGAATTGACAAAATCAAATTTAAGAACCGTTGAGGTTTATAATATATTATGCGATCGGAGAGAATTGATCATTTAACGGGAAAGTTCTTTAATGGGACATGCAGCGATGCGGAATGGAAAGAGCTTGCCGAATGGATTAAAGAAAATCCGGAGGAAGAGCTGGCAGAAGTATTGGAGGAAGCATGGAATCGATTTGAACATGAAACGAAAATGCCCGACCATGTTTCTGAAAGGATTATTGACAGGATTTTCCCTGAACCTGGTGAAGTCAGTGCTGATCCTGGATACGAAGAGGCTGAATCGACTAGGTATTTATGGCCAAAAATTGCTGCCGCTGCAATTTTGATCTTAGCAGTTGGTATTTACTGGTGGTCAGGTATTCGCCAGCATAATGGTCGGGAAGGTCAAAATATCCAGGCCGTTATCCAGGCGGATATAGCACCCGGCCAGAATAAAGCAGTCCTAACCCTGGGAGATGGATCCAGTATCGTGTTGGATGGCGCGGAAACTGGTACTCTTGCTGAACAAGGCAATTCGAGCGTGACCAAATCCGGGAAGGGTGAATTGGTGTATAAGTCAAACAATGTAGCCGCCGCTCCTGTTTTTAATACCGTGAGCACGCCAAAAGGTGGCCAATATCACATCGTTTTACCTGACGGAACCAAAGTGTGGCTCAATGCGGCCTCCAGCTTAAGATTTCCAACTTCTTTCACGGGTAGCGAGCGTAGGGTGGAAACAACAGGAGAAGTTTATTTTGAGGTGGCTCATAACAAGAAGATGCCGTTTATCGTGAAGGCTAATGCAACAGAGGTTACCGTCCTCGGGACTCATTTCAATATCATGGCATATCCTGACGAGAAAATTATGAGAACAACGTTGATGGAAGGTGCTGTCAAAGTAACCAAAGCCGGGAAGTCGGTATTACTTGCTCCGGGACAACAAGCGAGGCTTACCAATTCTTCTGACAATATACGTGTGCTAAGCGATGTGGACACGGATAAAGAAATGGCCTGGAAAAATGGGTACTTCCAATTTGAAGATGAAAATCTGGAAAGTATCATGCGACAGGTTTCCCGATGGTATGATGTGGACGTCACCTACGAAGGCAATATCAGCAGGGAACATTTCACCGGCCGTCTTCCCAGAAACGCAAATATTTCAAAAGTCTTGAAAATCTTATCGCTCAGTGGCGTAAAATTCCGGATTGAAGGAAAATCAATTATTGTAACACCCTAACTAATATCGTGCTTATGACAAAATAGACATTTTACATTTTCAGAAAATGTGTTGTCTCTGCCAGCTTTTGTGAAGCAAAAAAAGAACGGGAACGTTGCGACCGGTCCCGTCCAATTAAAGAGTCAGCATTAAGAACAATTATCTCAAACCGTTTTAGCTCTAACCCAAGAACAAAAGTATGAATCACATCTCTTTTATCCAAAAGAGGCGAGGACTGTCGTATATAGCCGACAGTTACCAACGCCTCCTGTTATCCAGAACCTTTTTGGTTATGAAACTAATCTTTATTTTTTCACTGGCTTTTTGCATGCAGGTAAGTGCCCGAAGTACTGCGCAAAAAATTACTTTAGTTGCGCAAAATGCACCGCTGGAACGAGTTCTTAAAGATATTGAAAGGCAAAGCGGCTATTCATTCTGGTATAAAACCGAACTGATTTCAAAGGCCGAGAAGATTACTGTTGCGATCAGGGAAAGTAGCCTGGAAGATGCGCTGTCCAAAGTCTTGAAAAATCAACCTGTTGACTACTCTATTGTAGACCAGACAGTTGTGTTACAGTCTAAAAGACAGATTAAGGTAGCCCCACCGGTGAAGGTTTTGGAAATTATAAAAGGACAGGTTCTTGGTTCGGATGGCAAGCCGTTGATCGGCGTAACCGTAATTGTTAAGGCCAGCAAACTTGGTACAACAACAGATACCGAAGGGACTTTTTCTATAAATGCATCTGATACTGATATACTGGTTTTTTCATATATCGGGTTTGATACGAAAGAAATACTCGTTGGAAAGCAAAGCTCCATCACCGTGTCGTTGTCTGAAAGCAATACTATTCTGGGTGAAGTGGCGGTGATTGGATACGGTAGTCAATCGAGAAAAACGCTGACGAGTGCAGTAACAACTGTAAAAGCGGAAGAAATGAACAGAGGTGCCATAACGGATGTAGGGCAACTGTTACAAGGTAAAGTTCCCGGGCTTAATATTACTGCAAACGGAGACCCGAACAAGCCAGCTGCTATCGTGCTGCGAGGTGCGTCTACCATCAACAGTTCTCAAGGCCCTTTTTATGTGATCGACAACGTGCCGGGAGCCGATATTGCGACGATTGCTCCTGACGATATAGCTTCCATTGATATACTAAAGGATGCCGCTGCTACGGCCATATACGGTAACAGGGCTGCTAACGGGGTAATAATGGTGACGACGAAAAAAGGGAAAAAAGGAGAAATGAAAATCTCTTATAACGGTTATGTAGGCCTCGAAAAAGTGTCGAACAAACTGAATATGATGAGTGGGCCAGAACTTCGTACTTTCCTGACCAACAATGGTGTAGGACTAGCGCCCAAAGACGACCTGGGCGCAGATACCGACTGGCAATCGGCCGTACAAAGGAAAACGGCGGTGTCGACAAATCATAACCTTTCGTTCAGCGGAGGGACAGAACATGGCAGCTACAGCGCAAGTCTGAACTATGTGAACAAAGAAGGGATATTGTTAAATAGTTCTTTGAAACGCTTCATTGGTCGGCTGTCACTTCAGCAATACGCATTTAAGGATAAGTTGAAATTTGGTCTGACTGTGACGAACTCTAACAGCACATCGAAAGATATCCCTTTTCGAAATACAATTTTGCTGCAATCAGCTTTATATCTGCCGGTTTCCCCAATAAAAAATCCGGATGGGTCGTACTTTGAGAATCTGGACCACACAGATTATTATAATCCTGTTTCGATGATCAACAATAGTGAGAACAGTACCAAGACGAACAATCTGACCGGGAGTTTCACTACTGAATTGAAGTTACCATTCGGAATAACCTATAATTTGAATCTCTCTTATCTTAATACGACATCGCTGGGCGGAACATATTTTAACAAATATTTTACCGACAACTACAATAATATGTACGACAATCCTGAACCAGGTCTGGGATTTCATACACAGCAGTCGTTTGGAGCAAATGGTCAGGCAAATCGCAGTTCTTATCGGAATTCAAGCAAAATTCTTGAGACGTTCCTGACCTGGAACAAAGAGTTTGGCGATCATTCCCTGAATCTTGTGGCGGGATATTCATGGCAGGATAATATCATCGGAGAAGGATTTCAGGTGACGACGAGTAATTTGCCGGTAGATAATATCAGCTATAACAACCTTGCTTTGAGTAATCCATACGGAATTTCTGGCTTCCAAATCGGGTTTGGGTCGGATGGAGTTTATCAGCAAACACGCCTGATCTCTGATTTCGCAAGGTTTAACTATAATTTCAAGAATAAATATTTATTGCAAGGGTCTATCCGGAGAGATGGGAGTTCAGTATTTGGAAAGAATAATCAGTGGGGGTATTTTCCATCTGTTGGTGCTGCATGGCGGATTACTGAGGAAGGTTTCATGGCCAGTCAGAAAGTGTTCAGCGATTTGAAACTTCGTGCAAGCTACGGAGTAACAGGTAATTCAAGCGGATTCGGAGCATATACAACACAGTTTCTGTCCGGAAGTCTGGGTACATATTACTATAACGGAACATTAACTGCCGCACTTGGTCCAACGCAAGCGGCCAATCCGGATCTGAAATGGGAAAAAACAGCGACAAGCAATCTGGGTATTGATTTCGGATTATTTGGAGGACGACTCAGTGGTTCATTGGAATTGTACAACAAGAATACTACAGGCATGATATATTCTTACAGCGTCGATCCGATTTTGGTACCAACGGGTAAGATTACAACAAATGGTGGTAGTATTAATAACAAGGGTATTGAGCTAAGTTTGAATGCAATTGTTTTTGATAAGGGGCCATTTCACTGGACTACGGGGCTGAACCTGGCGCATAATAAAAATACCGTAACGAGTTTGTCAAACCCGCTTTTTGCCGGTGGTGACTCTGTACTTTTGGCCTATCCGGAAGGTTTGGGGCAATCAAGCCACTCGCTCGAAATTCTGAAAGCTGGAAAACCTTTGGGACAATTTTTCTCGCTGGAATATGCAGGGAAAAATGCGGCTGGTATTTCGCAGTTTGTGGGAGGGGATGGTCAGCTGACAACCACTCCTTCAATCGGCGTTGACTATAAGTATATTGGAAACGCTCAGCCAAAACTTTTGGCAGGATGGTCAAACAGCTTCCGCTACGGAAATTTTGATTTGAATATATTCTTACGCGGAGCTTTTGGAAACAAGATCTTCAATGCCACGCGTGCCGATCTTTTCAGGCCGAACACGGCACAGTATACCAACATTTTGGCAGATGCTGGCGGCGAATCCATGGCTGATTATAACTCATATCAATATTCTTCCAGGTTTGTGGAAAGTGGAAGCTATCTCAGATTTGACAATGCAACTTTGGCCTACAACTTCAAAAATTTGGGTTCAGGGATCAAAAACTTACGAGTATATACGTCTGTAAACAACCTGTTTGTGATCACAAAATACACAGGCGTCGATCCTGAGATTAATCAGGGCGGACTTGCTCCGGGTGTAGATTCCAACAACTTCTATCCTAAAACCAGAACTTTCCTTTTGGGGGTGAATGTATCATTCTGATTTTAAAAATTTAGATATCATGAGAAAGTCATATATAAAAATAATGTTGTCGGCGGTCTTGCTTGGGACCATGGTTTCTTGTCACGATCTCGACGTGCCGGTAACTTCTGAATTAACACCTGATGTTTTTCCAACGAGCGAATCGCAATTTATAAGTGCTGCCGGACCTGCCTACGTGGCTTTGCGCGGGAACATATCGGTCGAGTTTTTTCACCTTCAGACTTTGAGCACGGATGAGGCAATTTTCCCGGCAAAAGGTGGAAACTGGTACAACGGCGCAGAGTTCAAGGATTTGCATTTACATTCCTGGACAAAAGACCATAGTACGGTAACCGGAAACTGGACCTGGCTTAGTACAATCATTGGTACTGTCAATCAGTCGCTTTCCATTCTTGAGACGAATATGCCGGAAGGAACTTCCAAAACGCAAACGCTGGCCGAACTCAAAATGGTTCGGGCACTTGCCTACTTCTGGATGATGGACAGTTTCGGCAATGTACCGATCATTACCACATATGGCGATTATAGTGCGCACCCAAATGTGCCGCGTGCAGAGGTTTTTACATTTTTGGAAACTGAGATAAAAGCGGCATTGCCTGATTTGAGCGAAGTTGTGGATATTACGACATATGGTCGGCCGACCAAGTTCTTAGCCCATGCCTTGCTGGCGAAAATGTATCTGAACGCAGAAATTTACACGGGTTCTCCCAGATATGCTGACTGTATCGCAGCCTGTGATGCCATTATCAGTTCTGGAAAGTTCTCACTGGAACCGGCTGCAACTTATCTGCAAATGTTTTATCCGAACAACGGTCCGCAAATGAAGGAGTTTATTTTTGCTATTCCTTTTGATGCAACAGCTTCCAACAGTTTCCCTTTCAGAGCCACCAATTTACATTCGCGTTATGATATTCCACGGGGTCTGGTGGCAAAGTATAAAATGCCGTTCACCCCGGATGCAGCGGTAAGCACCCTGCCAGAATTCTACAAGTATTTCAATGATGCAACTGATATCAGAAATAAGGAATGGCTAACAGGACTGCAATATTACGATGATGGTTCTCCTGTAACTGTCACAACAACCAAAAAAGGTTACGACCAGTTTTATACTGGCGCAGACCCGTCTGCTCCTTACACTTATCAAATCAACATCACCCCGGAAGTGACTCTGCGTCAGGATGTGGCCTCTTTTGATGTTGGTAATGATGAGCTTGCGTGGAATATGGGTTACAGAAATATCAAATTTCACCCGGATGCGTCTTCCTTGAACAGAAATCAGAATAACGATGTCCCAATTTTCAGGTATGCAGATGCACTTTTGATGAAAGCGGAAGCCATTCAGCGTGGTGGCGCGGCGACTTTGGGAGCTACTGCCTTATCCCTTGTAAATTCAGTAAGGACTGCGAGGTCTGCGACGGCTTTTGCCAGTGTTGATCTTGAAGGAATTTATGAGGAAAGAGCTCGTGAGTTTGCGTCCGAAATGTGGCATCGCAATGATATGATCCGCTTCGGGAAATTTGAGAACAAATGGGGCTACAAAACGGATTCGGATATCAACAAGCGAATATTCCCTATTCCAAATTCAGCTTTACTACTTAACCCGGCACTGGTTCAAAATCCCGGTTATTAATTTCTTTCGATCTCCGTACCTATAAAAAGGTACGGAGATATTCTCATGCTTTGCTACTTGAATTTCTGAAGGTTCCCTCGAAAATACAGGGGACTTGATCAGACTATCTCGCCAAATTTATTTACCCATGAAATTGATCCGAAAAAGCAGATTTTCTTTCTCTTTTGGGAAGAGAATCAGCTCACTTTGTGTATTGTTAGTTCTATTTACGAATGTTTCGTTTTCTCAGTCTATTGTCGCGTCTGGCAAGTCGCTGATAGGCAGGGTTATACCTTCCCATGCTGCACATTTCGAAGTAGAGGAGTTGGGTTCGGAATCCGGAAAAGACGAATTTGAAATTGAAAGCAAAAAAGGCAAAATTATCTTGCGAGGAACGAGCGGTGTCGCGATCGGATCTGCATTATATCATTATCTGACTGAATATGCGCATTGTCAGATTACATGGAATGGGACGAATTTGTCTTTACCCGCTAAGCTTCCTGCTGTGCCTTCCAAAATCAGAAAAAAGACGGTCTACAACTACCGTTATTATCTCAACTATTGCACCTTTAATTACAGTATGAGCTGGTGGGATTGGGAGCGTTGGCAAAAAGAGATTGACTGGATGGCGTTACATGGAATCAATATGCCTTTGGCCATTACTGGCGAGGAATATACCTGGCTGGAAGTTTATAGGGATATGGGTTTTAGTGAAAATGAGCTGAAAGATTTTTTCAGCGGTCCTGCCTATTTCGGTTGGTTTTGGATGGGTAATCTCGACGGCTGGGGTGGGCCTTTACCTAAAAAATGGATGGAAACGCATCGGGATTTACAACAGCAAATCGTGAAAAGAGAGCGTGAGCTGGGAATGAAGCCCGTATTACCTGCTTTTACTGGTCATGTTCCGGCTGCTTTCAAAACGAGATATCCTGATGCCATCTTAAAATCTACCAACTGGACTAACGGCTTTGGGGACACCTATATTCTTGATTCTCAGGATCCACTTTTCGCTGAGATCGGGAAAAAGTTTTTGTATAAACAAACCGAGCTTTATGGAACGGATCATTTGTATTCTGCCGATACTTTCAATGAAAATGAGCCGCCAACCGACGATCCTGCTTATCTGGAAAAACTAAGTGAAAGGATATATGCTGGTATGAAGCAGGCTGATCCTGAGGCGATTTGGGTAATGCAGGGCTGGCTTTTTTACAGTGACAGGAAATTCTGGAAGGCGCCGCAGATAGAAGCCTTGCTGAAAGCCGTTCCGGACGATAAGATGATATTGCTTGATCTTGCGGCGGAAATTGAACCGGTTTGGAAGAGAACTGAAGCATTTTACGGCAAACCATGGATTTGGAATATGCTCAATAATTTTGGAGGAAATGTTAATTTATTTGGCCGTATGGAGGGTGTTGCCAGCGGGCCGTCTTTGGCTTGGAACGATAAGGGCAAAAAGCGGTTGGAAGGTATCGGTCTCACTATGGAAGCCATCGAACAGAATCCGGTAATATATGAACTGATGACCGCGCATACATGGCAAACGGAACCAGTCGCATTGGATCGTTGGCTCGAAAAATACACACGAAACAGATACGGAAAAGATGACCAACGCTTGAATTCAGCATGGCAAATTTTGCGGAAAACCGTTTATAATGGGAAGGAAATCAGGGACGGCGCTGAATCAATCGTCACTGGTCGGCCCACTCTGGATTCTACCACGGTTTGGACCAGAACGAAACTGAATTATTCCCCAGTCGACCTTTTGCCAGCCTGGGATCTTTTCATTCTTTCAGCAAAAAACGGGATGAAAACCGATGGATTCCGTTACGATCTGGTAGATATATCACGGCAGGTTTTGGCCAATTATGCGCTCGTGGTTCAGAAAAAATGGGTAGCGGATTTTAAAGCTGGAGATCAGGCTTCGTTTCAAAAGCATAGTACTGAATTTTTGGATTTAATATCCGATATGGATATCCTTTTGGCAACCCGCAAAGATTTTCTACTCGGACCGTGGTTGGCTGACGCAAGAAAATGGGGCGAAAATGCCGGGGAGAAAGCGCTATATGAAATGAACGCCAGAGATTTGATCACGCTTTGGGGAGATGCTAAAAGTCCGCTGCACGAGTATTCAAACAGGCAGTGGAGTGGGTTGCTGAATGATTTTTATAAAAAGCGTTGGCAACAATTTTTTGAGATGCTGAACTCATCGTTGAACAACAAAACCCAACCTGACTTTAAAGTTTTTGAGGACCATATTGCAGCATGGGAGTGGAAGTGGGTGAATGAGCAAAAAGACTTTCCAATTCAGGAAAGCGGAAGCAGTGTGGAAGTTGCAATAGGACTTCACAAAAAATATAGCCCGAAACTACAATCGGACTATTATATCAACAATCAGGTAAAATCGACCATTCATGAATAAGATATCAGGTAGTCAACGACTGGTTTCGCTGGATGCACTGCGAGGATTTGATATGTTCTGGATCATTGGAGGCGAGCATATAATCCATGCGTTGGCGGAAATAACCGGTTGGCCTGCGATGATTTGGCTATCGGCTCAGATGCATCATACAGTATGGAACGGGTGTACTTTTTACGATATGATATTCCCGCTGTTCCTTTTCATATCAGGCGTTTCTATGCCCTTTTCTTTTGGTAGGAAGCTGGTCTCGGAAGGTGTTGCAGCTCCATTTCAATTACGGAAGAATGTAAAACGGGAATTGTATAAAACGATGGTAATTCGGACGGTTACGCTCATATTCCTTGGAATGGTAGTGAACGGTTTGTTCAAGTTTAACGGATATGAGAATATCCGCTTCGCCAGCGTGCTGGGGCGAATTGGTATTGCCTGGTTTTTCACAGGTATCATCTACCTGAATTACAACCTGAAGAAACAGATCATCTGGTTCTGTCTAATATTAATTGGCTATTGGCTTGCCATGTCGTTCATACCGGTTCCGGGTTTTGGTGCAGGAGTTCTGACGATGGAAGGTTCGCTGGAATCCTATATTGACCGGCTATTTTTACCAGGAAGATTACACAGCAAAGTCCATGACCCGGAAGGGATTCTGTCCACTATTCCAGCAATTGCAACAGGTTTGCTCGGTGTCTTCACGGGGACATTAGTTAAAGAACAGCGTTTTACACCTTTAAGAAGTGTTTATCTTTTATTGCTTGCGGCTCTTGCATTGATATTGTTGGGCCTGTCTTGGGATATTGTATTTCCAATAAACAAACGGTTATGGAGCAGTTCTTTCGTGCTCTTTGTTGGCGGTTACAGTGTTGCTTTTTTTGCTCTATTTTACCTGATTATCGATGTTTTGGGTTGGAAAAAATGGACGTTCCCGTTCCTGCTGATTGGAATGAATTCGATTGTGATTTACATGGCGGTCGAAGGTGCAATAAACTTTGGATACACCGCAGATTTCGTTTTCGGAGGATTGGTCAATTTGGTGGAAGAACGATATATAGACTTGTGCGAAGCAACATCAGTGGTGGTGGTAGAACTGGCTTTCCTGTATTTCCTTTTCCGGAATAAACTGTTTTTGAAGGTTTGAGAGGATGTTCGTTTCGATGATTGAAGGTATCAGAGAATATGAATCATATGGTATTCAGAGTGATTTAAAACACGAAAAGCCGCCAGGTGGAATTGGCGGCCTTCGTTTTTTATGAGTTGCTTAGATCATGAATTACAGTCCGCGGAGTCATTTTATTGATTATTTCAAGTACAAAGTCCTCTGATACATCAACCAAATAAGCGATCTCAGCAATTGAATAATTTGCAGTAGCCATCAAATTTTTCACGATCTGCGCCTGCACCTCGATTCTCTCCTCTCGTGCTTTGTCTGCTGCAATCTTCTTTCCAATTTCAATCCCTTCGCGTTTCGCTCGATCAAGCACTTGCTCTACTATGTCCATGTTTGTCGATTTTTCAGTTAGTAACTCTATTCCTTTTTCAGATTTGACGCTAATTCCGGATCAGCAAATCTTACGCAATGCCGCAAAAATATGAGTATCTTTTCGAATTAAGCTAGACGCTTCAACAAGCCCCGGGTTCGATTTTATACTGGTTTTACGTCACCGCTAAAATGATTCATGATTCAACAACAACATTATTTCTTATCAATTCGGTACAATCTTCCCTGGTCGGTGATGGCATAGAGAGCCCCATCCGAACCTTGTGTAATATCACGGAAACGCTGCGATTCTCCGGTGAGCAACCGTTCTTCCCCAACAATCTTATCGTTTTCAATTACCAGCCTGACGATATGCATTCCACTCAGCGAGCCAACAAACAGATTGTTTTTCCACTCAGGGATATGGTCACTATTATAGAATGTGATACCGCTCGGAGAAATCACAGGATCCCAGTAATATGCTGGTTGTTGAAGTCCTTCCTGTTGCTGAACGCCATTGCCGACTCTTGATCCGCTATATTCCAGTCCATAGGTTATGGTCGGCCAGCCGTAATTTGCACCAGCCACAACACGGTTTATCTCATCGCCACCTCGTGGCCCATGTTCGCTTTCCCACAAGTCGTTAGTTACCGGATGTAGCGCTAACCCTTGCGGATTCCGGAAGCCATAAGAATAGAGTTCCGGTCTCGTACCCGCTTGCCCCGCAAAAGGATTCCCGGTAGCCGGTTCTCCCGTTTTTGTAATGCGAACAACCTTTCCCAGACCAGAATTAAGAGATTGCGCCTGAGGCCGCGTGGACAAATCAGAACGCTCTCCCGTGCTGACCAGCAGGTTGCCCTGAGGATCAAATAGGATTCGGCCCCCGTAATGCAAGGTGCCTCTATAGGCCGGAGTGGCCCGATAAATAATGATTGCGTTTTCTATCGTTTTTTCATCGGTAGATAGCACTCCTTTGGCCACCGCAGTCAGGTTTCCATCGCTTGTGGATTCAGAGAAAACCCAATATACCATACGGTTTGTCGCAAAATCCGGATCAACACGAACCCCCAACAATCCCCCCTGGCCTCCCGAGTTTACGGCCGGAATGCCTGTAATCGGCTCGCTCATCTGGCCACTTGTTGTTACGATGCGCATCGTTCCGATCTTTTCGGTTATGAGAAGTCGCCCATCGGGCAGGCTGGTTATTCCCCAGGGACTTCGAAGTGATTCGGTGAGAATTGTACCTTCCCAGTTTGTAGTTGATTTCACGCCTGCAATCCGGGTTTGGCCTGCAAAAGCAGGACTGTAAGTGGAATTGGGGGCGTTGGTTTCTACGGGAGCCAGGGTATCGGATCCCATTTCTATATCAGGCTCCTGCGACTCATCACTCTTGCACGACATAAATGCGAAGCATGCGATGGTAAGAAGCGAAAGAATTAAATTTTTCATTTGAGTTAAGTGATTGGTGAGTGTTGCAACTGCACAGCATGATGCAGTTGCAAACGTTTTCCTTTCACAGTTTAACGATCGAGCCCTGTGGATGTTGCGGGTTTGTAATGCGTTTTGACCAACGACCTGGTGAGTATCCTCAAAATTAAATTACGCCAGACGAACTGCAAAACTGCCAGTCAATGTCAATATTGAAATATTTGCCAGCGCATAAAGTGGCTTACTGGTGTAGATTAAGGCTAGTGACGAAGCGTTTATTGAAGCATATAGTGTATAATAATAGATTGAGCCCCATCTGCCCGGAGTGTTATAATTCTCTCATTACCTCGAATATAGATAATGTTCCTCCGATATTTCAAGGCGTACTTTTAGAGAATTTTATCTAAGATCAACTTGATTACAAGCGTGGAGTCCGGATGGACGTTGGGAGGGTAAGATTTTCTTTTGACGGTATTCGGCGGGGCTATTATTTCCTTTATTTCTCCGACTTTCATACCGACTAACGCTTCGTCGACAGCCTGCGTTGCCTGATTTCCTCCGATAAGTACTTTTACCGGGGTGGTAGTATGTTCATTGGAATATAGCACAGTCCCATTTCGATAGCTGGTGGTTTCGAAAAGCAATATTTCCTGGCCGGGTTTTGCCTTTGCCCCACTTCCCTTCTTTAGCTGTTTGAATTCAACTCCTGAACTAGTCATGCCACTTCGCGTTGTCTGACAGCCGTTCAGCCAACATGAGGCAATTAAAATCATCAATCTGCATCGGAGGGGGAGTTTAAAATTGTTACGGAGATCTGCTATTAATATTTGTAAAAACATCATATAAAACCCAGTTGTGTCATTATTCTGTGAAGCAACTTAGCTCGGTCCTGTTTACTTAAAAGATTTTTGAGGTAAAAGATTGTAAAGATTTTGTAAAAGTTAATTGCACCCAGTTTTCCTCCGCTAACAGGAATTTCAGATCAATATTTTCATCGTCTCTCTGCTTCTGAAATCCTGCTTTTTCCTTTGATATTAAATATCAATTAAAATCAAATAATGGCTTCACTTTCAATAAGTAGCAAGAGTTTGGGAGTGTGCTTTATCGATTAAGTGTAAGGGAGTTGGAGGTTTTAGTACCTGTCGGGCGACACACTGCTAAACATGTTAATATAGTATGCATTGTCGTCAAACCATCATTGGCTAGATGCAAAACAAAGTGCAAATTTTGATTTATAAAGTACAATTGTTTTTATGGTATGAGTGTAGCTTATTTCAAAGAAACATTTCGAAATAAAAACTTTGATCGCATTGTCATTTGGTAGAATTGAATTCGATTTGATTGGTTGTCAAATGCGAATTCTCTTGAGATAATCTATATTAAATGAAACGGTATTAATACCGAAGAATAAATTAAAAAGCATTGCCTTAATCAATCTATTACGTACCCCTAGCTGCCTATGATGACACTGTTTTTTCGATAATTCGAGTTTCAATTGCTTATTGAGGTTTCAAATTTTAAGATTCTGAATGTCTGATATGTTCAGAATTCTGAGGGTCTGGAGCTTCGGATTCTACTAAATGACTAAAGCTAAACCTATGACCTTATGAAAACACACTCCGATTTGATTCGGCTGTCCTACCGATTATTTAAAATCACCATTTATCAATGCATTATAGCGTTACTTTCCGTAAGCCTCTGCTCGGCAAACTGGGTGTTCCCACCTGCGAGCGCAGCACCAGCGAAGGCAATTCATGGAAAAGTTCAGGAGCAGGTAGGAGGTAGCACCAACGCGCTTCCTGGTGTCAATGTGGCCATAAAAGGAACCACAAGAGGTACGATTTCCAATGAAAAAGGCGAGTTTAGCCTGGAAGTACAAGATGGAGAAGAAGTTTTGGTATTTAGCTTTGTTGGGTATAAAACTCAGGAAGTTACAATCAACAATCGTTCAGAAATCATAGTAAATCTTGAAGCCGATCAGAAGACCTTAAATGAGGTCGTGGTGGTTGGGTATGGTACTCAGAAGAGGAAAGATGTGACTGGCGCAGTGGGCAGCGTAAAAGGAAGCGATATCAAGACGGTCGTCGCTGCAGATGCGTCTGCCTTATTACAGGGAAGACTTGCGGGGGTTACAGTTCAACAAGGTGGCAGCGCACCGGGCCAGGCTCCGGCGGTTGTCATCAGGGGAACGGGTACTTTTGGAAATGACCAGCCACTGTATGTTATAGATGGAATGATCGCTGCTTCGATGTCATATATCAATCCAAATGATATTGAGTCGATGGAAGTGCTTAAAGATGCTTCGGCAGCAGCCATATATGGTAGCCGGGCAGCTAATGGCGTTATTCTGGTTACCACGAAAGCCGGAAAAGCAGGTGATGTTAGAATCAGTCTCAATGTAAAAGGAGGTATTCAAACTCCAAGCAAAAAGCTGAAATTCTTAAATGCACGCCAATATGCGGACTGGAATAATATGGCACATGCAAACGATAAACAGCCAAATGCGCCAGGCAACGACACTGAATTTGACCCCAATATTGATACAGATTGGCAGAGTCTGGAGCTTGGCTCAGCGCCGGTGACCGACTATAACCTGAGTTTGTCGGGAGGTAGTAATAATGCGAAATACTTTATTTCGGGCCAATATTATAACCAAAAAGGTATCGCTACCGACTCGTGGTTTAAGCGGTATAACCTGAGGGCCAATTCGGTATTCACTAAAGGAAGATTCAAGTTTACCGAGTCCTTAAGTTTGTCGCGGGCTATCAATAACCCAAACACCTATGTTGGACGGGAAACAGGCCCATTGCCGACTATGGCGGTATACAATCCAGCCAATCTGGGGGGATATGCTGGTTTAGACCCGGCCTTTGCGGGTGTCTCCAGGGTGGTAAACTGGTATGGTCTGGCGCACTTGAATGACAACAGGTATACTAACGATCAGGCGTTTGGAAACGTAGGCCTTGAATATGAAATCATTGACGGATTGAAATATAAACTGAATGTCGGTCTGGACTATGCTGTATATCGTGAATATGATTTTACGCCAGCATTTTTTATGAGTAATTCGCAGGAAGCGTTTCAGCAACAGGCCACTTTAACAGATAGATATACACAATCAGTTACGACCCTCGTCGAAAATACGCTGAACTACAACAAGTCTTTTGGATCACATAATCTCGAGGTTTTGGTCGGATACACCTCGCAGAATGGAAACGCACGAACTCTGGGAGCAACCGCTGCCAACTTCCCTTCTAACGATCTGAGGGTAATTAATGCGGCCATTAACCGCACCGTCAATACCACGGGTGATTTGCAGCAATTTGTGCTCCAGTCTGCCTTGGCGAGGTTGAACTACAACTATAAATCGAAGTATTTGTTAACAGCAACGATACGTCGTGATGGCTCTTCGAAATTTCTTTACCCGTCCAATACATTCGCCACATTTCCTTCTTTCTCTTTGGGATGGAGGGTCAGTGAAGAGTCATTTTTTCCAAAAGATGGTTGGGTTAGCGACTTGAAACTAAGAGGGAGTTATGGTTCCTTAGGGTCTCAGAATATTGGAAACTACCTCACTGCACCCACTTTCAACCTTACGTCAGACTATTATTTCGCTGGTGGCGCTCAGCCCGGAATTGCTGTAACTCAATATGTTAACCCCGGCCTGAAATGGGAATCGACTAAAACGACTGATATAGGGGTAGATATCGCCATGTTTCGAAATACGTTGACCATTGCGGCGGATTATTTTGACAAAACATCTTCCAATGTCCTTGCCAATATACCCATCCCTGCATATGGCGGTGGTGGTGCGAGTCTTACCAAAAATGCTGCTTCAATCAACAATAAGGGGTTTGAACTGGCTGTCTCTTACTCGAAACCGACCAGCTCGGCACGTGAATTTAAATACAATATCACCGGAACTTTCAGCACTGTTAAAAACAAGGTTGTAAGTCTTGGTGACGGCGTAAGCCCGATTATCGCTGGTGGTTTTACGCAACAATCATTGCAGTCAACGAGAACAGATGTTGGTCACCCGATCGGCAGTTTTTGGGGATATCAGGTGCTAGGCATATACCAAACGCAGGAGGAAGCCAATGCTGACACGGTTGGTCTCGGGGGTAAGTTCATTCCCGGTCCTGGCGATTTCAAATTCAGTAAAAGTCCGACATGGCTGGGGAGCCCTTTTCCAAAATTCAATTATGGTCTCAATTTCAGCGCTTCCTATCGGAACTTCGATTTTGGCCTGTTCTTTCAGGGAGTCAGTGGCAACAAGATATTCAATGCAAAAGGTCGATTCCAGTATATTCTCGATTATGGCAGCAACAAAAGTACGGAGGTTTTGAAAGCATGGACACCGACAAATACCGATACGGATATACCACGAGCCACGCTGTTAGATCCCGCGAACAACAAAAGGGCATCGTCGTTCTATATAGAAGACGGTTCTTATCTGAGGCTGAAAAATCTGACGGTGGGATATAGCTTGCCGCAAAATGTGCTGACGAAAATGAAGATAAGCAATGCCCGTTTTTATGCCAGCGGTCAGAACCTTTTAACCTTTACGAAATACAAGGGATATGATCCGGAAGTGGGGCGTAATAGCAACGGAGGAAGCAACCCGAACAATATCGGTGGTTTGCTGAACAACGGTGTGGATCAGACGGCATATCCAAATGCCAGAATCGTGAGTTTGGGTCTTGACTTAACGTTTTAATTGATTAAGATGAAAAAGATATTTAACAAGGGCAATAAAGGAAGGTTCCTGATACTGCCGTCGATATTTGTAATGGTCGTTTTGCTCACAGTAAACTGCAGCAAAGACGATCTGAACGTTACGAACCCAAATGCACTGAGTACGGCTAGTTTTTGGAAGACAGCAGACGATGCTGAAAAAGGATTGGTAGCCGCATATGGGCCATTAACCACAACGCAGGGTTGGGGCAGGATGCTGGGAGCGATTCTCACAATTCACCGTGGAGATGATGCCAACGCATTTTCCTGGAATGAAGTAAACGGCCCTGGTACTTTTACGGTAACTCCGAATGACGGTCGCGTTTCGGAGGGCTGGGGTGAACTGAACGCCATCGTGGCAAGAGCAAATTCCGTGCTTTTCTACGTTCCGGATATCGAAATGGATGAGGCTCAGAAGAAAAGAATTTTGGGCGAAGCGGCGTTTTTGAGAGGATTGGCTCATTTTTACCTGTTGAATATATGGGGCAATATACCGCTCATTAACAAGCCGATAGAAACGCTCGACGACCTTTATATTGAGCAGTCTCCTCAGGCGGATGTTTGGGCTTCGATCATCAGTGATTGCAAATTGGCCCAAAGTTCGCTGCCTGAAACCGTGGATGCTGCAAATGTCGGCAGAGCTACCTGGGGCGCGGCAACTGCTCTTCTGGGTAAGTCATATCTGTTTACGAAAGATTGGACGAACGCTGCGGCGGAGTTCAAAAAGATAATTGACAAACCTGCTTTGTACAAATTGGTGGCCAATTATCAGGATAATTTTATGACGGCGACAAACAACAACGCCGAGTCGATCTGGGAGCTTCAGTATCAAAGTAATGTCAATGCCAGTTGGGGAACCAGCGGTACGCCCAATGTTGGCCGGGGACAGGCATATGAGCCCGATATTGCGCCGCCTGCCTATTCGAGTCAGGGTAGTATTTCTGTAAATCAATGGGTTTTTGATGCTTTTATGAAACAAAAAACCAAAGACGGCCAGATCGATCCGCGGGCATACGCAACTATGGTTTGGAATTATCCGGGCGCAAAGCTTTATCAGGACGACTTTAAAACAAAAATGATTGGTGCCGACCTTAACAGAATATGGGATCGAAAATATCTCAATTTCGACAGGGAAAGTTCGCTGGTGCCGGGTTCATGGTGGTATGCTTCCAATAATCGCCGCATGATTCGACTTGCAGACGTATTGCTCATGTATGCGGAAGCGCAGAATGAAGCGAGTGGCCCGGATGCGACTGCATATGAGGCCATTAACAGGGTTAGGGCGCGAGCCAATATGCCAGATATTACGCCTGGTTTGAGCAAAGACGCTTTTCGCACAGCAGTTCGGGATGAAAGAGTTCTTGAATTGTCATTGGAAGGCGACAGGATTTTTGACTTATTGCGCTGGGGCACAATGGCTGAAGTATTTACTAGCCATCCTGAATACCGTTCAAACAGCAAGGGCGTTTTTGTGAAAAACCGGGATGAATACTTGCCAATACCTTTCAACGACGTGAGCGCTAACCCGAAAATCAAGCAGAATCCGGGATATATTCAATAAACTTGATATCTGAATATTAGTACGAGCGAAATCCCGGCCTCTCCGTCGGGGTTTCGTTTGTAAAAGGTTGTTTTTAAATTCTATGAGAAACTTTTTGAAGGTTAGTATTTTCTGTAGTTTGTGGCTGTCAATAATGGCTTGCAAGAAAAATGATTCAGAGCTTTTTCATAAACTTTCACCCGGCAAAACGGGAATTCATTTTACGAACACAGTAGTCGAAAATGATTCGGTGAATATGCTCAGCTACTATTACTGCTTCAATGGCGGTGGGGTGGGTATCGCCGATTTTAACAACGACAGTCTGCCGGATATTTTCTTTACCGGCAATATGGTTTCCTCAAAGCTGTACCTTAATAAGGGTAATCTGAAATTTGAAGACGTAACAGCATCAGCCGGACTAACGACCAGCGACTGGATTATGGGTGTGTCGGTTGTGGATATCAATAATGACGGATTTATGGATATTTATCTCAACGTGGCAGGCCCGCAGTTTATGCATAAACAACATAACCTGCTCTATATCAATCAGAAAAATTTGACTTTCAAAGAAGAAGCGAAAGCATATGGACTTGCCGATACTTCGTTTTCCGTTCAATCCGCGTTTTTTGACTATGACAGAGATGGTGATCTGGATATGTACCTGCTTACGAACGATGTGGACGGGCAGGGGAAATCTTTTGTTCAACCTGCGTCGTTTGCAATAACGCGCGGAAAAACGATTGATAAACTTTACGAGAATGTGGGTGATACACTCGGACATCCGCTCTATAAAAATGTATCAAAAGCTGCCGGATTAACGCAGGAAGGATATGGATTGGGGCTTGCAATTGGCGATATGAATCAGGACGGATGGCCGGATGTATACGCTGCCAACGATTTCATGCCCAACGACCAGTTGCTGATCAATCAAAAAAATAAGACTTTCAAAGACGAAACCAGAATGGGAATGCGGCACCAGACCTATAACGGTATGGGGGTTGATATTGAGGATATTAACAATGATGCCAAACCGGATGTGATGGTCATGGATATGCTCCCGGAGAATAATGAACGCAGAAAAACAATGATTGCCAAAGCGGATTACGAGAGCTTTTTTCTTCGGCAAAAGGCGGGGTATATTGATCAGTACATGCGTAATACTTTGCAGCTTAATCAGGGAACGGACGGAAACGGCACTACTTTTTTTTCAGAGATAGGCCAATTAGCCGGGGTTCATGCCACAGACTGGAGCTGGAGTGTACTGCTGGCCGATTATGACAACGACGGATTCCGCGATGCTTACATCACCAACGGTTTTGTAAAGGATATCACGGATCTGGATTATCTGATGTACAATGAGGAAAGTAATATGTTTGGAACGAATGCGGCAAAAGAGGAAAAGGCTAAGAGCCTGGTCAACCTCCTGAAAGGGGTCAAACTTTCCAATTATATGTACCAAAACAATGGAGATTTGTCGTTCAGCAATTCCACAAAAAACTGGGGTTTGAAATATGATTCTTACTCAAATGGCGCAGGATATGCCGATTTGGATAACGATGGCGATCTTGATCTGATCGTCAATAATATTAACGAAGAAGCTTTTGTGTTTGAAAACAGGGTTTCTGGGTCAGAAGTAAAGCCTAACTATCTGCAGCTAAACCTTAAAGGCGATACTAGGAATTTGAATGGCATCGGAACGGCTGTGACGCTGTATTGCGGAGCAGAGAAATTCTACCATTATTTTTCTCCTGTCAAAGGATATTTGTCGAGCATGAATGTACCCTTACATGCAGGATTGGGAAGAAACGCCGTTATTGATTCCTTGATGGTGGTGTGGCCAGATGGGAAATCGCAATCGATCAAATCATTGAAAGCCAATCGATTGCTGACACTTGATTATCGCAACGCAACAATTCAAAATACCGAATTGGTCAAAAATTTCAATCCCATTTTCACGAACGTAAACTCAAAATACGGCATGAACTGGAAGCATAACGAAAATAATTACAATGACTTCATCGAAGAATCTTTGTTGCTTTCCATGTATTCCAAAAAAGGCCCGGGAGTAGCAGTGGGAGATATTGACAATCAGAACGGTACAGATTTTTTTATTGGAGGCGCTGCCGGAAATGCCGGTACATTATTCTTGCAGACGAAAGCTGGGAAATTTGATCAAAAACAGATCAATATTGCTGACTCTAAATATGAAGATATGGGTTCGCTTTTCTTCGATGCAGACAACGACAACGATCTGGATCTGTATATCGTAAGTGGTGGTAGCGAATTCAAGAACATACCTGGTGCATATAACGACAGGCTCTATATCAACGATGGGAAAGGGAATTTTACAAAGGAAGAAGCAGCTTTGCCTTTAACTGTTTCAAGCGGGAGTTGTGTAATCGCCACTGATTTCGACCACGACGGCGACCTGGATATATTCAGGGCGGGAGCATTGTCTCCGGGCTTATATCCAACTGCGCCACGCAGCTATATGTTACGAAATGACGGCGGGAAATTTACGGACATCACTGGAAAAACCGCTGGCCTGGCCAATGTCGGAATGGTAAACAGTGCCGTTTGGACTGATTTTGATAACGACGGCTGGCAAGATCTCGTGGTAGCCGGGGAGTGGATGGCGCCAACTTTTTATAGAAATCAGAACGGAAACCTGGTTAACGTATCAGCGCAAACAGGACTTGGCGATATGAACGGGTGGTGGAATAGCATATATCCAGCTGATATTGATAGCGATGGCGACATCGATTACATATTGGGTAATATGGGTACGAACGTCGATTATAAGCCCGCCAAGAATCAGCCTCTCGAGATTTACTACGGAGACTTTGCCGGAACAGCGAAGCCAAAGCCTGTAGTTACCACCTATATCTTGAGTAATAGCGGAGAAAAGAAATCATTTCCTCTGACCTATCGGGATGATCTGTTCCGGTCCATGCCGTTTTTGAAAAAGCGTTTTTCGTCCTATGAACCATATAGCAAGGCACAGCTCAGTGGTATTTTTGAAAAAGAAACGATTGATAAAGCTGTACATTTTACCGCAAACACCTTTCAAAGCTGTATTTTGCTTAACCATGGAGGAGGAAAATTCTCGGTAAAAATATTGCCTCCTGAAGCGCAATTCTCTTGTATTTATGGGATAGTGACTACCGACGTCGATCAGGACGGGAATCTGGATATATTGATATCGGGAAATTCTCATTCCAACGAAGTAGTGTATGGCTGGATGGACGCCTCGCTCGGGTTGCTGCTGAAAGGTGATGGGAATGGCAATTTCGCTCCCCAAACTCCCGAAAAAAGTGGCTTGTTCCTATGCGAAGCCACACGCGGCCTCACGTCACTTTACACGCAGAGCGGTCAGGAAATAATAATATCCCTGGCAAATTCCGATAGCCTGAACCTGTTATCCAATCAACACAAATTGCAATCTCAAGTTGTATATGCAAGCCCGAAGGATAATTATGCGGAAATTACGTTTCAAAATGGCAAAAAGCGAAGACAGGAATTTTATCGTGGCGCAGGGTATTTGACCCAACAAGCCCGCGCTATTCAAATCGACAACAGCATGAAAATGGTTCGCTTTTTTGATGGGAAAGGTGATGGGAGAGTGGTGTTTGATAGGGAGGACTCGAATTTGAATTAACGAAATCGACGATCGGAACTTAAAATATTTCGAGAAGACCGTGCGACGTTGACCGATCAAATAGCAATATGTCCGGAAGCATTTCCAATAAAACTTTTGCAATATATTTAGTTGATGAATTTCGGGTACGCAGTAAAACTATTTTTGGAGGAAAGCCATACATATTGGCGAGATCTTGAAAGTCTTCATCCAAAGTTACTAAGGTATAATTATTTCTTTTGGCAAACTCCCATATCTGTATATCCTTTGCTGGTCTGGCCAAACCTGTTCTGCTGACATGCAAAGTGTCAGGAACATAGTCATTCAGTTGCCGCACTAATCTGTATGAGATGTTTTCGTCAAGTAAAAATCTCATATAGAAGCAATCAGCATTTTTGTATTCTCTTCTCTGTTAGCGGCAAACGCTAGGGCGGCTAAAATGTCTTCACGGCTAAGCTCGGGAAAATCTTCAACGACATCTTCATAAGACATACCATTTGCAAGCCATCCTAAAATATCCCAAATTGAAATCCTTGTTCCTTTGATGCAAGGTTTACCGAAACGAATCTCAGCATTGATACTGATTCTGTCATGCCAGTTATACATAGCGATAGCTTTTTGTGTTAACAAATATACAAATTTTTAACCCCGTCACCAGTTCAATGCAATGTCTCTATCAGGTTGGGCAAAATTGTCTGGAATTGTAAATCAGGCCATTACAGAAATCATATTTAATACCATCTCCCCCAATTTCTGGTCTCCAGATATTTCCACTTCTGACAAAGCCTGTTCTGGAGATATACCTTTTGAAAATAGTTTCCATGCACATTGCGGTGATATGGAAATGGTTGCGTTTGCTGTTCCATTAAAGACTTTTGTAAGCTGCCAATCGGTGTCCCGTTTGATAATATGCCATTCTCCACCAATTTCCGTGCGTACTTTTACAGTCACTACGGTGTTTGCATCAGCGGGCACATTTCGGTAGGTGTATGGAAGTCCATGCATGAAAGTATCAATAAAAGGGTAAAATAACTCCCTCGTCAAAAGTGCCTCGCTACCAACAGCCTCCCTGATTTGCTGCTGATGTATATACTTTTCGGTGTATTCTCTGGCTATATGAAACCAGTTTTCCGACTGCTCCTGACCTGCCCAGGCAACGGAGAATATAGCGGGTTCAAAAGGGTCCAGCGTTTCGAGGTGATCGGCATATTGCTTTCCCGTTATCTCCAGTAATTCAATCAGAATCTGTGGACTAACCCGTTTGGTTGCAGCTGTCCAGGTGGCATTTAACTGGTTTAGATAATTAACCAAATCGCTGTATGACGTGATATCAGGAGGCGTGTCTCCAAAATATTTATCTCTTGAAAACGACAACCCTCTTAAATTTCCGTCCAGCAAATGAGATGCAATATCTTTTATTGTCCATAATTTCGCGATGGTCGCGGAATTCCATTCGTCAAGTGTTAAAGACTTCAGAAGTTCGATCAGGAGATGGTCTAATTGCTGAAACAGATGTGTTGTCTTTATTGGCACATCTTTGGTTAATTGACTCATATCGGTGTTATAAATTATTTCAATAGTTTGATAATATTGATTCTAATAGTCAACGATCTGATGCAGGTGGTGTTCCAGATGCATTACATAATCTCTTATTAGAAATTGAAGGGTATATCTCTGGCCACCTGCCGAGCATTCCCGATGTAAATATTCCGTTGGGATGTGTTTCAGCAATTCTACTAACTGCAGATTATATATCGTCCAAAAATTGATAATCTGTTTTCCATCAATTTGCTGGTAATAACCGTGCTCATTCCATCTGTTTTGATCATATGCAATCACCGGTTTTTCTTCGAACTGTGTTCTTACAAAACGATGATGATTGTTGGTGGCACTATCAATTAAATGACCCAATATCTCTTTTTTGCTCCATTTTCCGGGAGAGGCTTTGAACGAGAATTGCTGGTTATCAATTTGTAACAGGAGTGGAGGTATAAAGGCGCATAGGTATTCCAGCCTTTCGATGGCAGTATCAATCATTGGTGAAAGTGGTTGGATAGAAATTATTATTTGGTAGCATTGCTTTCATCATGTTCAGGTTTTTCCAGAATAGAATCATTACCCACGATAATCCATTTTCTGCCGGATTTCAGCCGCTGCGTCTTTTCCTGCCCATTTTTCACATAAGTAAAGCCCCAGATCGATAGACGCAGAAACAGCGCCGGCTGTGACTACATCACCATCTTCCACAACTCGCTCGTGAGAAATTTGCTTACAATATGGCTTCAAATCATCGTAATTCTGGAAGTTTGTTGTCGCTGTTTTATCAGTCAGAAATCCTGCTGCTCCCAGCAGTAAGCTGCCAGTGCATATCGAGATTTTATATTTAGCCGGTCGCGCCGACTGAATCCAGGCGATATAGGCATGGTCATTTTGAAGTTCACGCGTTCCGAAACCACCCGGCACGATGAGCACATCATAGTCCGATAACGATTTGTTGACTTGGGTAGGCACAATTTCAAGACCAAAGCTATCCTTAGCCGTATCGCGAAATGAACAGATATCCCAACTCAGATCGGGCAAATAATTCATGGATCTCAGCCTGGTTATCGGATCGTAAATTCCGATAAAGTCTAGCAAAGTGATCCCTTCAAAGATGATGTAGGCAATTTTCATGACGTACTGGTTTTTCGATCAAAGGCCCCATTCGAGGATATATTAATTATTTGGGAGTGATTTTTGTAGAATATGAAATTAATTCTCAGTCTACAAGTTTATAATATCTTGCTTATTAAAAAATAGTAAAGCAACTTTGTTAAGTAAACTTATTATTTAAATCGTGTTATGGAACAGACTGATAAAGAGATCACGGATAATTTGCGGACAGTTATGTCGCGACTTTTGAAGGTGTTGAGAAGTCAGACAAAGAATGAAGAGCGACTTTCTTTGACAGAAAGCTCAACGTTAGCGTTTCTACATAATAACGGAGAAATGCTTCCGTCTGAATTGGCTGCTATTGAAAAGGTGACCGCACAATCTATGTCTCAGATTATCAACAAATTATTGGCGCACGGGCTCATTGAAAAAACGGCATCGGAGACGGATAAACGAAAAGTAATTATAACAATAACAGATTCAGGAAAGCAGACAATTGAGAGGCGAAGGCATGAAAAGGAAGAATGGTTGGCGCGATCCATTAGCGAAAAGACGACGGATGAGGAGAAATATTTTTTAACAGAAGCGATACGGGTGTTGGGGAAATTGGTCGATTAGTTTTCGACGGTCGACAAGCGGCTTTCGATTAGCAGGATAAAGTATTTCGATAAACAAAAGTCCAAGGATTCCGAGGTGTTTTGGGGGCGACAACCGATAGCCGAATTCTGACAGCCAATGTTCATTTAATAGTTTTTTATGCATGGAAAATAAAATATTTAAAGCGTTTCGAAGTCGGAATTACCGGTTGTATTTTTTCGGACAATCCATTTCTCTGATTGGAACGTGGATGCAGAGGACAGCCGTCTACTGGGTTATTTATGTTCAAACTCATTCACCATTTATGTTGGGTTTGGCAGTTTTCGCCGCACAGTTTCCCTCTTTCCTCTTTTCACCTTTGGGTGGCATCGTGGCGGATCGCTATAATCGATATCGGGTGTTAATGGTCACTCAGATTTTGTCGTTGATTCAAGCTACAATACTGATGTCTATTGTTATGTTCACCCAGTATAATATTTGGGGAATATTGTCGCTGAGCATCGTGCTCGGGACTATTAATGCATTTGACGTTCCTGCGCGCCAGTCGCTAGTAAATGACCTGATAAGCCACAAAGAAGACCTGTCGAATGCCATTGCACTTAATTCGTCCATGGTGAATTTGGCAAGGATGGTTGGTCCTGCGATTTCCGGTATTGTTCTGGAAAAACTGGGTGCAGGAACATGTTTTATGATCAATGCATTGAGTTTTGTTGCCGTCATCGGTTCATTGTCATTGATGAAGCTACCAAGCTTCATTCCTCCCTCCCGGACCAAAAAGGTCGTTCAGGAGTTCAAAGAAGGCTGGGCATATCTTCGCGCCACGCCTGCGATCGGACTGGTTATATTACTGCTCGCTTGTGTCAGCTTAATGGTACTTCCATTTATCACGCTGCTGCCGGTATATGCCAAGGTGATATTCAAAGGGGATGCATCCATTTTTGGATATCTAAACAGCGCAATTGGTTTGGGTGCAGTGGGAGGTGCTTTTTTTCTGGCTTCGTTGAAACCGGGCACCGAATTGAAGAAAATACTATTTGTTAATTTATTGATTTTCGGATCCGCGCTGATGCTTTTTTCACACATGACAAACCTGCCCCTTGCGCTGTTTTTTGCAATGCTTGCTGGGTTTGCAATGATGTCGCAGTCCACCATTATCAATACCATTATTCAAACCAATGTATCTGCGGAAATGCGTGGACGTGTCATCAGTTATTTTGCCATGGCGTTTTTCGGAATGCAGCCGATTGGCGGACTATTGGTCGGTACAGTTTCTCAGTATTTGGGTGCGCCGAACACGCTTGTAGCAGAGGGGGTAGCAGCCTTGCTTATTGCCGCCGCATTTTCAACCTTTTTGAGAAAGGGTAGTCCGCAAAAACTGGATGAAGTAGCACTCGTAGATATTGACGACCCTATTATCAAAACCGGCTAAAGATAAGGAATGCGGTTATTACTCGTTGAGTATCAATATGCTTCGATTACCTTCAATTTATGTCGGTCGTTTATTTTATAATTCGATACGGACATTTTGTGAAAAATGAAGCCAGATGCAATCAATACGCCAGCCACAATAAAAGAGGAGCCGTCGGTTGTAAAGCGCTTACCGTCAATTCCCTGGTTGAAAAAATCCGCGCCTAGATAAACAAGCCCTGCCAAAGGGAAATAATACGAAGCTTCTGTGACAAACGGAATCCTTCTGGAAACCTTGATCTTGTGAATATCCGTAAGCAAAATCTGTTGGTAATTCGTCTTCCCGGCAGGATCCGTCACGGCTATGGAAAACGACGAATCAGTGATATTTTCAATCGTGTCGTGAAATTTGGTCCGATCATTCTTAAGGCGAAATTTGATTTTGTCTCCCGGGTAAAACCGAATACGATGGAACTTGCCAATGCTGGGCGAAATGTTCAGAATCAGGTATTTCTCACCCGGCTTGATCAGGACATGCTTATTTTGTTTAATATACAATTCTTCACTTGAAAGCGGCTTTTTCTCGTTCGGAGCAGTTTGTGAAAGAGCTGGATTAATGAAAAGTGAGAGTGAAAGCAATGGCAATAAGCAAATCAGGTATTTTTTCATGACAAGATAAAAAGGCTCGCGGTTATACGTATAATATCCCAACGTTGAAAATGGTCAAGGCGTGTATATGTTTTACGTTGATTAACCCAGATTTGTTGACTTTGAATAATATAGTCCATAACATATTCAAAAAATGACGTGATTGTAACGACACCATGCCGACCAAATCGCCCGGTCAAACCCCTGATCAATGCATAGCTCTCATGATGTTTCTAAATTCGTCTGACCAGGTCAAATTCTTTCAGCACTTCCCAGGCTTTTCCATTTTCCTGTTTGATCACACTTATCCTATCGAATTTCAACTTTTGTGGGATTGTGTATTTCCCGATCTCTGAAAATATCGCATCGGTGCAGGTCGAATTTCGTGGATGCATTAAAGTGATATGCGGCTCATGTTTTATAATTACTGCATTTTCGCGCAACACCAACTTCCTGAGTTTTTGAAATGAAGTATTGTCACCCAGCCCAGGCATTAAAACTCCGTCACCGTTTGCGAATCTTTCGGCTGGACCAAATTTGATGATAATTTCAGAAGCTGATATATCTTCCAGTGTTTTCAAGGTGGCGGACAAGTCAGTCAGCTCTTCTTCGCGACAAAGTGTGACATGGCTTCTTATTAAGCTGAGCTGTTCCGGATTATATTTTTTACGAATTTCCTCGATCTCTACCGATTCTTCCGTCGTCACGAAAAGTGTCAGTTGGGTTCGTTCGCTGTTCATGAAATACTACATAAGTTGTTGATTATTAGTCTTGTATATATGCGCTGGCTCGTTGCCTGGCAGCTGACTTTATCAGAGCCTTTCCAATTTTAATGGGGCCTCCCTTCCGCGCCCATTGCAACGGAGTTGACCACGCGGTTCCTGTTTTATTTGGATCGGCAACTTGATTGAGGAGGTTTTCAGCCCTTAAAAACCCCAAACTTCTTGTCGACAGCTACCGTCCGATAGTCAAAAATTTCCTGCAATTGTTTTTTGATAATCAGTGAGTTAGCGATGGCTCCCAGAAATCCCAATGGTGGCTCGTAAGTAACGATATCGGTCATTAACACGCCTCCTTCTATCGGCTCGATTTTATGTTGATGGTGCCACATCGAGTAAGGCCCGATCCGCTGTTCATCCACAAAATACTCCTGATCTTTCACATGGGTAATTTCCGTAACCCAGTCCAGCGGAATTCCGAATAAAGGGCTCACTTTATAAGTTATGATCATGCCCTGGTACATTTTTTCCGAGTTATTATTGCTGGTAACCGTAAAGCCCAGATGTGGTGGGGTTATTTCTTTCAGATTGCCCGGTGCTGATATAAAACTCCAGACATCAGCAATGGTCGCCGGTATTTTTTGTGTTTTCACGAGTTGGTAAAAAGCCATGCTATAATTTTAATGTTTACTGTGAATGACTTCAATCAAGCCATTGATGCAACAATGTACGCAATTAGTGTGCTTTTCCAGTTGAATTATAGTTATTGCTCAATTTTGGAGCAATATTTTATACTAAGTTCGCAATTCTGGATTTGTATTGTCAGAAAAATCCTTCACCTTCAATAAGCCAAATATGTATCCAGATAAGTGACATAAATGTCTGAAAATCAAATATTTCTATGGTATTTGTCAATAAAAATTTCACTAAATTCATATCCGTAATTCTCACTCCGCCTGCGCGACTGTTTGCCCTTGAATCATTCACTTTTAACTGGCCTCTCCCGATAAAATGTCTGAACTCAACGCCACCATTCTTATTCCCGATATCAGCGGGTTTACGAAGTTTATGACTTCAACGGAGCTGGCTCATTCGTCACGTGCCATCAATATGTTGATTGATGAAATTATCAATTCGGTGGGAGGCGAATATGAAGTTTCGGAGATTGAGGGCGATGCAGTTTTGTTGATCAGAAAAGGCCCTGCACCGACCCAGAAGGAGGTGGAAGACACCTGCCTCCGGATTTTTAACGACTTTCACTTCCGGCGAAAATGGATGCATAAATATGCGGTTTGTCCCTGTGAAGCATGTCAGGGATTGGCGCATTTGACCTTGAAATTTGTCGCTCACCACGGTCCGCTTGCGGAAATTAGGATTGGTAAGTTTGTGAAGCAATCGGGTCCGGAAATGATCGTCGCTCATCGATTGTTGAAAAACAGCATCGACAGCCACGAGTATTTGTTGCTAACCGACCGGATATTGACAGACGGGCCGCCCGCCGATGGCGATTTGCTGAGCTGGAATAGTTCATTTGAAGAATATGAATCTATTGGGAAAGTGCCTTTTCATTTCAGTTTACTACAGGAGGCAAAGTTGCTTATTCCGGAGCCACCTGAACCGGATTATTATCCGTTATACGAGGCGAGCGATTACCTGCGCGCAAACATACAGGCCAACTTTAAAGAGGTGTATATTACGGTAATGAGCGTCCCGACGCGCAACTTGTGGATGCCAGGATTGCGAGTGGTTGTTCAGGATGTCGCGGATGTATTCATCGGCAACGTCCATCATTGCTCATTCGAAGACCACAGCGCAGTAGTTTCCGCTATAAAAATGGATATGACAGCAGTGGAAATAAATTATTCGGAAAGTTGTCATATCAATGAAACCGGGATGACTCTGGTTTATGAATACAGCTTCAAAATAGCAGAGCGTGACTGTTGCGATTTTTCGGTCAGATTTTTAAATGTTGGTCAAAAATCTCTGACAAAGGATGAATCGGCCTCATTGATTGAAAGAACGGAAAAGATGATGGAGGCACTTCGGGGATATTGTGAAAGAAGGGGGAAAGAAAAGGAGGAAGGGGAGGAAATGGACGAAAAAATTGAAAGCAGCAAATTGGAGGAATCAACAAAGACCGAATCTTCTAAATGGTGGGAGAAGGTTTTGAAGGTGTTTAAATTTTGAATCTGCATATTTGTTTTTCAATCAATATACTCCCTATAGGTTGACCTGTATCCTGATATCCGGGCAATTGGGGAAAGTATCGTAAATATGATCTTTTGAACAAAATAGGGCGGATTGGTCAGCCTGAATTCATCTGCAAACTGGTTCGCGAACAAGGCAATCTGCAATAGGTTCGGCATGCCTTCGTCATTGGTCTTTCTATTGGTAGCGATTCCCATCACAGTTTCCAGAAAGTATTCCGTATTCAAGGCGGGCCTTACTTGCCAGTTCACGATCGTGGTCTCATCGGTCTGGTTCCACATGGCGTGCTTCTGACCTTTTGGAATATGGAGCTTTTCTCCAGCGTTCAGTATCCTTAATTTTCCTTCAACAATCACACTGAGTTTGCCTTGAATTATTGTAAAATCTTCTTCCTGATTTGGATGAAAGTGTGCGACGGGTTCTTTAGAATGGGAATAATAGGTCGATTCCATTTCCAGCAGTTTCCCGTTCGTATCTCTCGCTGTTTGCAGAAAAACGATGCTTTGGCCGGTTTTAGGGTTGGAGATTTGTTTGGATTTGTGGGCCATGGGGGAAGGGGAGGAAGGAGGAAGGGATGAAAGGAGGAAGGGTTGAAAGGGTGTAGGGGAGGAAAGGAGGAAGGGATGAACAAAGGGTTAAGGGTAAAATGGTGCAGGGTTAACAGGGGTGCTTTATATCAGAGGATTAACCGTAACTGTTAATGTCACGGTCAATCCTTAGGGTTTGTAGTTTCCAAAGCATTGTCGATGGGTACTGAGGAGTAGTTATCGACAATGGTCATAAAATGTTATTTCAGACTGTGTACATACGCATATACCGCGCTCAGTTCCTGATCGGTGAAGGTGAAGTCTTTCCATGGCATGGCTGGGTTGAGCTGTCTGCCGGCCGGGGTTTTTCCGGTTCTGATGGTAGATACGAAACCTTTTTCATCCCATTTTCCTGGTTCCCCAGTCAATGTGATATCCGGAATAACAGGCTCGTTCGGGCCGTGTGCCGGTGCACCTTTTAATTGCGGCCCATGACAGCCAGTGCATGACATAGCCAGATATTTACCATATTCAGCTGTTGCTTCCACAGCGATCGTGTCTTTGTATACGTGATTGTGATCAATTACTTCGGCGGGAAGTAATGGAAATTCCCCCAAAAATGTCAACACTCTTCCCAGTGGTTTCAGGGTTTTTTTAGGTGTCTCTTTATCCACCGGAGGTCTGGTACTAACATATCCGATGAGTTCGGCGATATCCTGATTCGACATCATATATAACTCCTGCGAAGGCATAAACCAAAGCCCATGGCCGTCTTTTCCCACCCCATGGCGCAATGCTCTGATCCAGTCTTCCTGGGTATAAGAAATACCACCCTTTCCGGAGGTAATATTGCTGCTGTAAAGCAATCCAATAGGTGATTGAGGGTCTGCGAAAGCCCGGCCGCCTGAAAGGTCTACACCGTGGCAACCTTTACAGCCACGGATTTCAGCAATATGTTCTCCGGAAGCAATGGAAGCACTGTCTGTCGGGATTTTAATCGCTTGAATTTTTGTGTCATAGACTTTGTTGATCCGCGATTCTGTATCAAAATAAGCATAGGCGTAAGCCGCCATTAATAAAAGCACTATACAGCCGAGTACAATGCCAGTCCATTTGAGAAGTTTTTTTAACATCGCCATTGATTGAGTAAGGGGGTTATCATTTCAGGATACGGTTGGTTTGAAAATACCTTTCACCTGATTTTGATATACAAAAGTTTAACGGCGGCGAAACTACTTATTGTTTGATAGTCAATCAACTATGACTTATTTAACGGCATGGGAATTTCACCAGCGGTGACTTTTTGTAAGGAATCTGCATTGCCAGACTTTTGGATGGAACGGGCAGTATATAGGTTAATTGCTGACATGGGTCTGCTGATATTGCAGGGGAGTTTTTCCGGTAATACGTTTAAATTTTTTGTAGAAGCAGGTGAAATTGTTAAACCCACTTTCGTAACATATTTGCTTGATAGTCATTGTATTTTTTATCAACATTTTACAGGCATGCCCGATTCGGATTTCGGCCAGAAACTCCGAGTATTGTTTGCCCGTACGCGATTTAAAATAACGACAAAACGAGTTAGCCGACAAGCCAGCCACGGATGCAATTTCCGGTAAAGAGATTTTCTTGTCAAAACGTTTTAAAGTATGATCATATATAGCATTCAGTCGCTGATTTTCAAATTCGGAGGCATTGTATTGAAAACTCATCGATGCCAGAAACTGTTCGTCCGAAATCTGACTGGCCGCGATAAGGCACTCCATCAAAAGTATTAGACGATATGGGCCTTCTGCGACTGCCAGGGCCTTAATTAATGGGGCGATGATTTCTCCGATATCGCCTTTTAGACTCATCCCGCGACGGGCTTTTTCTAACACATTTCTAAATACAGTATTTTCCGGCAATTTTAAAAAAGAGTCTCCCCAGAAATTTTCCGTAAAGTGGATGACCGTTGAATAGGGGTTTTCGATAACCTCATTTTCGGTCGTTTCTTCCTGATCAAAATGCCAGTAATGTGGCAGATCAGCACCCACCAAAACTATATCGCCTGCGCTGAACCGTCGAATATCGTCGCCCACAAACTGAGTTCCGCTCCCTCTGTGAAACTGAATTAATTCCACTTCTTTGTGACAATGCCAACGATTGTTGATATTCGGCCGTAAATCTTGCCTCAAGCTAAATGACCGATTAGGTATGTTCGATACCTGCAGAATTTCGGGTTTCATATTGCTTTTGATATTCGTTGTACCAAATGAAGAATAGATAATGAGCTTAATAAACTAAATTGGATATCCGATAGGCTCCATAGATGCTAATATAGCTTAATACTTGGCTAATATCAGACAGTATTATTTGGGTTATATATTTTCTCTATATCGTTCAAGTTCGGAAATTTGTAGGAATATTAATTGGGTTTTAAGCCATGTTTTAGAATGATGTGCTCGCATCAGACATATTATATATGAAAAAATTAGTTTGCACAACACCAGGCCAGCTTGAATATGGCCAGGACGCTACGCCGGAACTTAGAGCCGGACACGCTATTGTCAAAATCAGGAAAATAGGTATTTGCGGAACAGACCTGCATGCTTTTGAAGGCACACAGCCATTTTTCAGTTATCCCCGAATTTTAGGACACGAGTTGGCAGGGGAGATTGTTGAGATCGATGGGGTGCCAGGGTTTTCGATCGGAGAGGCGGTTACTTTTATTCCGTATTTCAACTGCGGAACCTGTATTGCCTGCCGGAATGAAAAACCGAATTGCTGCACGAGCCTCCAGGTTTTCGGCGTGCATATTGACGGTGGAATGTCAGAATATGTATCCGTTCCTTCCTATTCGTTGGTTCATGGCGATGGCTTGAGTTTCGAAGAACTCGCTCTGGTTGAGCCACTGGCCATCGGTGCGCATGCAATTAGGCGGGCAGGGGCAAATTCCAATGATACGGTATTAGTCGTTGGAGCCGGACCGATTGGGTTGGGCACCATGGAATTCGCAAGAATAGCTGGTTCAAAAGTTATTGCGCTGGATATCAATGATGCTCGTCTTGCTTTTTGCAAAGAAAAGATGAAAGTAGAATACACCGTCAACGCCTTGTCCGACAACGTAATCGAAGCTTTAATGGAGATTACAAATGGAGATATGCCATCAATAGTGATCGATGCTACCGGTAGTTTGAATGCAATTAATACCGCTTTTCAATATATGTCACATGGCGGAAAATATGTACTTGTCGGGCTCCAAAGGGGGGATATCAGTTTCAGTCATCCTGAATTTCACAAAAGAGAAGGTACGCTGATGAGCAGCAGAAATGCTACCCGGGTAGATTTTGAGCATGTCATTAAAAGTGTGAAAAACGGCTTCGTCGACCCAACAGCTTATATAACGCATCGGGTTTCGTTTGATGAAGTGAAGGATAATTTCCAAAGTTGGCTCGATCCGGTAAACGGAGTTATAAAAGCCATGGTTTCAGTTAATTAGTTTCGAAATTAATCCCTAAACACAAAATATATACTGATGTTTTTAGCTAGCATATTAAGAAAAAAATCAACCTCGCTGCTTGTATTGGTGTTTACTGGTTTGTCTGGAATTTCCGGATATGCGCAGCAAGCAGGCGCGATGAAATTGTGGTATAAAAGTCCGGCGACGCAATGGGTGGAAGCCTTGCCGGTAGGAAATGGACATATTGGGGCCATGGTTTTTGGAGGTGTGGAAGAAGAATTGTTGCAATTGAATGAGAGTACTTTATGGTCGGGGGGACCGGTAAAAACGAAAGTAAATCCGGAGTCGCCGACTTACCTTCCACAGCTCCGAGATGCACTTCTGAAGGAAGGCGATTATCAGAAGGCCAATGAGTTAGCAAAAAAAATGCAAGGGCTTTTTACGGAGTCCTATATGCCAATGGGCGATCTCCGAATCAAACAGAATTTCAACGGCGTAAAGCCTTCCGCTTACTATCGCGACTTGGATATCGAAACCGCGACCTCTACCACAAAATTCACTGTTAATGGCGTCAATTATACCCGCGAGGTATTGACTTCCGCTCCTGATAATATCCTGATTGTGAGGTTGTCAGCGTCCAGAGCGGGGTCTTTGAATTTTGATGTGGCAGCAAGTAGTCAATTACGGTTTACAACAGAAACCACGCCAGCAAAAGAACTGATTGTAAGCGGTAAGGCACCTTCACATGTAAACCCAAATTATTTTAATCCAAAGGGGGAGGAGCCAATCATATATGAAGATCCGGCCGGTTGCAATGGAACGCGCTTTCAATTCATAATAAAGGCGGTGAACAAAGGTGGTTCGGTGGCAAGTGACAACTCGGGTATTCATGTCAAGGGCGCCTCGGAAGTGGTTCTCTATCTGTCTGCCGCTACGAGTTTCAATGGCTTTGATAAATGCCCTGATAAGGATGGGCAGGACGAAAAATTGTTGGCAAAAAACTATTTGGATAAAGCCTTAGCAAAAACCTATGTAACAATTCAGAAAGCACATGTGGCCGATTATCAGTCATATTTTAAGCGAATGACGTTGGCTGTAAAAGACACCACACAAAACAATCCCAATAAACTCCTGCCCGCTGACGAGCGCCTAATGGCTTATTCAAAAGGTGATTACGATCCGGGCCTTGAGAATCTCTATTTTCAGTTTGGTCGGTACTTGCTGATATCGTCCTCTCGTCCGGCACAAAATGGAATACCTGCCGGACCTCCGGCAAACCTTCAGGGTATTTGGAATCATGAGCTGCGTCCACCCTGGAGCTCCAATTATACGATCAATATCAATACCCAGATGAATTACT
Source organism: Dyadobacter sp. HNCC25DJ184 (assembly GCF_056895215.1). NCBI lineage: Bacteria > Pseudomonadati > Bacteroidota > Cytophagia > Cytophagales > Spirosomataceae > Dyadobacter > Dyadobacter sp. HNCC25DJ184. The sequence goes on along the minus strand of NZ_JBXHAQ010000012.1, from coordinate 78,838 downwards.
GGCCGGCTGAGGTGGCAAATCTTTCGGAGATGCATTTGCCTCTTTTAAACTGGATCAAGGATTTGTCAAAAACGGGAGCCGTTACTGCCAGAGAATTTTACGGAACGCGTGGGTGGGTTGCGCATCATAACGCGGACATCTGGGGTCTGTCGAACCCCGTGGGGAATGTGGGCAGCGGAGATCCGGTCTGGGCGAACTGGTATATGGGTGGAAACTGGCTTTGCCAGCATTTGTGGGAGCATTACAGCTTCACGGGTGACAAGAAGTTTTTGAAGGAATTTGCATATCCGATCATGAAAGAGGCTGCGTTGTTTAGTCTGGATTGGCTTGTTGAAGACAGGGATGGGTACTTGGTAACAGCACCGTCCACTTCTCCGGAGAATCAATTTCGCGACCTCTCAGGTAAGCAAGCTGCTGTTTCTGTGGCGACTACGATGGATATGTCCATTATTCATAACCTTTTTTCGAATTTGATTGAGGCTGGCGATGTCTTGCAAAATGATCCTGAATTTCAAAAGTTACTGATTGAAAAACGCTCCAAACTTTATCCGTTAAAAATCGGAAGCAAAGGCCAGCTGCAGGAGTGGTACAAGGATTTTGAGGAGACGGACACACTTCATCGCCATGTTTCGCATCTGTTTGGGCTGCATCCTGGCCGGCAGATTTCACAGGATACTCCCGAATTTTTCAGTGCTGCAAAACGGACTTTAGAGAGACGCGGCGACGTGGGCACGGGTTGGAGCAAAGGTTGGAAGATCAACTTTTGGGCAAGACTGCTTGACGGCGATCATGCCTATAAACTGATCCGCCAGTTGATGCAATACACTAACAACATAAAAGGTAGCGTAATGGGCGGCGGAACCTATCCAAATTTCTTTGATGCTCACCCGCCATTTCAGATCGATGGAAATTTTGCGGGTACTGCGGGTATGTCTGAGATGTTGATTCAGAGCCATTTAGGTTATATATCGCTTTTGCCGGCATTGCCATCCATATGGACAGAAGGCAGTGTGAAAGGTCTTCGTGCGAGAGGCGGCTTTGAGGTGAATATGGATTGGAAAAAAGGCAAACTGGTTAATTCTCAGCTAAAGTCGCTAAACGGTGGCGAGTGTGTATTACGAACGAAGGAGTCCATCAAAATCTCGGGTGTGAAGGTGTTGACGGAAAAGACGGATCGTGGTTTTGTAAATACTTTTCTGACTGAAAGAGGCAAGATTTATCAAATCGTCGCGGAGTAAGCTGGTAAAAACGTTTTGCCAACACATCATCAAGAAATTAAGTTTAGAGAGTTGAAGATCAGTGCTTTTTGTGGTTGTAAAGATTTCATATACTGAGGGAAAGGCGTGAAGCTGTCTTTCCCTCAGTATATGAACGGTACCCGTGAATATGTTGTAAAAGATAAAGCCAACCATTATACCATTATTATTGCATCACTAGCAATTTGTGCCAAGCTCATTTAATTTTATCTTGTTTCCTGACTTGAGCCTATCCAATGCATTTATTTTCAAGAAGAAGTTTTCTCAAAACATCAGCGCTTAGCGGACTCGTTGTCACCATATCTGACAGCGAGTTATTTGCAAGCAATATTCCAGAAAAAGGGGCCGCATTTCTTTTTCAAGGCGACTCGATCACAGATGGCAATCGAGGGAGAAATCTGGATCCGAACCATATCATGGGTCACGGATATGCGTATTCGGTAGCGAGCAGGATAGGTGCCGATTTTGCAGACCAGGGTTTCAAATTCTATAACAGGGGTATCAGTGGTAACAAAATTACCGATCTTCAAAAACGCTGGCAGGCCGACACGCTCGACCTTAAACCAAATGTAATCAGTATTTTAGTGGGGGTGAATGACACTGCGGCTACCATCAATAAGCCCGAAGAAGCGACGATGATCGAAACGTTTGAGAGCATATATCGACAGCTTCTCACCGATTGCAAAGCGCAGAATCCCGACATGCTTTTTGTTCTTGGTTTGCCATTTATATATCCTGTTGGGAAAATAAAAGAGAACTGGGAGCAATGGGAGTCAGATTTATCACAGCGTGCGGCCTCGGTTCGAAAATTAGCCACTGAATTTGATGCCGTTTTGCTGGATTATCCCGCCATGTTAGATAAAGTGATTACAACCAACAACATGGAGTATTGGATATGGGACGGTATTCATCCCACCGTTTTCGCGCATGAGCTGATGGCTCGGGAATGGATCAAGCAGGTTTCGGAGCGTTTAACTTTTCTTAAAAAGTATTACTGAGAAAATATTTTGGGATGTACGCGCTTTACCTTTTCCAATCGATTACTTTAAACACAATAGACTGATATCCATTCCTTTCATACAAAATTCCAACGCTGTTTTTGCCTGTCTGAACCAGATCAGAGTAAGCCGTAAAATCTTTTTCTCCATTTGTACTTTTGTCAACCAGGTATGCTTTCGGCCATGTTTTACCATCGTCAAGGCTAATTCGGAGGGTTAAGTTATCTCTGTCTTTTGAATCTGCAGCGTTGGAGAAGGCAAGGATATGATGGTTTTTTGTCTTTCCTATCGTCAGAATACTGCCTTCACAAATTGGATCGGGAAGGTTTTTATCAAAATAAGTGGTGTCCCAGTTTGCTCCGCCATCATTGCTAACCGCAACTATCCGCTCACGAATGTCGCCTTTTTGATTTCGACTGTTGAACATCAACCGTCCTCCCGATATTTCGGTTGCGGTGGACTCGTTAGATCCTTCAATAGGAAGTGTTGCGCTGATTTTAAACGTTTCGCCATGATCGTCCGAATAGAAGCCATGAGCCTGGTAATCGCTGAAATCCTGCTTCGGCGAACCTGCAGAGTGGTTTGCCGGTACGTATATCCTGCCTTTGAATTTTCCTGAGGTAATCTGAGTCGCATGACCCGGCGTATTTGCATAACTCCGCCAATCTTCGGGAAAACGATATGCTGGATTAATATCCGGCTTGTTTGGCCGGTGAGTTTGCGAGGTAATATTAACCTGCTCCGACCACGTAACTCCATCATCAACTGACGTTTTATACCAAACCTCCCTTATTCCGTTGCCTTTTCTGACTTCACCTTCGTGATTGTTTCCCGTATTGAAGAACAGAAATAGCTTCCCTTTTGGGAAAGCCGGATCTGTGACGTCCACAACCGGAGCAGGATTTCCGGCCTGCAAATCTTTGTAATCGACCACAACTTGGATAGCCGACCAGGTTTTTCCACCATCCTTACTGCGTTTCATCACAAGATCAATGTCCCCAAAGTCTGCACCACCCCCAACACGTCCTTCCGCAAAGGCTAGTATATCGCCATTTCCAGCCTTAACAACCGCAGGAATTCGGAAAGTTTTATATCCATCCTGGCCGGAAACGAAAACCGGTGCCTGAGCCGGGCAGATCAGATATGAGCAAGATAAAAGTATGATTATCAAAAAATGGTGGATTTTCATGCGGATGTGTTAAGATTACTAATTTCCTTAGGGTTTGAGAGCTTAAATTATAAAGTATTTCGCACCGTCTGAATACTGCTTTTTTCGTTTGGCGGTTATATTAAAATGGAAGTCTGGACAAACGCTGATGTGTCACATAACCATCGATCTATCATCGGGTATTTTTTCAATATCCGCCAGCATGCACAATACATTTCCTTCGACCGGATGGTATTTTACTTTCAAAATTCTTCCCGGATTTAGCCCATTATAAAGCGCCTCATTAACATCGAAGTATATCAATTTACCGGAAGCCGGATGTAGGACTTTGATAAAATGAGACCGTGGCCTTGGCCCTGTCCGGAAAGAGCGAGGATGAATGATCAGTTCTTTCGACTGTATCGGAACACTGGTTTGCAGCGTCAACGACTTTGGAGGATATAAGATATACTTTCTGATCAATCGGAAAACCTCTGGTACCCATGGCAAGATAAGCCACAAAAGCAAGGGCAACACCAGAAACCGTAATGGCTCGTCGTAAGGTACATGCACAACAACATAATTTTGAAAACTATTGATCACTTCATTCGCCTTATTTGCCTGAAATATTAAACCAAAAAAAGCTGCAAAGAACAAAATTGCACCACAATAAAACAGAACACGATTGATTTGCCTGGCCCTTTTTTCAAGGTTAAAGACAAGGTGATCGGCGTAGTAGGTCGTTTGTTTTGGAGTGGCCATCGGATTGAGCAATGGGTTGATTACCAGTACGAAAAACAGGATTAATATATACCCGGGAAATTGAATTTCACAATTTCAGTAAATAAAATGGGAAGTTTACTTGTCCTCTGTTTTTGATGCAGATATTAATAGCCCTTTCGCCGGGAAATACTTGCCGCTTGCAGAATAGTATGTTTCAGAAACCGGGTTTTTTCCCACTTTTGAGTATGCCAAATCTAATCACCCGATCATGAAAAAACTCATTTTAATTCTATGCCTTTTTGCATGCCATTCAGTTGCTGCGCAGGTAAATTCAAGTGAATCAATAAAGGATAAAACTTATCTTAAAGCAATTCGAATAGCCGAAAAGTACATAGATTCGTTACAGGCAAGACAGGGGATTCCGGGGGTATCGGTTAGTGTCGGTTCGACGAAGAAAATACTATGGGCGGAAGGGTTTGGATATTCAGATCTGGAAGCATTGCTGCCGGTTAGCATCCATTCAAAGTTCCGGATGGGCTCTGTGTCAAAATCGATTACTTCTGTAGCAGTAGGCAAATTGGTCGAGGAGAACAAGCTGGATTTGGATGTGCCTGTCCAACAATATGTTCCTGATTTTCCTCTAAAAAAGTTCAGCTTTACGAGTCGGCAACTTGCTACTCATACCGCCGGCATTCGCCATTATGGCCCAAATGATCCTATCGCTTGCCCTAAAAGATACCGAACTGTACATGAAGGACTTTCGATCTTTGATCAGGATACTTTACTTTTTAAGCCAGGTACTGCCTACAACTATTCCACCTATGGCTATTCACTTTTGAGTGCCGTCATCGAGGGTGCCAGCGGTTCGGACTATCTATCCTATATGCAGGCAAATGTATTTACCCCAATGGAAATGAAGGAAACATCGGCGGATTATAGTGACAGCATTGTGGTGAATCGGGTTCGCTTCTACGAAAAGGGTAAACAGGCGATCGTCAATGCGGCATTGGTCGACAACAGTTATAAATGGGCGGGAGGTGGTCTTTTGTCAACGCCTTCTGATCTGGTGAGAATGGGAGCAGGACTGCTTGGTTATAAGGTACTTACAAAGGAAACGGTAACGCTTCTTTTTACGCCGCAGCTGCTGGCCGATGGGAAGAATACGAACTATGGTTTTGGATGGAGAATAGGCACCGATGATCACGGCAGAAAGATCATTCACCACGGCGGGTTGATCGACGGCGGCCGAACTTTTCTATTACTTTACCCGGATCATGATTTGGTTGTCGCCATTACGGCTAATATGAGCACTGTGAATATCAATTTGCCGGAAGTTGAAAGAATCGCGAACATCTTTTTCAGTGCTAAGTGATGAAAAAATCCATCGTAGTTATGCTGCATAGTGGCTATTGGCTGTTATACTTCTTCCTTTTCACATTCTTGTTTCTTGTTTCCACCACGACGACTCAGGAGGCGTTTGAGAATTGTGAAGATTGGCTGTTGATCATCCTGGTGGCCCTCATTACCGGCATTACCAACTTTTATGCATTCTATTTTTGGCTCGTTCCGAACTATCTGTTTAAAAAACAAAGCACGGGTTTTATCATCCGCAGTTTTGCTTTTTGTCTAATTACCGCCTTGTTCTCGACCGTTTTAATTTCATTATTTTTTACAATACTTCTTTCCGTTTCATTGAATACCGCGCCGGTGTTTCTATTTCTTTCTGCCCGAGACGTAATAATTCTCATTGCCTCATTTTCTTTTTTAGGGCTGATCAACGGAGGAGTCGGCATGGTTATTCGTGGATTTATTGGTTGGTATGACGAACGGTATTTGAAAGAAATGCTCGTCAGTAAAAGTCGACAAACCGAACTTGCACTTCTTAAAGCCCAAATAAATCCGCACTTTCTTTTCAATACTCTGAACAATATCGATGTGTTAATTGAAAAAGATGCGCGAAGAGCGTCGGCATATCTCAACAAATTATCGGATATCATGAGGTTTGTTTTATATGAATCAAAAACCGATACGGTGTTGTTAGTCAAAGAGTTGGAGTATATCAAAAAGTATATCGAACTACAAAAAATCAGAACTTCAAATGAACATTATGTGAATTTTTACGTTGAAGGTGACCCGTACGGGATCATAATTGCCCCGATGATTTTTATTCCATATATTGAAAATGCATTCAAATATGCCGTTAATAAAAAAGTGAAGGATGCTATCAATATCAGGATTTCGATCGATGAAAATAGTGTCCACTTCGAGTGCATGAATGTGATCGAAAGGACAGCCCAAAATGAAGGTGAGTATGGGCTGCTGGGTAATACTTTACTGAAAATTCGACTCGATATTTTATACAATGACCGATATATTCTGAATATCGAAAATGACGGGAAAACTTATCGAGTCAACCTTTTGCTAACCCATCTGATCCATGAATTGCATCATAATTGAGGATGAGCCACTCGCGATGATACGCTTGCAGGATTACGTCGGGAGGCTTCCATTTTTACGATTAGTTCGCAGCTTCGACAACTGTTTAGAGCCTTTGGGGTTGATGAGTCAACAAAAAATCGATCTCATATTTTTAGACGTAGAAATCGACGGTTTCTCAGGAATTCAATTTTTGGAGGCTCTGACCAAACGGCCATCGGTAATTCTGACAACAGCTTTTGACCAATATGCCCTAAAAGCATTTGAGCTAAATGTCACTGACTACCTGTTGAAGCCATATTCCTTCGAGCGTTTTGTACAGGCTGTTGGCCGCGTTCAGGAAAAACAAAAATCAGTTTCGCCTGACGTTTCTAACCCATTCATATTCGTTAAAACGGAATATCGCTTACAGAAAATAAATCTGAATGAAATTCTATATATCGAAGGCATGCGCGATTACCGGCGCTTACATTTGGAAAGCGAAAAAATCATGACACTGGAAACGTTCGGCGACCTGGAACGCAAACTACCGCCGCCACAGTTCTGCAGGGTTCATAAGTCATATATGGTAGCCGTCAATAAAATTGAATCGATTGAACGTGAGAGGATTACGGTTGGAAAAACACTTATCCCTTTGTCTGAAACTTACAGAGGGAGGTTTTATGAATTGATTGGTAAATGACACTTAGCGCAACCTTAAAGAACAAATCCAAAACCAAGCCGGATGGATCCTTTGGCTGATGAAATATCGGGTTGCGTTTGGAGGAGGTTCCAACTTTCTGCGAAGTAGAATTCGGCATAAAAATTGCGGAGTAGCGTAACTTGAAATCCCGCGATCAATCCTAAACCGAGATGCTCACTTGTACTTTTTAAACCCGGGCTTTTCAATCCGTATTTGATATAATCGGAATATGGGCCGAAATATAAGCCCGATAAATTATTGCCACCCGTCCCTTTTTTAATCTGTCGCTTCTGCAGGAAGTAATAACGCATTTGCAAAGATGGCTGAACCTGATAGCTTCTCTCAAACAGATTGTCGCCACCAACTATCGAATTCCCACTGAAACGATACTTCGAGTAATTCGTCAACAGTTGAGCGTTCACCGATATGTGACTTTTTCCCAGCTTTTGCTCGAATGCCATATGCAAGGATCCGGCGGCCATATTTTTACTAATATTAATGTATGGCCACAAAATTTTGAGTTGATGAGTTACGATTTCGTCGCAAGTTAGTATATCGCAGTTCGGAGCTTTGTCTGTCCGTTTCCAGTCATAATAGGCAATTCCAAAAGATGAGTGTGTGCTTAAAGTGACGTCAGATATATTGGTTCCTGACTCGTTTTTGAATTGCTGAAAATAACCGTTACTATAATTTTGGTAGTAAGACCCAATTCCCAATACCACATATGCTCCTCGAATTCTTCGCTGAATGCCAAACTCAATGCCGATTTTCGTCAATTTATTTTCGCCGGGCTCGTCAAATCGTATAAAGTTGTCTGCCACTAGCGCAAAATAGTTGCCATTAAAGTTATTGGCGTTTTTGCCTTCACGTATTCTTCGCCCCATATCATAATACCAGCGAATAGCGCCCCCAGCGGAGTAGGTGGTCTTTCGTTTTGTATGGGTGGTTGATTCATATGGAAAGAGTTGGTCTATCGTGAAGTTCACACCAATCGAAATCGCAGGAAATAGTTTGTATTCATATCCCATTTGGTAGGAGTCGTTCAATGAGTTGTTTGTTTGAATAGAACTTCCGGTTGAACTGGAAAATCCAAATTTGACCAAATGCCGTGTTGGTACTTTGGTTAAAAATACATTTTCATATCGGTCGATAAAGCGTTGATCTATAAGCGTATCCAATTCTTGAGTATACGTAACCTGCGTACTATCCTGAGCGGAAACAGTCTGAAAAATAAGCTGCATTATTAACATGGCAGTAAATTTTTTCATATAAAACAAGCGTTGAATTTATGAAATTACTTGATCGTGATATTGCCGAATTCCGCATTGATCTGGACACTGGCCAGCTGGTTTTTGGAAAAGAATGCATCTTTGAAATCAGCGGTATTCCTTTTCCATCGAAACCCATTGGGCAGTTGCATATTGGCATATGCGCTATTGATCGTGTAGTCAAACATTTGCCAGTTTCGGGTAAGTAGTGTGACTTCCGCTTTTTTTGACTGAATAGCCAGGCTATTTAGTTCGGCCGGCGGGTATATCTGTACGATTCCGTACTGCGCATTCATTCTGATGGCGCCGCCGATACCCTCTAAACGCAGGTTGGTATGATCACTTATGAAAGTAAATGCTCCAGTGACTTCGTTTGTTTTCAATTCGCCAAAAGTGGTTTCTATTGATCCTTTTCCTTTGATATTCAACAGATTGCTGATACAGAAGTCGGCTTTTAATTGCAGATTATTTGTCAAACCTTTCAAAATGATATTGCCGAAAGTATTCTTCAGATCCACCGCACAGCTGGCAGGCAAGTATATGGTATATCGTGCTTTCAGATTTGAAACCGGCTTATTCTCGCCTTCTTTAAGCAGGACATAATTCCGTAAAAAATATTCCTTTCCGCTTCTGTCGGCCAGATATTGAAATTTACTCAAATCATTAGCCGCCGTTGATTTGTCAGGATGCCTGGCAGACAATTCCATCTTGACAGAAATATCTGGCTTTTCCCAGGCAATGAGTTCAATATCAGCTTTTTCCGCCGTGATATGAAGCGTCTTGATAGCCGGCGCACCGATAGTAGTATTAAAAGTTTTGGTTGCAACCTGCAGCACCGTCTGCGCCTTCCCAACAATGCTTGCGAGCATTATGGGCAGGAGTGCCGACACTCTCAAAAAATCCAGAAATATGTTAGCTTTATTTTTCATTAGTGTATTTATTTTAACAATTGGCGCCGATATAAACCCTTAAACCGCAACGTCAACCAGCCGTTAACCCTTAACCGTTTTACCATTACCCTACCTTCCTCCATGTCCTAAATCATTTTGGCCATCTCATTCAAGATATCTCCTTTTTCCCGTTCCAAAATATTGAATTGTTTCACGAGTTGGGGTTCAGTATTAAAGTCTCCCATCGCATTTTTCAATTGCTCTGCTGCGGTGTTCAACGTCTCATATTCAGCTTTCAATCTTTTGAAATTTTTACTTTCACAAACGAACGCCTCACTTTCGCAATAAGCTTTTAATTTTTGAAATTGCTGGTCCGTATCCTGCTCATTGTCAACCTGAAGCCTCGCATCGATTATTTCTTTTGAATAGGAAATAGAAACCGTCTTTTGTTGCTCAGTCATCAAAATTCCAACCGAACCGACTACCAATATCACTGCTGCCGCAAACCACCATATATTATCAGGTACGTGATATTGGGAAATCTCACTTTCGATGTTGTCCCAGAGGTTGTCTGCGGGCTGATATCCGGGCAGATTTGCTATCGAAACTTGCAAAGGAATTTCTGATAACTCAGATTCAATACCCAACCATACCGACTTAGACGGCTCATGAACCGGGAGCTGTGCCAGAGCGGATTTTAATGTTTCTATATGGGTTTCCATTTCTGTCTCTTTCATTTTGCAGTGAGGATTGCCCTCAATTTTCTCTTGGCATAAAACAGTTGAGACTTGGAAGTTCCTTCTGATATGTTGAGCATCGATGCGATCTCGCGATGGGTATATCCTTCCACTTCCGCCAAAACAAAAACCGTTCTGAATCCGTCTGGGAGGCTTAATATTGCCGTTTCAAGGTGCGTTACATTTATCTGATCTTCGCCCCAGTTGATGATCTCGCCGGATCCTTCTTCGAGGTTCTGCCAAGCTACTACTCTCTTTTTTTTGGTTGCTTTCCGTACTACAATTTGCTTGATCCAGGCTCCCAATGTGGCGTCGCCTCTAAACTGGCTCAAATGTTTAAAAATCTCTATAAAAGCATCCTGAAGAACATCATCGGCATCGTTAAAGTCGCCTGTGATGCGATATGCGAGGGTGTACATCGCTTTTTTATATCGCTCGTAAAGCTCCCGTTGCGCAACGCGATCTTTTAAAAGACAACCTGAAATCAGTTCTGCCTCCGATGTCATAAGAAGGTTTTTAGTGTATTTGGTACAAAGAGTCCGCAATCGGTGCGGATGGTTGTATGAATTGAAAAGATATTTCTTTTAATTTGAATTAAAAGGTTATTTGTTATTATATATAACTGTATATGAAGTGTTTGTGGATTTTGTCGCCCTTAAGTTATATTGACAGGTTTAAAGGTACAGGAAGGTGCTCAGCATTCAAATGGTGAAAGTGGGACGTGGTCTTGAAAGATGTCACAGCTTATTTGTTGGTTAGTGCGTTGCAAACGCAAAACCATTGCGGTCCGATTGCAAATCGGCCCAAGCATCGAACCGGGCTAATAAAAGAGACTGCTTTTGATAGTTAGCTATCGCCCATAAATCGAATGCAAATATTGTTTTTGTAACGTGGAGAAGGCGGCCAAAGCGCCAATAGTGAGAGAGAGAAGAAAGACGAACGTGGTTGGATATGGAAAATAATGAAATGTAATTAGCACGAGGAAAAGTCCCCGGACGAATTCCAGATAAAAGACCCAGCGACGCTGCTCCAATATAGCCCCGCAATTGATGATCGTAATGACAATTAGAAGCGCAGCAAGGATTTGCAGAAATGGATCAGTGTGCCGCTCAAACAATAACAACAGGAACAGAACCGACACCATGACACTAAATTGTCCAATGACATACCACCTGAATTTTTGGGAGCGTGTACGGACTTTGTGCCGGGATAAAAAACGTTTTTCAACGATGCCCCTGATGTCCGGATTCAGATCCTCAGGTCTGCCAAAAATCAATTTTAATTTGTTGAATAATCCTTTTTTCTCTTTCACACCATACCAAAGCTCTACCAAATAGTGAAAATGTTGCCAGAGAAAACTGTAGCTCCCCAATTGTTTCGTCAAACCATATTCCGGAGTTTCGTCTTCTTCGGCAAATGTCCCGAAAAGCTTGTCCCAAATAATGAGCATATCGCCGTAATTTTTGTCCAGATAGGCCTCGTTGCTTGCGTGGTGTACGCGGTGATGCGAGGGCGTAACAATGATGTATTCCAATATACCCAACTTTCCAATCAGCTGAGTATGGGTGAAAAAAGGATATAGGCCGTGAATGATCAACATCGTGGTAATCATCGGCGCGGGAAACCCGACAATAGGCAAAACCGACCAAAATAGAGTTCGGATGACAGCCTGAAATACCGTGATGCGAGTTCCTGCTGTGTAATTGAATTCCTCACTTGTATGGTGGACAACATGAAAGCCCCAAAATAAATTGATTTCGTGCCCCATTCGATGATACCAATACCAGATCAGGTCGGTGGCAAGAAAAAGCGCGATCCACATTAGAATGGAATCCTCTATATCGAAGACGGCAAAATGTTGATGGAGATAATCATAAAAGAAATAAAAAGCGCCGGCAGTAAACATATCTATCAACCTTTCCAGCACCCCAACATTCATATTGGCTATGGAACTGTTGAAATGGAAAACCGGTCGTTTCATCAGTCGAGATGCCAGATATTCAAGTCCAATGAGGGCAAGAAACAACGGTACCACAGCCGCCATATAATTGAAATACATATGCAATTCGAAAGTTTGGTAGTATACTTAAAACATAGATTAGATATACAAATGTACTAAAGCATTTATATATATACCAAATACCGCCGCTATGATGAAATTGTGGCATTTTTTTTACCTTTCGCGATGAAGCCGGTCTTGTGGGCCAGGTTTGACACCTTATTTCATCGGGATTTTGTATCTTAACCCCACCTTCTCAACATATTTGCTAGGACCAATACTATTTCTATATTGAACCATGATATCAAAAAAAGCAAAATACGCTTTCAAAGCATTAAAAGTACTGGCAGAAAAATACGGCTCCGGACCTGTGCTTATCTCGGAAATCGCTGAAAAAGAGCGAATTCCGAAGAAATTTCTGGAAGCCATCCTTCTTGACTTACGAAATAATGGTGTGCTGCAAAGCCAGAAGGGTAAGGGCGGGGGGTACCTTTTGCGAATTCCGCCAGAGGAAGTAAGCTTTTCAAAAGTACTCCGGATTATTGATGGCCCGATCGCCCCGGTTTTGTGTGTATCCATGTTTTTTTATGGCAAATGCGACGACTGCAAAGATGAAGAAACCTGTAGTCTCCGTGTTGTTCTTTCGAAATGGCGAGATGCGAACCTGGCCGTTTTGGACAGCACTTCTATCGCTGATATTCTTAAAGCCGAAGACGGAAAAGCTGCATCTGTTTTGTCTTAGGAGTGCCTGGGGCTAAGGCGTCTTTTCTCGTGTCGAAATTTTGGGGACGCAAAGGGTGATATAGTCAGGAGATGGTCAGGATGTCTTCTAACCTAAGATCTTCCAATATGGCTCAACATCCGCCGTGTCGTGGTGGTATGTTCTGCAAGTTTTGGCAAATAATAAAAATAACACTTAGATAGGTGCTGGATGTGAACTACTTTTGTGTACCATATTAAATTTATAGACTTAATATGTTATACACTGGATCGCGCTGAGCATGAGCACATATCAACTAAAACTGACTTGCCCCAAAATCTACAGTTGTCATAAAATCACATCATTGGTTGAATCTGTAAACTGTGTCAGGATTCAGTATCTGAACTTTACCAGCAAGGAAAAGGAAATGCAGTGAGTGGTTATTTTTGAGGCGGCGGATGTCTTAAAAGGAGATTCGGTGATACAGTTGATTTTGTCAAAAATCATTGTCTCGATTGACGAATTCAGAGCGGCCCGAGTATTCGACTTCTGATATAGCTCTTACAATCTACTCGCAAAGGTTTTTTATCCTCATTTTTGTTTTTCTGCAAATATTATTTTCTGGGTAATCTCCACGAAATCAATCAATACCGCATGCTGATCATTAGATTTCAGGTATTGTCTCACCTTCCTGATCAGGTCAAATAACGGATCACTGTATTTGTGCCCGGTATGGAGCTGCAGTTGTTCCGCAGAAAGGTTGTTTCCTGTTTTGATCAACAAATGCAGTGTAATAAAGAAATATGAAATCGGCAATTTGCTTCCTTCCAACAAGGTGCCGCTCTGGAGGGTAGTTCGAAATCTGCAATTCTTGCATTGAAACTGTTTCTTGGACGGAAGCCAGTAATGATGTTCCGATCCGCATTTTTTGCACGCTATTCCATGCCTTAGACGATACTCCTTAAACGCCTCTTCGGCGATCTTCTCATTTTTATATACACTTATCAGTTCGGGAGCCATCGTATACGCTGCTTTTTTTTAGCAATATAATGAAAAAAATATATACATATAAAGTCTATGGATATAATAGACATTAAAAATTTTTGTGGTACATTTAACAAATTGAAAAAAACTTATTCTACCAAAATTATAGAACAAGAGGGCGTATAATGTTTTGAATAGCTGTTCGAACGGGAAAGAATTACATTATTAAGAGTAACCGAATTTGTTATTTTTAGTAGATCGTTCTGTTTAATACCGCCAGGGAGATTCTTGGTGTCTAGGTTGGTGGTAAACTGCGTTTTACGCTTCCTGCAATCGGACTCGTTATCGTAATTTCGAACTTTCCTTGCCGAACCGCTCGTAGGTTCAGGTATCAAATCCATTTAAAATTAACTATAGCAGATGCCGAAATTAAATGAAAAGCAGACAGCTCTTGGCGATGTAGCAGCCAGGCAGTTAGCCATCGCAACGCGTACCGTGCCGCAAATGGTATCGATTACCCCGCGTTGGCTTACCCATCTATTAAATTGGATACCTGTCGAATCAGGTGTATATCGTCTCAACAAAGTTAAGGAAGGCAGCGTGGCCGAGGTGGATTGTTCAGGGCGTGACGAGCGCGAACTGCCACATACTTTTATCGACTACGTCGAAAATCCGCGGGAATACAATCTAAATGCAGTAAATACCGTCCTGGATGTTCATACTCGGGTGTCTGACCTATATAGTAAACCGTATAATCAGATTAGCGAACAGCTTCGTCTGACTATTGAAAGTATCAAGGAACGCCAGGAAAGTGAGCTGATCAATAACGAAGAATATGGTCTTTTGCATAGCATAGCCCCGTCGCAACGCATATCAAGCCGGAACGGTTCTCCAACGCCCGACGATTTCGATGATTTGATTGCAAAGGTTTGGAAGGAGCCGGGTTTTTTCCTTTTGCACCCTCAGGCCATTGCTGCTTTTGGACGCGAGTGTACCCGCAAGGGCGTTCCACCTCCAACAGTCTCTCTTTTTGGCTCCCAATTTATCACCTGGCGAGGTATTCCACTTTTCCCGTCCGACAAGTTGCCGATCGAAAATGGCAAGACCAAAGTGTTATTGATACGTACCGGTGAAAGCCGCCAGGGAGTGGTAGGTCTTTATCAGCCTGGCTTGCCAGGAGAACAGTCTCCCGGTTTGTCGGTTCGGTTTATGGGAATAAATGATAAAGCCATCGCATCCTATCTGGTCTCGCTGTATTGCTCGCTTGCCGTTTTGGTAGACGATGCGATTGCCGTGCTGGACGATGTTGAAATAGGAAACTACCATGAGTATAAATACTGATTCGTTTTCGAACGATCCCAATATCTCGGGTCTGCCGGATACAGCGGCGTTAGAGCGTCTGGCCAATGAGCTTTTTTCCTTGCTGCCAAACGAAGTTCCAAAGGCAAATTTTTCTCCAGATCTGGCGGATCACCCACGCATTGAAAAGTCGTTGAATCTGGTGCATGATCGGCTGCCCTATCTTTTTCAAAAAAAAGAAGGTTTCAGCACGGACGAGCCTCAGACGAGTCTTCCTGATCCGCATTTTGCAAAAAATGCACCCGTTTCAGGAATCGGCGTGTCTCCCTCCGGAGCAGAGAAAATCAATGAAGTCAATCTGAGAGGGTTGCAAACGGCGCAGCCGAGCGGTTCGAATGGTAATAGTGACTATCCAGGGTTGTCCCATGCGTCGCCATCAGTGGCTGGTAGTGGCAAATCACCTTCGTCGGTTCGTTTGGGAAATTCAGGAGGGGGAAGCAGTCCTCAAACAAATTTGCCGGATCCTCATGTTCAGACAAAAAAAGCCCCATTTTCTGATTTGGATCAGGTTCCGCAATCAGTAGGTGGTAGCGGGATCTCGCCTTCGTCCATATATGGCGGGAAAAGTTTCCAGACATATATTCCAACAGTGCCTGGAGAAACGCAGGATATCTTTCAATTACCGATTGCTCCGGAATCATATAATGGTGCTCCTCAAATACCGTCTTTTGGTGGCCCAGCAAGTTCGCAATACTATTTTTTGTCGGGCAAGGGGTTTGGAGGAGAAAGTCCTTTTAGCTTGGGTGCGGAATTCCCGTCTCAGTTGTCTGGAAAGTCGTTTCCTCATACGCACGCAGGAGCCGGAACAGTGCCGTTTGATGTGGATCTGGTCAAAAGGGACTTTCCAATTTTACAGGAAAGGGTCAATGGTAAACGATTGATATGGCTGGACAATGCGGCGACTACTCAAAAACCGCGTCAGGTGATTGAACGAATCTCGTATTTTTACGAACACGAAAATTCGAACATACACCGTGCCGCACACGAGTTGGCGGCGCGTGCGACGGACGCATATGAAGGCGCTCGTCAGAAAGTGCAAACATTTCTCAATGCGGGTTCTGTGAATGAGATCATTTTTGTGCGAGGAGCTACGGAAGCCATCAATCTGGTGGCCAAAACGTGGGGTGAACAAAATCTCAATGCGGGAGATGAGATCATTGTCAGCCATTTGGAACACCATGCCAATATCGTACCCTGGCAACAACTTTCCGCCAAAAAAGGACTGAAAATCAGGGTGATGCCGGTAGATGATAACGGGCAGATTATCCTCGAAGAATATGCCAAATTGTTGAGTCCGAAGACCAAGCTGGTTTCTTTCACGCAGGTATCTAACGCATTAGGGACAGTAACTCCCGCCAAACGGATCGTCGAAATGGCGCATCAGGCTGGAGCGAAGGTTTTGGTGGATGGTGCACAGTCTGTATCTCATATCCGCACCGATCTCCGTGCTTTGAACCCAGACTGGTTTGTTTTCTCGGGCCATAAGGTTTTTGGGCCGACCGGAATCGGCGTTTTGTATGGTAAGGAAGATTTATTGAACGACACGCAGCCTTGGCAGGGTGGAGGCAATATGATCAAAGACGTGACTTTTGAATATACCCAATTTCACGATGCGCCGAACCGTTTTGAGGCGGGCACCGGAAATATTGCAGACGCAGTAGGGCTTGGTGCAGCGATAGATTATGTTCAGAAAATTGGAATGGATGTCATTTCTCAATATGAACATTACCTGTTGGAGTATGCCACGCATTTGATGAAAGACATTCCGGGACTTCGACTGATTGGTACTGCACCTGACAAAGCTTCGGTATTATCTTTTGTTTTTGATGGTTTTAAAACTGAGGAAGTTGGCGCAGCCCTGAATCAGGAAGGTATTGCAGTTCGCTCGGGGCACCATTGCGCTCAACCGATTTTGAGACGTTTCGGAGTTGAAACTACGGTCCGCCCGTCGTTGGCATTTTACAATACCTGCGCTGACGTGGACGTGTTGGTAGAAACTTTATATAGGCTTAGACATTCGGGTAAATAAGAATAATTTGAGTTTCTTGGAAACACACTCGTTATATCATGTTTATAATGAGTGTGTTGTTCAAATATGAACATCGCGTTAGCTTACATAAATGACGAAAATTACTAATACGCAGTCGCTGATAAGTATCTTGCGCAAGACGCACAACGCCGAATGGGAAGCGACTCCTTCTTCTCACGACGCAATTGCCTGGCTAAACGATCTGGTTCATTTCCTCTTTCCAAGTAATCATTTGCCTAAAAAGTCTTCATATGAAGGGATTCTGAAGAAAAATCAGATTGATCTGGAAAATATACTTTTGAGTTACATGGAACCTTCAGGGATTGATATTCTCGGTGTGGTGACCGATTTTTACAATTCCCTGGAAGAGATATATCAGTCATTGAGACTGGATGCTAACAAAATTTATGAGTATGATCCGGCGGCTACCAGTGTCAATGAAGTAATAGTTTCGTATCCAGGATTTTATGCTATCACCGTATACAGGATCGCTCACAAACTGACTTGGCTTGGAATTCCCGTACTTCCAAGAATTGTGAGTGAATATGCGCATGGTAAAACTGGAGTTGATATCCATCCAGGTGCAATAATTGGAGTTCCCTTCATGATCGACCATGGAACTGGCATCGTCATCGGCGAAACCACCGTCATTGGCAAAAATGTCAGTATATATCAGGGTGTTACGCTGGGTGCGTTGCAAGTAGCCAAAGATATGGCCGAAACCAAAAGACACCCAACTGTTGAGGACAACGTGATCATTTATGCCAGAACGACAATTCTGGGAGGAGACACCGTCATCGGCCGAAACAGTATTATTGGCGGAAGTGTTTTTCTGACAAAAAGCGTGGAGCCAAACTCTCAGGTATTTAACACGCACCAACTTCGTATTCTGGTGAGACAGGAAGAAGGATAGTGAGTGAAGTTCTGATTTCGGCCCACGAAGCTTCACCCAACTTCCAATCAGTATTCCGGCTCCATATTTGTGGAAATTGCGATACGGTTCCAACCGTTGATGATGATGGTTGCCATGATAACCTGAGCCGTATATAGCTCGCCTAAAACTTCTACCGCCTTGCTATACACTTCGTTGGAAACGTGATGACTGATTAGTGTAACTTCCTCTGTTAAAGCAAGAATGGCCTTTTCTTCTTCTGAAAAAAGATTGGTTTCCCTCCACGCATTCAAGAGGTAAATTCTTTGTTCCGTTTCACCAAGTTTTCGTGCGTCTTTGGTATGCATATTCAAACAATATGCACAGCCATTCATCTGAGAGGCCCTGATTTTGATCAGTTCTTTGTGAATCGGGGTGAGCGAAGTTGTATTTAAATATTGACCAAAAGTCAGCATGGCTTTATAAGCTTCGGGCGATGTTTTGCCCATATTCAATCGAGTTTGCATTGTTTTTGTGTTTTTGTTTATGCAAAGTTGCGACACAGACTCTCAAAAAAACTTAATCCTGATTAAGAAATGAGGAGCAATTCCTACAATTTTTTCGCCCGTATTTTACTCAAAAATTCAGGAGTAAACCCCAGGTAAGATGCCAGCATATATTGCGGTACTCTTTGAACAAATTGAGGGAACAAGTCAAAAAAATGTCTGTATCGCTCCTCGGCAGACATGGTGAGGTTAAATTGCATCCGCATCATCGACGCCGCGTAGGCCCGTTGTAGAATAAGACGGAAATACCGCTCGAGTTGGGGGATTTTCGCAAAAACTTCATCCTGAATCTCTTTTCTCAAAATTGCAACCAGCGAAGTTTCCACAGCGCGTATATTGAAAGTAGAAGGTTTGCCGGAATCAAGGCTCACATAGTCGGTAATCCACCAGTTTTCAATACCAAATTGTATAATTTGTTCTGTTCCCGTCTCCGTTGTCATGTAAAGGCAACAACATCCTCTCAATATGAAATGGTTACCAGCGCAAATTTGATTCTCTTTCAGAAGTAGTTCTTTTTTAGAGAGATGCTGGTGTTGAAGAAACGATATGAAAAATTGTTCCTCTTCATAGCTGAGCGATACATATTTTCGAATGTGGTCGGTTAGCGGCTCGAACATACAATGATCTATGACTTATGATTTAACTACGTTTCCATAAAGCCCGAAGATACGCACGAGCAAAGGCTTGGCAAATAGGCAAGCCTTACTTTTGAGTGGTTATTGGTTGTGATGGTAAATCAATATAACTAAGAACAAACATCAACGTTTTAATTATCTGCAGATAATTGGCTTTATATATCTAAGGTTAGCCGGTTTCTTTACAATCGAAATACCGCCGATCCTGGCCGATTTAAAGCCATTAAAAGGCGTCGGAAGCCACAGCCCATAATTTATAGTGTGCCTTACCCTTTTCAATTGTTCGTTTGTAAACGAGTTATTGTAGCAGAAGTAGTAGTCCATAAAATTGGTTGCGGTATATGAACCACCTTGACAAGCGATCCGGCTGAATCCCTCGAATCCTGATAAATTACCGATACTTTCTGAGTACAGGTTGCGATCATATGAGGGGGTATCAGAGCAGTAGTCAGGGTCGATTGATGAACAACCGTTGTGATTGCTGCCGTTGCCATCAAACGTATGATATAGTCCCAATATATGTCCCGCTTCGTGGGCAAGTGTTTCTTCTGTGCGATTCCCGTTTGAATTTGTTCCCGTCATGATTTTGTTGAGAAATATTCCATAGGGAAAAAACGGAGCCGTCCCTTGCGGCAGAACACCGAGTCCGGCCATAGGTTGAGTAACGTTTGGCAGGTACGCCCACGACGAGTATTGAAGATCGCCGGTGATATTTGGTATCACCCAAATGTTAAGATAATAATCGGGATTCCAAAACCAGTTAAATGCCTCCGTAAATGCTTCCTCCCCTGTAAAGGTCTTCTTGTCTGACCCTTGCCGGTCTAATCCTGGTATGGCTAGTTTTTGCCCATTCAGATCAGTTTCGGCGGGGTAGAATTCAACATATAAATCCTTTGCATCTGAATCTTTCGGCCCGCCTGTCATATTGAATCGATTTCGATATGCCTTTGTCATTCCATCGGTTAATTGACGTATGTATGCGGCGGTGAGATCGGTAGTGTTAATTTCATGAAAAATTACAGGGAGTCTTACTAGGTCATAGGCGATAGGTGCAACGGCATTTATTGTGATCTCGTTACTTTCAAGTCCGAATGCTTTGGCTTGAAATTTATAAGGTCCATAACTATTGGTGGAATAGCGTTTGCTGAATAGTTTGTCGTTTGCAGTTAGAGAATACGTGAATTGAATCGGAAGGATTTTGCCTCCTCCCCATACCCTCACGTCGAAACCAACTGTGTCGACGCCATCTGCATAAAAAATATCAGTTGCATCATTAAAAGTTGAAAGTTTGAGTGTCAATGAAGCTGGCTCCCATATGCTGATCGTTAGCGTGTCGCTGGTTGTTCCAGCCAGTTTTCCATACAATTTATAAACTCCGGCCTTGGTTGGCACGAACGATTCGCCCTCGAGTCTGGTGGTGTTGGAATACAGGGTTACCGCCGTTTGAGGCATTTTGACAATTTCACCCCCAGATTCATATCCTGTGACCGACAAGGCGATGGCTTCAGTATCATATCCTAAAATATAATTGGTTTTCGAAGGTTTCTTTAACGTCAGTTTTTTCAATTTGTCGAACCGATAGAACGCGTCCACCGGTTTCATTTCCTGCTTTTCACAACCGGATAGAAAAACAGGAATGACCAATAAGAGATATACTGAAAGTTTAAATACTGACTTCATGGCTGCGTGTGGTTGCTAGAAATAGAGTCGAAAATGATGTTTAAGGCACTGTTTTCAAATGGAGAAAGAAAGCGATATTGAACGATTTTTGATTGTCGATGTAGAAGACACGGACGGGATCCCGGCTTCATAACGCAACTCAAACAGCGGTCTCTGCCATATATACATCCCCAACGATATTGAATAACCATAGTCATTCTTGACGTTAAGGTTGGCGGCTGTCATATTATCCGTTTCCCAAGGACCGTTGTTTACGGAAGCTTTGGAATTGATGGCAAGGCGACGGGCGTAATAGCCTCCAAGAGCCAGATATGGATTTATTTTTCGAAAACCGGGCTTGATTACCAGCGGCAAAGCACTGAGCTGGAGATAGTGCAATTTGTTAGTGCTTTCGATCGCAACACGCTCATTACTAAATGTTTCCTTCGCGCCTTTGGTCAGATAAGAGAGCTCCAGACGCGCATTGTAATTTTTAGAAGTGAACATGTCACACGATACACCCGCGTGCCACGAATTGACCGAATGGTTCCCTAATGACGGTATCGAAAGGTTATTCTTTTCGGCGAACGTACTTGCCACACCGCCAAGCCTGATGCCGACGTAGTTTTTGAGCGGCTTTTTGCCGATAAACAGAAAGCCCTTTTTTTCTGATTCCTGGGCCGTGGCAACAAGCGAAAATAGAAAAAGTAAGCAGGTGTAAACTCTTTTCATGCGAAAAATCAGATTACTTCAAAATTGGTTAATAACGAACGCGAATCTATTCTTTTTCATTGTGCGTAATAAAGCTTGTCACCTTCGTACGCAGAAATGAAAAAAAGTCACCTCCCTAGTTGTCTATTCAGGTTGCTTGTGTTCTGATAAGGTATATAAGATTTCTCAAATTAGTCGGATCCGAACGGTTAGGTGTCCTGATATGCTATTGTATCGGCCCACAATATAGCCTGTTCCCGTATGAATCGAAGGTCTATTCAAATAGATTAGGTAATGCTCCGGGTAAACGGACCGATAAAGCCACTTTTAAATTTGATGAGCATTTGGTTGCAAAATAGATTCACGATTTTGAAACGGATTGCAATATCAAATTTTCCTTTATGACTATAAAAACCAAAGCGTTATAAATACGACAATGCAAGACAGACGAAAATTTTTGAAAAGTGTGGCTATGGGATCGGTTGGCGTCGCCTTTGGCGGATTTGCGAAGGGATTCAGTGCTAAAAGTTACAACCGGATTATCGGTGCAAATGAGTTAATTCGTGTAGCGACAATAGGAGTGAATAGCCGAGGTAACAGCATGGGCGGTACTATTGCGTCGCAAAAAAATGCTGAGGTTGCGGCTGTATGTGATGTTGATGACAGGGCGATTCCGAAGGCGATCAAAACGATTATGGACGCAGGTCAAAAGCTCACGCCGAAATCAGAAAAAGATCTGCGTAAGGTGTTGGCCGACAAAGATATCGATGCCATATATACCGCCACGCCAGACCACTGGCATGCGCCTTTGACCATCATGGGCTGCCAGGCAGGTAAACACGTTTATGTTGAAAAGCCTTTAAGTCATAATCCAAGAGAAGGTGAATTGGCTGTGGAGGCCGCCCGCAAGTATAATCGTGTGGTTCAAATGGGTGCCCAGCGGCGTTCAGCGCCCATACTGACCCAGGGAATCAAGCAGTTGCATGATGGTATTATTGGTCGGGTATATTTGGCGAAGACCTGGTATACCAATAAGAGAAAGGCAACTTATATGAAACCTGGAGCCGTGCCGACGTGGTTGGACTACGATCTTTGGCAAGGCCCTGCGCCCAGAAAGCCGTATCAGGATGGTTTGATTCACTATGACTGGCACTGGTTTTGGCACTGGGGAACAGGCGAGGCTTTGAACAACGGTACACACGAAGTAGATGTTGCCCGCTGGGGATTGGGCGTTGACTTTCCCACTGGAGTGAGTTCAGTAGGAGGCAATTATGAGTTTCAGGACGACTGGCAGACGCCCGATACGCAGGTTATCACGATGGATTTCCCTAATCGTGTTTCTTTGATCTGGGAATCGCGAAGCCGGAATGGCAGAAAAATAGAAGGACAAGATCGCGGGATTATTTTTTACGGAGAGAACGGAAGCCTTGACACAGGAGGCGATAGTTACAAAGTATATGATCTTGACGGCAAGCTGATTAAGGAAGTTGGAGGTGAAGAAAAAGGGGATATTCAGGGGCGGAACACGGCAAGTCCAAGCTTGGGGATGGATAGCCTGCACGTGGCTGACTTTCTGGATGCCATTAGAAACAGCCGCCGCCCTAATTGTGATGTAGAATTGGGATACAAAAGTGTGCTTTCGATGCAACTAGGGAATATTTCCTGGCGAGTGGGTCGGGGCCTCAAAATAGACCCTTCAAACGGACATATCGTTGGCGATAAAGAAGCGCAGAGGTTATGGTCTCGCGAATACGAAAAGGGCTGGGAGCCAAAAGTTTAGCAACTCTTCCATTCTATTAATGCATATGGCAGGTTACTCTGAGCCTGCCATTTTACTTTAGGATGGCCTCCCAAATTTTTTTTGCCAAAAAGCAATGAAAATAGTTTTGTTTAACTATTTTTGATGAAAGTTAAACAAAATGTCATTCTATACGATCAAGGATTTGGAAAGGCTAAGCAACCAGAAAGCTCATACCATCAGGATATGGGAGCAACGCTACGGCCTTCTGAAGCCTGAACGGACGGATACAAACATCAGGTATTACAATGATGACGAGCTGAAAAAGCTGTTGAACGTTTGTGCGCTGATAGAGCGGGGGATGAAGATTTCGCATATCAGCAAACTTTCGAAGCAGGAGATGGCGATCGAAGTGGGCAAGATTATCTCGGGGTTATTCGAGAAGGATACTCAGATTGAAGGTATCATCAGCAAAACACTTTTAGCGATAGCCACTTACGACGAGATACTTTTTCATCAGATGTTTAAGCAATCGGTTGATATACTTGGGTTGCAGGACAGCTATATAAAAATAGTGTATCCTTTGCTGGTCAGAACAGGTTTAATGTGGACTAATGACAGTCTCTTGCCCGCTCAGGAGCATTTTCTATCGAACCTGGTACGGCAGAAATTATTTACGGCAATAGATGGCTTGCCGTTGCCCGAAAAGCCGGACCAAACCTGGATTTTGTTCCTTAACGAGCAGGAGGATCATGAAATAGGTTTGCTGTTTGCCAATTATTTGCTTCGGAGTTATGGAAAAAAGGTGATATATCTAGGAGCGAGAGTGCCGTATCAGGATTTGATGAGCGTGGTCAAACAGAATGAACCGACGCATATCTATACCTTTTTTGTGAAAAATGAGCCGGAGAAAGAGTTGGAAGGTTTAGTCGACAGCCTCATATCCGATTTCGGAAGCACTTCCCTGTGCTTCTCCGGAGGCGAGGAAAGGTTGGGCAAAGTTGTGGGTGGGAAAAACGTGCATCAGATCACGAGTGTTCAAAGCTTGATAAATATCATAACCTCTAATGTATAAAACCGATTTACATACAGCTTCAAAAATAGCCGTCATAGGAGCCGGTTTTGCGGGTATGGCATCTGCATCCATAATGGCGTTAAATGGAAGCAAGGTTACTGTATTTGAAAAAAACAACAACATCGGCGGGAGGGCGCGAACCTTCAAGAGTGACGGATTTTTATTTGATATGGGGCCAAGCTGGTATTGGATGCCCGATGTTTATGACAAGTTTTTCGGGATGTTTGGGAGATCAGCAAACGACTTCTATACACTCAAAAAACTGGACCCCGGCTTTGCTGTAATATTCGACAACAGCGAGGTAATTGATATTCCGGCGGAATTCGAAGATATCGCTGAGCTATTTGAGCAAATCGAGCCCGGGAGCTCGGTAAAGTTGCAAAAGTTTATGGCGGAGGCTGAGGTGAAGTATACGATAGGGATGGGAGATATGGTGTATAAGCCAGGACATTCGATTACTGAGTTTGTAAGCCTCAAGCTGCTGCGTGACGCGCTCAAAATTCAGTTGTTTTCTTCCTTCAGTAAGCATGTGCGTTCTCATTTTAAAGATCCCCGACTGGTAGCCATTATCGAATTTCCTGTACTGTTTTTGGGTGCGATGCCCCAAAACACGCCGGCTTTATATAGTTTAATGAATTTCGCGGCCTTTAAGCAAGGTACATTTTATCCGATGGGCGGTTTCGGGAAGGTCGCAGATGCGTTTCGGGATATTGCAGTAAATGCTGGAGTAGAATTTCAGACGGCGCAGCCTGTTACTCAATTTGAAATTAAAGGAAATATTGTAACCCACCTCCATACGCAGGACGGTAGTAATGAGGTGGACGCCGTTATAGGCACTGCCGATTACCACCATATTGAACACAATCTGGTTGGTGAGAGTTTTCGCTCTTATCCCGAGTCTTATTGGGAAAGCAGAACTTTTGCCCCGTCCTGTCTACTGTTTTATCTTGGTATTGATAAGAAAATCAGTAAATTAAGGCATCATAATTTATTCTTCGATGCTGATTTTGAAAAGCATGCGGAAGAAATTTATAAGCATAAGGCCTGGCCGAGCGATCCGCTATTTTACGTCTGTTGTCCATCCAAGACGGATGACACAGTTGCTCCGGAAGGTTGTGAAAACTTGTTTGTATTGATGCCCATCGCAATTGGGCTTTCAGATGACGAGCCAACTCGCGAAAAATATTACGAGTTGCTAATGGACAGGCTGGAAAAGTTTGCGGGTGAGGATATTAGGGGACATGTGGTTTTTAAGCGTAGTTATGCTAAGAATAATTTTATTGAAGATTATAATGCTTATCAGGGCAACGCTTATGGTCTTGCTAACACCCTCATGCAGACGGCCATATTGAAGCCTAAGCTAAAGAGCCGGAAGGTTTCCAATCTCTTTTATGCTGGTCAGCTTACAGTGCCTGGCCCAGGTGTTCCGCCCTCCATTATATCTGGTACAATTGCAGCGAATGAATTACTCAAATTCCTAAAAAAGGTAAATTATGAAAGTGCTTTTTGATGATCTCTCGGCATCATGCAGTAAAATGACCACGAAGTTGTACAGCACTTCTTTTTCGTTGGGAATACATTTTCTAAGCAAAAAATTTCATGAGCCAATTTATGGAATTTACGGATTTGTGAGGCTCGCAGACGAGATTGTGGACAGCTTCCATGATTATGATAAAGTGTTCCTGATGGAGAAAATCAGGCTGGATACTGTGGAGGCGATTAAAGGAAAAATCAGCATCAATCCTATTTTGAATAGTTTTCAACAGGTTGTGCATCAGTATGATATCGAATGGGAATTAATCGACACTTTCCTGAGGAGTATGGAAATGGATCTGATGAAAACCGAACATACGCTGGATTCTTACAGCCTTTATATATTAGGGTCTGCGGAAGTTGTTGGCCTGATGTGTTTGCGGGTTTTTACCGAAAAAAACGATCAGCTATATAACGAGCTGAAGCCATATGCTATGAAACTGGGAGCTGCTTTTCAAAAAGTGAATTTCCTACGGGATCTAAAGGCTGATTATGAATTTTTGGGACGTACCTATTTTCCTGGAGTTAATTTTGCTCATTTTTCGGAGGCAGACAAGGATGTGATTCAAAAGGAAATTGAGTCAGATTTCGAGCAAGCATTGATAGGAATAAAGAGGTTGCCTGAGGGGGCACGTCGCGGCGTGTATCTGGCTTATTTTTACTATAAGAAGTTGTTCCTGATGATTAAAAATACGCCTCCTGAGAAAGTCATGAACGTAAGGATTCGAATAGCTGATCATAACAAACTAACGCTTATGATACAGTCCCTTTTACGACATCAATTGAATATTTTGTGAAATTTTAACGTAATTTTCGTCGTTTGTCTTTATATGAAACTGCGGTTATGATTCCACATAAAATTGAATAGTATGAATAGTGAAATTGTGTTGGTAAATGAACTCGACGAAGAGATCGGGCTTATGCCGAAGATTGAGGTGCATCAGAAGGGGATATTGCATCGTGCTTTTTCAGTGTTCATATTTAATTCCAGATCAGAATTATTAATTCAGAAAAGAGTGGAGGATAAGTACCATTCGGCAGGCTTGTGGTCAAACACATGTTGTAGCCATCCTTATCATGGTGAAGACACGGCTGCTGCGGCTGGTAGAAGATTGAAAGAGGAAATGGGTATAGCTGCAAATCTCCGCTTTGCGTTTTCATTTATCTACAAAGCAGAATTAGATAATGGCTTAATTGAACACGAATTGGATCATATTTATTATGGAAATAGTGATGATTTGCCGGTAATTAATCCGGATGAAGTATCCGAATATAAATATATCTCAATATCTGATCTTAAAAGCGATATGCAGAATAATCCCGGGAATTATACCGAGTGGTTTAAGATATGTTTTGACAATGTTATACAGAAAATTCTTTCTTGATTTAATTTGATGGCTCCCTGGTTAGTAAATACATTTATTGTGCTCTCAGCCTTTATAGGTATGGAATGCGTGGCCTGGTTGGCGCACAAGTATCTCATGCACGGCTGGTTATGGAACCTGCACTATGACCATCATCAACGCGACGACGGTGATTTCTTTGAAAAGAATGACTACTTTTTTGTCATTTTCGCAATACCGGGTATACTCTCGTTGTTGTTTGGATTACAAGGTGGATTTAATGTTCTATTTTGGATTGGGTTGGGAATAACCGTTTACGGATTTGCTTATTTTGTTGTTCATGATATCTTTATTCATCAACGATTTAAAATATTCAGAAATACGGATTCAATTTATTTAAGAGGAATTAGAAGGGCGCACAAAATGCACCACAAACATTTGGGAAAACATGATGGCGAATGTTTTGGTATGTTATGGGTACCAATGAAGTATTTTAAGGAAGCCAAACGATCTATATCTAAATGAAATACCTGTACTTGATCGTTGATCTCGCTGCTTTTATTGTCCCATTTCTGTTTTCGTTTCATCCAAAAATCAAATTCTATAAAGAATGGAAATTTGCGTGGCCTGCTATTATTACTACCACAATTCTATTCTCAATTTGGGATAATAGTTTTACAAAAATGGGTGTTTGGGGGTTTAATCCCAGATATTTGTCCGGCTACTATCTATCACATTTACCGATAGAAGAAGTCCTGTTTTTTGTGTGCATTCCGTATGCTTGTCTTTTCACTTATTTCTGTTTTAAGGTATATGTCGGAGAAGATTATCGCATAGATTTCGAGAAAAGGATCACTATGTTTATAATTCTCCTGAGCGGGATTTGCGCTCTTTTGTGTGTAGATAAGCTTTATACCTTTTACGCCAACGCTGGTTTGGTTCTCCTGCTGTCTTTATTGCACTTCAGGATAAAAGCAAAGTGGCTAAGTGTGTATTACTATTCTCATATGTTTTTGCTGATACCATTTTTCATTGTAAATGGTATATTAACCGGCACTGGTCTTGACGAGCCAGTGGTTTGGTATAACGATTACCAAATCATAGGGCCCCGAATGCTCACCATTCCGGTAGAAGATGTGGTTTATGGTATGCTGATGCTACTTTTTAATACGTATTTGTTCGAAATTCTATCGGGGAAATTTAATAACAACACAAAGAGCGTAAGGTAATTAACTAGAACTCTCTTTCTCCGAACTCACTAGCCGGGAGTTTCGCTTTTTTTGAAGTTTGATTGACATTGAAATTAAGATTCAACATAAAAATATTGGTTTCCTGAATGTAATTGGTAGTCGTGTAAAAATCCTTACCAAAAGTGGTGATTCGTTGACGGTTCGAGCCGAATATCCCTAAGTCAATATTTTGCCACTGGAATGTAGCAGCCATCTTACCTTTCATAAAAGTCTTTTTGGCCGACAACGCCGGAACAATAAACCGGGAGTCTTCTCCTTGAGATGTTACTCTTTTGGATAAATAATTAAGAGTAACCTGAATGAGAGAGGTCTCCGATGTTCGGACCGTTGTATTAGCGTTGATGGAATATACCAGGCTTGAAGTGTTTACATTGACTGCATTATTGAAAAGTGCGCCTTTTATAGAATATCGGTAAATGTTTCCGGCTGCATTCAGTTGCCATATCTTACTGATATTTAGTGTTGAATTGGCTTCTAGCCCCCAAGATTTTGCAACACCAGCATTGGTATAAATTCGATTTAGTATACTGTCATTATACACACTATTGACGCGGTTGATCACATTTTTAACCCTTTGATTATATATCGTAATAAAGGCGGTTCCTTTCGAAAAATCCTTCGTCATTCCCAGCTCAGCCAGGTTGATAAATTCAGGCAATATGTTCGGATCACCGGATTCCAGTGTTTCGGAATGTTCTCGTTCGGGGAATGGATTTAATTCGTTGGTTGATGTTCGTTGAATCCTTCTGCTAAATGCAGCCTTGGCCTTGAGTGACTTTGCGAGTTCATATTGGAGGTTCACTGACGGGAATAGGTTAGACAGAGTCAGGTTTTTTGTTGGAATTACACCCGCCGTGAATGCGCGCGTAGAATATTCGTAACGCAATCCGCCGATATATTCCAGTTTATGATGTTTCCCGGAAAATTGCCCATATACCGAGTGTATATGATTTAACACCTTTGTGTTACTGCTGAAACTGGAATCAAGTATAAAGTCGCCGGTTTCCGGATCGAGTTGCAGATATTGGAACGCCCCTTTTTGAGTCTGACTACGATATTGGTAACCCGTTTCCAGTTGGCCTTTACCAATTTTAACGATATAGTCCGCCTTGAGTCTAAAGGCGTTCAGAGGATTTTTGCTCGGATTGGTGGTTAGTTGCAGTACGTTGCTTCGATCTTGCAATGAAGTATTGATGTTGGTAGTCAGGCCATCTAAGTCGGCATTTTCGATAAGGCCCGAAAAGCTGAGTACCGATTTGTTATGAAAAGTGTGAGCATAATCCAGATTTCCCAAAATAATATCGGTCGATTTTTTGGCAACATTTGAGTTGAAATAACTGAGCTGGCCAATAACCTCCCCATTCGTAAGATCGGTTTTCGTGTTATGATATATCAGGTCCGCGCGTCTGGACTGAGAGCGAAATCCTCTGTACAGTCCTATTGAAAATGAGTTATTTGCGGTGGGTGTATAAGTCGCTGACACGCGACCTGTGTAGTTATAACGAACAAAACTTCGTTCACCGTCGGATGGAAAGGCCGTTTTTATATTGTCAATTGTCGTGCTCGCATATCCAGTCCTTCTACCTGCAATGTCGTTCCGTAAATAGTTGCCGCTCAAGCTAATATCCCATTTAGGAGTTTTGATATTGAGCGTTGCGTCTGCGCCAAACCGTTTGGGACGGTGCAAATTTTGATATTGATATACAGACGGAAGTCCACCCTGCACATTGGCAGAAAAAGATCGGGTGTCTGAAAGAGCGGTTTTTGTTGTGATATTTATAATTCCCGATTTACCATCCGGATCATATCTAGCAGAAGGCGAGGTAATCACCTCTATATTTTGAATACTATTAGCAGGAATCTGATTAAGAACAGTCGCCGGGTCAGTCTGGATGGGTTTCCCGTTGAGTAATACCAGAAATCCTGAAGATCCCCGCATGGAGATTTCTCCTTCACTGTTTACGGTAATGGACGGCGTATTTTTCAAAACATCAATCGCTGTTCCGCCTGCGCTATTTAAAAATTTGTCAGCCTGATATACTTGTCTATCCAGCTGATTTTGAACGGTTTGCTTGTTGCCTTTTATGTTCACCTCCGCTAATCTTTTTGCGTTAGAATTGAGTGAAATTGTAGGGATACTGAGGTTTTTTTGGTTTTCATCTGTCGGCAGACTGACTAGTTGTGTCTCATAGCCAATGTATTGAACCGTTATGTAGTGCTGGCTCGGCTTGATATCCCTGAAATTGAAGATTCCTTTTTCGTCTGTTAGCACCCCATTTAAGAGTGTCGAATCACTACTTTTGAACAACGCAACCGAACAGTAAGGAAGCGGCTCTCTCGTGTTTTTGTCGACCACGGTGCCGGTGATTTTAGCGAAATTTTGTGCGTGAATGGGCTGAAATGCAAATAATATTAGAAACAGAAACGAAAGAAATTTCATGAAGAGTGATGTTGCCTGAGTAATAGATTCTACTCAGGCAAAGTTATCTCTTTAAAGATAATAGACTTTGTAGATTAAGTCCATAAACTAGTATATTCAGGAAATTCCTTTTCGATAAACACTTGGCAGCACGCCAGTCTGTCGTTTGAAAAACTTGTTAAAATGCGAAGGATCAGTGAATCCAAGTTCATAGGCTACCTCACTCAAATTTTGTGGTGAGTACAAAAGTAACTTTTTAGATTCGACAGTCAATTTCTCATTAATAACATCTCCGGCCGTTTTACCTAGTATTTTGCGACATGCATTATTTAGTGTTTTTGGAGTGATATTCAGCATCTTGGCATATACTATCACTTCGTGCTCGGTTTTGAAATTAGCTTCCAAATGACCAAAGAATACCTTCATAGCGTCGGAAACAGGTAGTGTAGAAATCGATGGCTTTTCTCTTCGAAGCAGATTGAATAGTAATTGTATATAAGTTTTTATCACCGCCTGATGTTCTGACTTTTGCTCAATATACTCTGTTTCAATGTTTTTGAAGATATCTGCGATTTGATACTGCGTATGTTCCAAGTCATAGCCGCTGGTAAATTCAAGTGGAAAACTTTGAAAAAGTGTTTCATAAAAAGGGTGATCCAGTAGAAAATCTTTTTGGATCATAGCCACGTAGCCCTTCGGAACTTCGGTTAATTCCCAGCTGTGAATCTGGCCAGGCATGACAAGGTACAGGCTATATGGCTTAACATCGAAATGATGAAAATCAATGTGGTGTGTGCCGGCACCAGCCTCCAGATATATAATTTCAAGGTACTCTTTGTGTCCATGCGGATTGGTAGTTTTAATTACTTCTTTCATCCTCTTAATCCTGAACAGTTCGTTATGATTAAGTTTGTTTTTTACGGCGATATGCATGAATAGAATATGATTGGGGCAATTTTGATATCATTAAAGGATGGAAATTTAAAAAGAAAATACCAACCATTACGACAGTCGCGTTAGCCGCTACCGCTTTTACGTGATAACCGGCTTTTTTTCTACTTCTCATTCAAAATCAAAGGCACATTCCCTTTCCCTCCCAATACCACGATCTTCGCGTTGGAAGATGCGGCCAATTCTTTTTGGGCCTTAATGCTTTCATATTGAAGTTGTCGGTCCGTAAGGCTCAGTGCTATAATGGTTTGATAGTCAGCGATACCTCGTGCTTCCACGCGCTTTCTTTCCGCTTCCTGTCTCTCTTTTTGTAGCACGAACTCCATCTTTTGAGCATCTTGTTCCGCGTTGATTTTAGATTCAATGGTTTTCTTTACCGATTCTGGCAAATTGATGTTTCGGATCAACAGCTGTTCCAATATGAGACCGCGACCTTTGAAGTCTTTGTCAATTGTCTGGTAAATTCGGTTTTGAAACTCGTCGCGTCTTTTGGAATAGAGCGCAACGGCGTCATAATATACTGCGTTGTCGCGTATACGGGTACGCGTTACAGGCCTGACGATCTTGTCCTTGTAGTCGGCACCAATTCCTTTATATATGGCAGGAGCTTTGTCGGGCATAATCTTATACAATACCGTCAGGTCAATCACTACTTCCAGTCCATCGGCTGAAAGGACGCGAATCGCATCGTCGCCTTGAAGCTCACCTTCTCGAGTAGCCGCCGACATGGTATAGTTTTGCGTTTTAGTATCAAATATTGTGACTACTGACAATGGGTTGACAAAATTCAGTCCGTTTTCAAGTACCTGCGGACTCACTTTTCCAAACAACGATTGCACTCCGATTGTGCCTGCATCAATTTGTCGAATACTTGACGACAACAGTCCCAGGGTAGCTATTACAATTCCACCGATTTTGAAACCTGAGGCATATCGTGAAATCTGGAGATCCGATTTGCTCAATGTCAGACCAACAGCGAACAGAACAATTCCAATAATTGAAATGAACATGAGATAGTGGTTTAAATTTGTAAAGTATAAAATGTTAAAGCCTATTCTAATCAAACCATGGCCAGCGGTCAGCAGAAAAAATGTGCTGGTGACATGTTCCTGATAATCTGGTAAATATCACCTTTTTTACTCATGATTGTTTTTTAATGAATCCAAAAATACAATATCAAGGTGAGTGCGCTTTATGATTTTGATAAGAGGCACAATTGAGGTTGTGAATGAGACAGTTAATGTATAAGAGGTTAGATGTTAACCAATGGAAATGTCAGGAAATTTCATGCTTAAATGGACATGATCAGGTACATGAGTTTACGCTTGAAAAACACAGTTGTATTGCAGCCATGTAAATTCTCTCTCAGGACAGTACTATATATGTCAAAAGGTGTTTGCTTGCTCGGGCACCTTTTCTGTAATTTTATGATTTACGAAATGTACCAATAATCTCCATTATGCCAACCGTTCAATCGTGCATTCCTATTTCGACCCTTGATTTCTTAAAACAATTAAAGGAAAACAACGACCGTAATTGGTTCAATGCAAATAAGGAAGCGTTTTTAGAACAGCAGGCCTACATCGAAAACTTTGCAAACTCCTTACTGTCGGAATTGAATGTCCACGACTTAATTGAAACACCATCTGGCAAGAAAAGCTTACAGCGCATATATCGGGATACACGCTTTTCGACAGATAAAACACCTTACAAAACCAGCTGGAGCGGCGGATTCAGACGGGCTACTGCCCGCCGACGTGGAGGCTATTATTTTCACATTGAACCAGGCAATACCTATATCGCGGGTGGCTTTTGGGCTCCCAATTCGGCTGACATGAAGTTGATTCGCGATGATATCAGGTTTGATCCTCAGCCCATAAGAACTATCCTTAGCGAACCTGATTTTATTGCAACATTCGGTGAACTGCGAGGCGAGCAGCTCAAAACGACGCCAAAAGGATATGATGTTCAGGATGAAGCCATTGACTTATTGCGTTTTAAGCAGTTCCTTCTAACCAGAGCCTTTAGAGACGCCGAAGTTTTAAGCGCCTCTTTTTTGCAGGAAGCCAACCAGACTTACAAAAACATGCGCCCATTTTTTGATTATATGAGCGAAGTTTTGTCTACTAATGGAGATGGACTAGTCGGGTAATTAGTCGGGAGTTAACACCTACTCGTTATTTGATTTTGTATTTGATTTGAATTTGCTTTGTTGCGAAATCCGGTTCCCTGGTGACCGGATCGTGACCGTCTGGCGTGGAAAAGTCGTGCAACACGACATGCGTAGCGCTGTCAATACACTTTGAATCCCACCAGGTTCGGGTTCAATTGCCGGGAAAGATTATGAGTCTAATGGCAGGCCTCGGCCGACCGTCAGAGTGATAATCCATTGTCACTAGCTGGCCTCCCCTTCAACAACATCCAGTTCCGCAATCTGTTGTCGGTAGTCAACCGGGAGGATTGTATTTTTCAGAAATTGATCCAGTTTTAGCAACCGCATAAACTTATACACTATGATAACGGGTATGAATAAACGCGGACTTCCTAGGCCAAGAGTTTGATTCACATATGCAGGAGTCACCAGTGCTTGCGCTTCCTTTAAAATCAGAAATCGAAGGGAGCCCAAATGTTTTCGGTATTGTGCATAAAGGTCGATTGTGAAATCACTGTAAGCAAGGTTCTCTATAATATGCTCCTCCCGCATTTTTTTCCAAGAGTCGTAAGTCGATGGGAGGCCCGAAATACCCATCCGTAAACCCACCTGATGGAAAACTTCAAAAGTTTCGGTCTTTTCCGCGGCCGTCAGTTTCCGTTCCAGTACTTCATAAGATCTTATCGAATAATCGATCAGCATAAAAAGAACATCCCGATATGCCCAGTCAGGAATTTGCATTCCACGCTTCTGCTCAACACCATGATGAATACTGGTAATTCTGTCGATCGCAGTCAGTGCGTCATTGTACTGAGAAAATACAATTTGACGTGCATATGCGACCGTCGAAAACAACCTACCGAGTGGATCGGAAGGTAATTTGCCAGTAAAGTATAGCCAGTCAACCGCCTTGTTAATAGCAAATTCAGCGGACGCACCGGCAAAAATAAATAATATGGTATCGGATTTTCCCCAGATCTGTCTCACGATGGAGTCCGGTTTTACAAAATATTCCATTGGCGAGAATAGGGGTTGAGTTTGGTTTCTATGGCAATCAAAAAAACAGTTCCGGATGTATATGCAATGATATCCGTAAACGAAAACTGTGTACCAAAAATCACGCGAGCAAGACGAATATTTTCCAGCCCGAGCATCCGAATAAAATGGAAATATTGCAATGTCTCAATGATGTATGCAAAGATCAACACGGTAAATGCAGTCGTCAGCATTTTCAAATTGGAGATACCTCGTAGTAGGCAATAAAGAAATATTACAACCAGAAAATCGCCACCGACTGGACGGATGTATTGGTCATGAATCATAGAGGCGATCAGGATTTCCGTTAGAAACAGACAACCTGCTAAAAGTAAATACTGCGTGTGTATTGTGAAAACAGGACCAGTGCTCATAAGGTTACATTTAAAAGTACTTTGTATTTCAAAGTAAATTAAACCCAATGACATTTGCAAGAGAGCACTGCAAATTTTTCAGTGGACAGCTAACTTCGATTTGCAATCGAAGTTGTATGGTTCAGCGTTTGCAACGCGGTTCATGAAACAAAAGCAAAACTCTTTTCAAAAAACAACCATCAAAACCCCCGAACTAGTGCGGTACTGTGTGCCCACTTTTAGCCCTCCTTCCCTTGCCGAAGTGTTATCATTGTAGACAGGGTAAGTAACAGGTTCAGCTCCTTCTAACCATTCGTCATGCTTGGACGCGATAGTGGCCCGCGAAGGTATTTCAATATCGCTTCGCGACAACTGTACATTTGCCAGGAAAAACTTATTGCCCATGGTGCCGCGGTAAGCTGCATTTCCTTGATTGGAACCTGACTTTAAGAAAAACACAGGTTTTATTGATTGGCCCGGTGTAGTCGTCGCGGTTAGTGTATAATGAAAAAAGCCCTCTTTAGTTTTTCGAATGCTTTTGCCCGTTATAACATATCCACCAGACACAGCCTCTCGTGTTAATACGCCTGTTAACAGATCTATCTCAATTAATGCAGCGGCTGCAAATTTTTCATCAGCTATTCGCGCCTGGATATACCGCACCTCGCCAGCTTTTGCATCAAAACTGAGTGTGTAATCACCAATGGAATCTGGCCCTACAATTCCAGCCGAAGGATAAATTGCTCTTTCTGTAATAGCCGTGTTATTTTCGGAAATCGCGTGGACGGTACCTAGGTCGTATTGACCACTCTTGTGACTGACGATGTGAGATGCCGTTCCCGGTGTCTTCGTCCAAAAAGTTGATGAAATGTTCTCGGCTTGGCGAAGTAAGTTTTTGGGATTAGATGGGAATCGAGGAATAGCATCAGATTTATAGGTAATATTTCCAGCGCCATCATCTTTGACGCCGGTTTCGTCCGCCGCATTTCTGGTTGTTGATTTTTGACTTGATGATATTGCACCAATGTAAGCAATGGGAACGCGCGTCTGGGGAGTGCCGGTGGTTGCGGTATGAATCAGTTCTTTACTGGTATTACTCAATTGAAAATCAGCCATGTAAATTATGCTATTAGATGTGCCGGCGAAAACATAGTCTCCTGCAGTAGAGCTGTTATTCAGATATATTCTGACATTTGTAAATAAAGCACTTGCCTTCGGCCGCCATACAATGGTCAGCTTATACCAGCCATCCTCGTCTCTGGTAAGTGTGGGTGATCTAAGGAACATTCCCTCCGAAGTACGACCGCCTCCACCTACCAAGGTGCCACCGGATTTCACAAGTTCGCCACTTGACAAATCGAAAGAAATATACGCACCTTTGGATATAGAAAATTCACTCGCAAGAATCAATGTAATAATTGATATGTCGCTCTTCTCGGGAGTTTTAAAGTATCCGGAAAACGTGTGGAACGAAGAGTCGCCAGCTGATTTTGCGATCGACATGACGCCTGATGTGGTAATGAAATGGCTTGTATTTGCCGTACTTGCCGTGATCTTGCCGATTGGGGCATTCCGTATCCCGCGCGGGCCGTTGAACACAACTGTATCAACAACAGTCGCCGCAGTTTCGGTCCATATTGTGGACGGTGTTGAACTGTTGTTCAGATTGTATCCCGATGAGCTATATGGAAATTTATT
Organism: Dyadobacter sp. HNCC25DJ184; assembly: GCF_056895215.1. NCBI lineage: Bacteria > Pseudomonadati > Bacteroidota > Cytophagia > Cytophagales > Spirosomataceae > Dyadobacter > Dyadobacter sp. HNCC25DJ184. Next base: position 41,641 of record NZ_JBXHAQ010000012.1, on the reverse strand, counting down.
TTCAAGGATATAGGCCTTATCATCCTTTTCATCCAGATCCGTAAGCCCCGTAGGATTCATCGAGCCACCTTTTACTTCGGTTCCAGCGGGAAAATTCCATTCGTGAAAATAGCCATTGTTTCCGAGTATGGATGCATGTCTCCTGGGGTCATAACTATCGACGATTGCTTCGAAAGTTACGTTGTGAAAATTCCTGTCAGCCAACAATGTACGTTTATTTAAACCGCTGGAGGGCATTGGTCTTCCTATGCCGAATTCATCACCCTTGTACAATAAAAGCTGCGCAAATCGGCGGATATGGATATTTCTGAAACTATACCCATAACTATCTATTGTTCCTTCAAGTCGTATGGAATTCACCTGACAACCATCGATAGTGACATTGTCTACCGCAACTGATTCGAAGGTTTTCGTATTATCAATCGCAACATTCTTAATAATGTGGATGCCATTTCCATTATAGTAGGTTTGCCCCGGCAATGCCATATGTGAGTTGCTGATCTTAAATAAATCGCATTCTGCAAGTCTTACGGCATCTCTCCCAGCTTCAAAAAATTGACAATCAGAGATGATTCCATAGGTACATTCCTTGCAAGAGAAGTTATCCCTTTTTGTGACATATCCGGTTCGATTTAGAAAGTCTGGCATAAACATCAAGTTGCGGGTATATTGCAAGCCGTCAATTCCATACAAGTTAACACCATCCAATTCAGGTCCTCTGAATTCATTGTCAACAATTGTCATATCTCCGACAAGTCGGTCGCCGCGATTGGGTTCTTCGGGGCCATAAGAAGCTTTCAACTCGTCAGTCTGCTCCGGTATCCATATTCCGTAGTTGGCAGTGCCAAACAGATTATTGGAGATTGTTATTGTTTTAATAGCTTGAACGTATCCTGTAGGTTCGAAATATACACCGGCGTTGCAGCGACGGAAAGTGTTGTTCGTGATCGTGCCGCCTACTACATTCTTTACATAAACCCCAAACCGTCCTGAGCGGTCTTCACCGGTGTTTTTGCTAAAAGTGTCATATACAAAATTGAACCCGGAAATAGTGAAGTCGAACCTCGTACTCCAGGTCGCCGCAGAGAAATTTATTTGTCCATTCTCAATGTTAGTGTTATTGCCAAAGAGGCTGATGCGTGCACGGTCTACGGTCAGAACTTTATTTTTGAATTCATATGCAGGTGCGTAACACATTAACGATTGGGCAAAAGATGCAGGCAGTGATTTCATGTAAGCAATTGCATTTACGAAAGACTGATGGTCATCCGCTATACCATCGCCCACGGCCCCGAATTGCTCCGGAGTTATTGCCGGTTCCTGAATCATATATCGCTTTGCGCCTACCACGATAACTCTAAAACTGTCATTGACTGCCGTAGTGTTTGTCGAGTCATATGCAAAAGTGAAAACCTTTCCGTTCCGAGGTTGTATAACCTTCACTACGATAGCAGTGTCGGCGATTCCTGCATACAGCTGAGCGCGAGTTACATATGGCACAAGTCCCTTATTACTAAAAATAATTCTTCGACGGGAAGACTGTGGAGAGTCAATACGCGCTTCGGCATATTGAATTGTAAAGGGTACGGAAGTAACATAAGCAAATTGACTTCGATCATGTGTGTCTTTACTTCCCCTTAAGAGAATGAATTCATGGTCGTTGGATTCTTTGACGAACTTGCCTTTTACAGTATATGACACAGACGGCTTGTTTGGAGAGAGTGTGGTGCCCACATAATCCCGGTAAGAACCACCTGTTTGCTTGAATCCTTCCGGCGTTACCAGTTTCAAACTAAACGAATACTGATCCTTGAAAATAAATACAGTGTTCGTCGGGAAATCGAGCAGATCGGCGGTTATTGTAAATTCCACTTCTTCATCAAGGCCTACGCTGGATGCATTTGTCTTGATCGTGAATTTAATTGGATCTGCGGCCTGTACATTCGAAAATGCGAACTGCAGGACGAGAAAAAAATAAATTGAAAGGAAAGTAAAATTCTTAATCATAACGGGAGGGTTTTCATGAACTAGTGGCAAGGTGTTAATAAAACTAATTCTATCCAGATATGCAAGTCAATCTTAGTTTACGGATGGGAGCGACTCTGAGATATATCGATTTGCAGTCGAAATTTCAAAGTCAAGATTACGATGTCTTGGCCTTATCTTCTTGACTAAAAACAAATGATAAAGGTTGGAATGAATTGTGCAGATAATATCTGAGCCATTTTCTCTCTTTCGTCGTTAATCCATCTCCTGCCGCTCACTCCAATTCCATTCCTTCCAACATATATCCCAAGATCGGGGCGCATTTTTCCCGGCATGCCGGATAAAGATATCCATGTTTCCAGAAGTCGGATTTCGGCGACTGACCCCACCAGAACTCAGCCATGGCTAGCGGTTTCATGTTATTCTGAAAGGCATATTGTAGCAATTTCGGTGCAGCACATTCTCCCGCCCCGGCAGGTGGGTTTTTGTAGGAAGCATCTTCAAAAATAGCACGCAGACTTTTTGCTGCTCCCGATTGATTCAGGAAATGATATTGATCGAAAATTTCATTTTGAAGTAATTGGGAATGCGTTTTTCGCTTGTCCTTTAATAACATTACAAGTTCTTCAAATGCCTCCGGCTTCCGTGTTTCCAACGCTTCAATTTCCCGATTGATCCTCGAAAGTTCAGTCATGCCGGCGTTTAAAAAACCATTGTCAGCCAGGGTGTCAAATATTGGCGGGACAAATCTTGAGTGGTGATTTTGACCAGCCAGTTTTCCCGAAAAAGCGGAAAGATATCCAATCTCATTTTCTTCAGTGCAAACCACCAATATCCCAAACATTTTGCCAATTACAGCCCCCTCATTTCCAGATAACCCAAAGTTGTGATCCCATTCCTGTTGATTTTGCAAATGCGATTGCAGTTCATCGACGGCTAACAAACTTAACGGATGTGGCTTATAGTCAAAAGGTGATGCGAATCGATCGGGTAGGGGATATGGTGTTATTGAAGCCCTGAATGGAGTGAATAACGGATTGGACGAGGATATGATTTGACTCAAAATAGGTACTTAATAACTGACAATCAGTCGATGGCAAAATAAGTGCAGCATCGAGAAGTTACGATAGGTAACATTCTGCAAATGTACTAAAATTGCTTTGATAGTCAGATGTTTACACAAAAAAAACTATTCCTTTTGATCGGCAAAGTCTTCTTTTCTAGCCACGAAGACACTACTAAACCAAGCTTTAAAAGCTGAAATTTTCTCTTTCCCGCTTTGTGTCTTCGTGGCAAAAGTTGCCAGTTACTCATATTTTTTATAGAAATTATCATGTTTACTTTAATATTATTTGGCAAAATCATTTTGTTTTTCTATAATTGTGTCAAATTAACACTATGCTAGTGTTGCTAGATGCAATCGATAACCTGTTTGGTTTCAGAACGCTTATTCCAGAAGGCTGATAGTGAGTGGTGTAACCAGTCGTTGGAATTTTAAATTTGCCCGTTGACCCACTCCTGGCTGGTTCCAGACTGAGCTTTTTCGAATTCTTTCAAATTATCGGGAAAATTAGTGAACCGTTTCCATTCTGAACTGAGGATGAGATGTCAGTTCAATGACAAAGTATGTTCGCATATAGGTCACGCGAAATCTTTTGAACTGATGAACTGGAATTGTTAGAAGTAAACGGAGTTGTTTGACCAGCAATACACTGAAAAGCAGGGATATAGTAAATAGCGATCAATACCGGATGTGCGGAAAGTTTTTACTGAAAAACAGAATTCTCAACGCCGTGACTTATTTTGAAAATGCCCCTGACATTGGTCCTGCGGAGGATCACGTTGACGTGGGCGAAAAAAAATCTGTCTCACTGTAATGGAGCCGCGCTCAGTTTAAGTCGTAGTATCAAGTGAATACCTTAAATTCAAATTTTGATCTTAAATCCAAACCCATATTATGAGTAACTCATTTGTTATTGGCGTCGATTTTGGCACAGATTCTGTGAGAGCCCTGATCGTCAACGCACACACGGGTGAAACGGTCGGAACACACGTCCATGAATATGCGCGATGGAAGCAGGGCCTGTATTGCAATCCACAGCAGTCACAATTTCGCCAACACCCGCTGGACTATATGGAGGGCCTGGAAGCTACGATAACCGGTGCGCTGAAACAAGCACCCATCGAGGTGCGTCATCAGATTGTCGGGATATCCATTGATACCACAGGTTCAACGCCTTGCGCAGTTGACGAAACGGGTTTGCCACTGGCATTACGCCCCGATTTTGCAGAAAACCCAAATGGGATGTTTATTCTTTGGAAAGATCATACAGCCAACGGTGAAGCCGAGGAAATCAACGAACTGGCACATCGCTGGAAAACTGATTACACGCAATATGTAGGCGGGATCTATTCTTCAGAATGGTTTTGGGCCAAAATACTGAGAACCCTTCGCGTGGATGAATCCGTTAGGCAACAGGCTTTTTCGTGGGTTGAACATTGCGACTGGATATCAGCTTTACTAACAGGTGATACGAACCCATTGACAATCAAGCGGTCACGTTGCGCGGCGGGGCATAAGGCGCTGTGGCATGCTGACTTTGACGGATTGCCATCAGATGAATTCTTAACAGAATTAGATCCACTTCTGACTGGTATTCGTGAACGTTTATTTACAGATACTTTCACCTCCGACGAATCGATTGGCCATCTTTCTCCCGAATGGGCCGAAAAATTGGGCCTTTCGCAAGACGTGGTGATTGGTGTCGGTGCTTTCGATGCGCATATGGGTGCAGTTGGCGCGGAGATCGAACCATACGCTTTTGTCCGGATTATCGGAACTTCAACGTGTGATATATTGATGGCGCCCAACGAAGAAATCGGCGGGAAGTTGATCAAAGGGATATGCGGACAAGTGGACGGCTCGGTCGCTCCCGGAATGCTGGGGCTCGAAGCTGGTCAGTCGGCTTTTGGAGATGTGTATGCCTGGTTTGCAAAGTTGATAATAGACCCCGTTCGTAGTTTGTTGGGAGACGAAGCGGCATCTAAAATGAGTTCTGATTTGATTCCGCACCTTGCAAGTTTAGCTTCTGCATTACCGGTTTCTGAAAACGATATCATCGCCCTCGACTGGATCAATGGTCGTCGGACTCCGGATGTAAATCATACGCTAAAAAGCGCGATAACTGGTTTGAATCTGGGAACGGATGCGCCGAAAATCTTCAAAGCTTTGGTAGAAGCTACTGCCTTTGGATCACGTGCCATCGTCGATCGTTTTGTAGAAGAAGGAGTGCCGATCAAGAAAGTAATTGCCATCGGCGGCGTAGCTAAAAAATCACCGTTCGTCATGCAGACATTAGCCGATGTGCTCAACAGGCCGATTCAGGTGGCGAGTTCGGATCAGGCCTGCGCGCTTGGAGCTGCCATGTTTGCCTCAGTCGCAGCCGGTATTCATGCCACATTGGAGGGAGCGCAGAAAGCAATGGGCTCGGGTTTTGATGCTGAATATCATCCCCGTCCGGACCAGACTGCAGTTTACGAAAACCTTTATCAGAAATACCTCAGACTCGGGGATTTCGTCGAAAATAAATCAGGAATACGTTCAAATTTGATTAGTCAGAATGCTTAGTCTCAAACAATTCGAAATCTGGTTTGTCACTGGCAGCCAGCACCTTTATGGTGAAGAAACCTTGAAACAGGTTGACATACACTCCCAAATTATTGCAGAATTTTTAGATAAAACTCCTGACCTTCCGGTGCGCGTGGTTTTTAAACCTGTTGTAAAAACGCCGGACGAGATTTACGCCATCTGCCAGGAAGCCAATGTGGCAACAAATTGCGTTGGAATCATTACCTGGATGCATACTTTTTCACCGGCAAAAATGTGGATCAGAGGGTTGAATATTCTTAAAAAACCATTGCTTCACTTGCACACTCAGTTTAACCGGGATATTCCGTGGGGTGAAATCGATATGGATTTCATGAACCTCAATCAATCAGCCCACGGCGACCGCGAGTTTGGTTTCATCATGTCTCGAATGCGGTTGAATCGTAAAGTCGTTGTCGGCTTCTGGCAGGATCCGGTAGTGACTCAGCAGATCGGAAGTTGGAGTAGGGTGGCCGTTGCCGCTTTCGAACTCAAAACCATGAAAGTCGTTCGTTTTGGGGACAATATGCGTCAGGTGGCGGTAACGGATGGTGATAAAGTAGCAGCTGAAATGACTTTCGGCATGTCAGTGAATACGCACGCGACGGGTGATTTGGTGGCGGTAATTAATCAGATCACCGACGCTGAAATTGACAAGCTCGTGGAAGAGTATACTGATAGTTATACTTTGATGAATTCCCTCTTGAAAAATGGCAGCCAACACCAGTCGCTTCGAGAAGCTGCAAGGTTAGAGCTGGGTATGCGGGCGTTTTTGCAGGATGGTAATTATAAGGCATATACCAACACATTCGAAGATCTCTACGGCATGGCCCAATTGCCGGGTATTGGTTCTCAACGCCTTATGGCCGAGGGATATGGCTATGCCGGAGAAGGCGACTGGAAAACCGCGGCGATGGTGAGGACCATGAAAGTGATGGCGACGGGACTTCCGGGAGGCAACTCTTTTATGGAAGACTATACTTATCATTTCGACCCGGCCAATCCGTTGGTGCTGGGGTCCCATATGCTGGAAATCTGCCCGAGTATTGCAGCTGGCAAACCCTCCTGCGAAATTCACCCGCTTGGAATTGGCGGCAAAGCTGATCCGGTTCGACTGGTTTTCAACGCTCCGGCGGGTCCGGCGATTAACGTTTCGCTCATCGATATGGGCAATCGTTTCCGTTTGCTGGTCAATGAAGTGGAGGCTGTGGAAGTAACAGAAGCCCTACCGAGACTTCCTGTCGCACGTGCCCTGTGGAAGCCAATGCCTGATATGCACACCGGTTGTGCCGCATGGATACTGGCTGGCGGCGCACATCACACTGTCTATAGCCAAAATATTAAAACAGATCAGATCGAAGATTTTGCTGAAATGTTTGATGTTGAGCTGGTTGTGATTGGTAAAAACACGCAGCTAAGACAACTGAAAAGTGAGCTTAGATGGAACGAAGCGGCCTATAGATAATTTTCGGACCTCGTTTTATTGACCTGGTCTTTCATATTTAAGAAATCTTTTTTTTGTTTTTGTTAAAGTGTCAATCTGTTGTTTGTCAGTTGGGTATTGTCCTGCGTTGGATCAGAAACGGATTGTTGTCACAACTCACATTCGGCTGGAAAGCTGTTAATAATCAAAAAGTTGGTTCTCAAAATGAAGTTTATAAATCGAGCCCTTGAGTGTCGTTAGTGATCGATAGGAGCTGAAATATATCTTAAATTTTTAATAAGAAATTCATTCAACACATATGTACAAGTCCTTAAAAGAAGCGTGTTACGAAGCCAACATGCAGTTGCCCAAATTGGGTTTGGTGCTGTTTACTTTCGGAAATGTGAGTGCGGTGGATCGAGAGCGAGGCGTGTTTGCGATCAAACCGAGTGGTGTGCCATATGAAACACTTCAAGTCGATGATATCGTTATTTGCGATTTCGATGCCAAAGTAGTTGAAGGCAATATGAGGCCATCTTCCGATACCAAAACGCACGCACTGATATACAAAACCTGGGAGGGCGTCGGTGGAATTTCTCATACACATAGCACGCATGCGGTGGCTTGGTCGCAGGCGGGAATGGATATACCGATTTTCGGAACTACCCATGCCGATCATACGCATCAGGATATCCCCTGTGCACCTGTGTTGACAGATGAAATGATCCAGGGGGATTATGAACATGAAACCGGCCATCAGATTTTCAATTGTTTTGCTGAAAAGGGGCTGGTATATAGCGAAATGGAAATGGTTTTGTTGCAAAACCATGGTCCGTTTACGTGGGGCAAAACAGCAGAAAAAGCAGTTTACAACTCAGCAGTTTTGGAAGAATTGGCAAGAATGGCCTATCTGACGCTACAAATTAACCCAAATACTCCTCGGATAAAAGACACGCTCCGACTTAAACATTACGAACGAAAGCATGGCAAAAATGCCTACTATGGGCAGGGATGCTAACCTCACTTTTTTAACCAATCCTTACTTATGAAATTTTTTATTGACACTGCAAACCTGGCCGAAATCACTGAGGCCGCTAATCTCGGTGTGCTCGATGGAGTGACAACGAACCCTTCTCTCATGGCCAAAGAAGGCATTACGGGTCATGATCGAATACTGAAACATTATATCGATATCTGTAATATAGTCGACGGGCCGATTTCGGCGGAGGTGATATCGACTGATTATGAGAATATTATAAAAGAAGGAGAGGCGTTGGCCAAATTGCATCCGAATATTATCGTGAAAGTTCCGATGATTAAAGACGGTGTACGTGCGATTAAGTATTTTACTGATAAAGGTATCCGTACCAATTGCACGCTGGTATTCTCTGCTGGTCAGGCTTTGCTGGCAGCGAAGGCGGGAGCAACTTACGTTTCTCCTTTTGTAGGACGGCTGGATGATATTTCGACAGACGGAATCGCGTTGATCGGACAGATCCGGTTGATATATGACAATTATAAATATGAAACCCAGATTTTGGCCGCTTCCGTTCGTCACCCGATGCATATCATCCAGTGCGCCGAAATAGGTTCAGATGTAATTACAGGTCCTTTGAGCGCGATACTTGCCCTTCTGAATCATCCTTTGACGGACAGCGGACTAGCCAAGTTTTTGAGTGATTACCAAAAAGGAAATAATGCTGAATCTTCGGTAACTCGCTAAAAATCAGTTATGAAACTTGGTCTTGAAACAGTAGATTACATCATCTTTCTTGTCTATTTCGTCATCGTTGCCACTTACGGATACTGGGTATATCGTTACAAGGACAAAAAAACGGCGGCTTTAAAAGGTAATGAGGTCAAAGATTTTTTTCTTGCCGAAGGTTCCCTGACGTGGTGGGCCATCGGCGCGTCGATTATTGCTTCCAATATATCTGCTGAACAGTTTATCGGTATGTCGGGGCAAGCGTTTCAACTGGGGCTGGCTATTTCTGTCTATGAATTGGTTGGAGGGTTGTCGCTGGTTGTGATAGCAGTATATTTTTTACCGATGTATATCCGCAACAACATTTACACCATGCCGCAATTTTTGCAGCTGCGCTACGACAAAAGGCTGGCGACGATTATGGCGGTGTTCTGGCTGTTCCTTTATATACTAGTGAACCTTACGTCCATTATATACCTTGGAGCACTCAGTCTGGAAACCATGACCGGCTTCGGTTTCATGACCTGCGCTTTGTTTTTGACGGTTTTTGCAGTTTTTATCACACTGGGCGGGATGAAAGTGATAGGGTATACCGATGTAATTCAGGTAGTTTGCCTGGTCGCTGGCGGCTTGGCCACAACCTATCTTGCCCTCAATTTATTGTCTGATAAGTTGGGCACTGGTGCAGGGATTTTCGAGGGATTAGCGCTCATCAAACAAAAGGCAGATCATCACCTGCATATGGTTTTCGAACCCGGTAAGTTTTTTGTTCACGACGGCAAGGGAGGACATATCGATGCCTATAACCAGCTGCCGGGGCTGTTGATGTTCATCGTTGGCGGACAATGGATCGTCAATTTCAATTACTTTGGTTGTAACCAGTATATGATCCAGCGTGCTTTAGGAGCGAATTTGGATACCGCTCGAAATGGCGTTTTGTTCGCTGCATTCCTTAAGTTGATGATGCCGTTTATTGTGGTTTTGCCGGGTCTGGCAGCTTATGTTTTATTCCAGGAAAATGCCGATATGGCTATTGTCCAGGGAATTACGGATAATGGTATCGTCAAGCCGGATAATGCATATCCAGTTTTGTTGAACATTTTACCGACAGGTTTGAAAGGACTTTCTTTTGCTGCATTAACGGCCGCAATCGTTGCATCATTGGCTGGAAAAGCCAATAGTATCTCCACGATTTATATGCTGGATATTCACAAAAAGTTCTTCAACCCGAACATGACCGAAAAACAAACCGTCTGGCTGGGAAGAGTAGCAATTCTGGTTTCATTTGCTATTGCGCTTATAATCAGTCCTTTTCTGAAAAATTTTGGGCAGGGTTTCGAATATATTCAGGAATATACCGGCTTTATTTCCCCCGGCATCTTGTGCATATTCCTTCTCGGAATGTTTTGGAAAAAGGCTACAACAAATGGCGCACTTGCAGCAGCTTTGTTGAGTATACCGCTTTCGGCATTTTTCAAATATCAAATTCCGGATATGCCGTTTCTAAATCGTATGGGCACTGTTTTCTGGATTTGCGTCATCATTCAGGTCGGGATCAGCTTGTTCGAGTCGAAAGGTAAAGACAGCCAGAAAGCATTTGAAGTAAACCGCCATTGGTTTGCCGTTTCGCCCTCTTTCAGGGTGGGGGCGGTTGCCGTTATTGCCCTTTTGGTGGCCGTTTATGTGATTTTTTGGTAGGATAGATTTAAGTAAAAAGGTTTGCTCAAAAGCGATGTCGTTTCCGTTGGAGATGATATCGCTTTTTTGTTTTTTATGAATGGACTCAATACCAGGGCCCTCCTTTCCTGGCTTTATATTCAGCCAACCTTTAGCAAAATGGCAGTGCACAAAACCGTAAACTAACTAATTTGGGCTTTTCCGACTTAAACCGGAAAAAAATAGGCATATTTATTTTGGTAATCCACTGGTTTAGAGGTCTGTGCGGTCGAGTCGGTCCATTAGGTCAACCTTTGGGTTAGATTCTTCAAATCAGTCACTGCCACCGGAAATTTTGTGGGTAGCGCAGTACTCAATTTATTACTGCTTTCCATTTTTAGATTCCACTGTCGGGGATCAGGAAAAGGCGCATTCAAAAAAATCTGATACTTTTTCAATCATTTTCAGAAGTTAGTATGAAGACCATTTTACTTTCCTTTACCAGTCATGAAGTCGATTACAACCCGACATTGCAAAGGGAAATGGAGGCCACAAACCTCGCACTTCAAAAGGGAATTCTTGACAGAGACTATGAGGTAGTGACGCTTTTTCAGGCAACGGGTGAACGATTGGCGGAAGCAATCGATGCAAAGCAGGATACATTGTGTTTGTTTTTACACAGTCGACGTGCGTGGAGCGGTGGTGACGAGCCAGACGAGCCTGACAGCCTGGATCAAATCGTCAATAATTTGGGCAGGTGCAAAGAGCTGAAGCTAGTTGTATTGAATGGAAACGCAACTGTAGGTCAGGTCAAAGAGCTGCTTAGCCACCATATTCCGGCAGTTATAGGTATATCATCTTTGCCATTTGATGAATCGGCAACGCTGTTTTCGGGTACATTTTTCAAGGAAATGGGCATCAGAAAGTCAAATCTGCGCGATTCTTTTGATCGCGCCATGGAGTTCACCACCGCAGCCGGATTGTTTCCCGAAGCCTGCCCCAATCAGAATCTCAATAAACTAACCGAACTGGGTGAGCCAATCTGCGGACTATTTTACGAGGACAGTAAAATCCTGCAATGGCGACTTCCGGAAGAAGTAGCAAAGCCCGCGCCGGTTGAAAAAAAGCTGGAAACAAAAGATTGGGTATTGCTGCTCGGTATTATTCTTGGTGCTTTTCTGCTCACAGTCGTTGTCTTTGCGAAATTTAAGGATGAGTTGCTGCTTATTGGCTCGCCTTTTACCTATATCGTTCTGTTTTTTGCCGCGATTTTCCCGGCAGCAATTCTGGCTTATTTGTTGAATTCCGATGCAAAATATGAGGGAAGCATTCCTGGATTGGGGGGCAGTATCTCTCTAACCGGACCGGCGGCACTGTTTATTATTATTCTTGGGTTCGGGGGATATCAACTTCAACAGGTGCCAAAATCTTTTTCATATACTGTCAATGTATTTTCCGAAAGTGATTCCACTGAAATATTGAAAAAAGGCGATGCGAGTTTGTTATATGGAGATCAGATTATTAAAAAGGAAATCAGTGAGGGACAGGTGACATTTAAGCAACTTCCCAGCGATTTTAAAAATAATTCACTTTTACTAATTGTCAATTCTCCGGGCTATATATCGCGTCAGATACAACTTGGTGCGTCTGGAAATATAAATAATTTTACGTCTAATATTTATTTAAAAACAAGGCCAGATAAAGTGCGTTTGAGCGGTTCTGTCATCAATCAAAATGGTCAGCCTGTAAAAAATGCAGAAATGGTGTTTGCCGACGGGAAGGTAATTACGACTACAGATGAGTATGGGAATTATGCTGTTGATACTCAGTTTAAGGAGGGGTCTGAAATAAAATTAGGTATCTATATTAAAGCGAATAACAAACGAAAGCTTGCCAAACAATTATTGATTACTGTATCTGAAACCAGCGGGGAATATCAATTATGAAACGATTGAATAAAGTTGTTGGCTGTATACTTTTTTTCTGTCTAATATATGCTATGACTCCTGCCGTTTCGCAAAATACTTTTTCATTTAAATGTAAAGTAGTTCATAATAAAAAGGGTTTGCTGAAAAGATTCTCGGTTTTAGTAAATGGTCAGCAGGCCGTGACAAATGATGCTGGAATTTTTCTGATTGCGCTGAACAATAATATTACTTATGTAAAGATCGATATGGAATCCAATCGGTTTTCGGTATTATATCCTACGGCGGGGCATTTGTTTATACCAAAAGATCCCAACGCAATTCAGGAAATTATAGTAGGAAATCCCAGTGACAATTCCTTATTGAAAGAATATGCTAAATTGGTACAGAGTACTGAAAATCAGAAGGATGATAATATTAAAAGCTTTCTGACGCTGAAGATTGATTCTCTCCGCCAACAATTATTGGAGCTAAATTATACACAGAATGACCTTGAAGAGAGCAGAAGATTGATGGAGGCGCGTCGCGAAAACAGAGTTAATATTTTGACGACACTGGATGAATTCGCCAATCGTGGAAAAGACTTACTGATCTCATTCGGGCTTGGAACTCAATATGCATTTGACAATAAAGAGGCGATCGTAAAACTTCAAACCCAAGTGACGGACTATACTAAATCCTGGGACGAGTTGAGCAAAAAGCGAAATGAATATGAAAATTTAGTAGATCAATATTGGGCGAATGACTCAACGTCCGCCGAATTTCGAAGCCTGACGAGTTTTGCGTTAGACACAATGCATGGAGATATGCTGACATTGAATACATCCATAAACGGGATATTACAATATAGAAATGACCCTAAAAAAGATAAAAGCAAGAAGGCTCAAGTGCAGGCAGACATTGATTCGAAATTGGCGAAAATAGATATTGAAATAGCTGAGTTAAAGAGGCGCATCGAAAAATTAAGAATTGAATTGAATTAAAGATTATATATAAAACTCACCAGCGACTATGAAAAATCCAGCCTCATCGTTTCGATTCGTTTTGATATTATTTAGCTTCATTTTTATGACTTGTTCCGAAGATGGAGCGGAACCGCAATATATTCCATCCATCGGGGCGTTCTGGCAGGATGGGAACAATGGCAACAATAATAAACATTCCATCACCTGGCAATATCAGCCCAATCTGTCCGGGTGTCCCTATCCAATTCCCTGTAGCAATACGGGATATTTTACCGGTATAGATAGTTACCGCGCATCGGGAACCGGAAATTCGTCACCTTGCACAATAGCCGGTTCGTTCAAAAACCATCATATTGAATGGTTTTATCCCGAAAACTCAACATGGAATGCAAACTGCCCGATCAGAGGCGCATTTTTTAGTGGTACAATCAACGATTCGTCTACGGTAATAACGGTAAGTAGTCCGACTTTGGGAGATCTTGTTTTAAGAAAGCGCTGAAATATAGGTTCTTATGTAAAAATGGAATATATTAAACTGACAATATTTGGGCGCTGATTACCTTCACTCGAACTCAACGGATTATGAAAAAACCTGGACAATTATTGGCGCAATTTCTACTAGCGCTGACAATGATTTTTAGTTTTTTAATCGCCTGTTCAGGCGACGGAGCAGAGCCGGAATTTGTTCCAGGTATTGGTGCAAATTGGCGGGATAATGAAGATGCTGCCAATTCTAAACACTCCATCGTTTGGCAATACAATCCCGATGTTACAGGTTGCCCAAACAATGTACCATGTTTTAGCTCTGGTTACTTTTCTGGATTCGATTTCTATATTCCTTCACCAGGTCAGAATTCGGTTCAATGTAATCTTTCAGGGTCTTTTAAAAATCATCATATAGAATGGTTTTATCCGGAGGACTTCAGCAATAGCGGTTGTCCAATAAAAGGAGTGTACTTTAGCGGAACTATAGACGATTCGTCCGCAGTGATAACCGCTTCAAGTCCCACACTTGGCGATTTGAGACTTCAGAAGTTCAGATAAGCGGCTTTATATGTCGGGTCAACGGGAGGATGATAGAAAAAACAGTACCAGTATCCTTATCCGACTCAACCTTGATATATCCGTTGTGATTACGAACGATTTTTTTACAATATGCCAGCCCCATTCCCACACCAGGACGTGAGTTATTATGAGATAGTTTTGAAAAAAGGCCGAAAATTTTCTCCAGCTGATCTTTATCGATACCAACACCATTGTCTTCAATCCGGATTTCGACATATGATATTGCTGTATTCATCGTCTCGTCAGCTCCGGGTAAATAAGAAGCAGGATGAGAACTGAGTTTTAAACGAAGTGGTGCATCTTTCCGGGCAAATTTCACTGAGTTATTCATCACCTGATATAAAAGCTGCTCCATTTGAAGTGGAATAGCTTCGATTTCAGGTAGCATCTCCCGGGTAATAATGCCTTGAACAGCATCCAGTTGGTCAGCGAAACGGACAGTTAAATCGTCCACTATTTTATTGAGATCCACACTTTCAAAATCCCCTTGATGGTCAAGACCGGAGTAGTCCGACAAATCTTTAATCATCATAGAAAAAAGTTGTGCGCTGGAATCTAATCTGAGTGCCAGATTCTTTATTTTGACATCTTTATTATCAGATTCTTTTACCAGCATACTACTAAAAACCCTGATTTTTCGAAGTGGCTCCTGAAGATTGTGATTGGAAATGTATTGATATTGCCGATTCTCATCCCGCGAATGAGTCAGTTGTTCGGTCAGCTCCAACAGCTGTAACTTTGTTTTTTCAACGGTGTCAATATTCTGTAGGTGAAAAGATATCAACTCTGCAAACATCTTAAACATCTCGATCGTTTTGGTATTATTGATCGTTGCTGGCCGCGGATCAACAGCGCAGAGCGTACCAAAGAATTCTCCGTTTTGCAGGAAAATCGGAACGGAAATATAGCTCTGAAGCCCATACATTTTTGGTGTGTGATGGTTACGATATTCTTCATCAAGTGCCACGTGGTCTATTACAACCGGTTTTTGATGGTCCCGGATCTCGTTACAGATCGTGGAGGCAATTTCCAATTCCCCACCTGGCTGCAAACCAAACATGATTTCGTCACGAACCCCACATGCTACCCAGCGGTCATTGGTCACACGCGCAATAGCAGCAAATCCCATTCCGGTGGAACTGCAGACAACTTCAAGCATTTTCGGGACAATTGCAATTCGTGCGATTTTGTCGATATCAGCCCCGAAATCATTTTTTGTTAAAGACATTTTTAAAACCTGAAGTTGTGAAGTAACGCCGAGCCTGGGAAACAAACTGAAACCTCAAAAGAATCCATTGCCATGCTAGTTCAAATATACATATCATTTTGCGACCCGTAAAACGTGTATAGATACCGGCATTCAGATTGAAAAACGCGCTTCTTGGTTTTCAGTAGGTTGCCTAAACAATGAACCAGACGGCCATAGATTGAAATCAACCTGTCGCCGGCATTCGGCATGCTGCTGTCTTCTGCATTTTTATTTTGAAATCACAATTTTTCGGTTGCCTACGGTATGAATATTGCTATATGGCGGGACGAAATTGCAGGTCGATGAAATAAGGAGAGCATCAATTTGACGGGTGGTGAGAAATACACGCGACTTCTCAATTAGTTGTTGGAAACCCCGGATATCGGGAGTATTTTTCCGGGAGTCTAAAAATATCGTAGTATGGAAACCAGAAGGTCTTTTGTAAGCAAAATGGCGAAAAGTGCAGTGCTGTTGCCAATAGGTATGCGGCAGTCCGGTTATTTGTTTGATAACAAGAAACTTGGTGTAGCGCTGGTCGGGCTGGGTCGGTATGCCAGTTTGATGGCGGAAGCGATTAAGGATTCTCAATATTGCAAAATTGCTGCCCTGGTATCAGGAACCCCGGAGAAAGCGACGGAGTGGGGTTTAAAATACAACGTTCCCAAGTCTTCCATATATTCTTATGAAAGCTTTGATGAAATCGCCAAAAACAAGGATATAGACCTTGTTTATATTCTGGTACCCAATGGATTGCACAAAGAGTACGCTATCCGCGCGGCTAAGGCCGGTAAGCATGTGTTAGTTGAGAAACCGATGGCGATTACGGCCGCTGAGTGCATTGATATTATCGAGGCCTGCGAAAAAGCAAAAGTGCAGTTGGGGGTAGGCTATCGGCTTCATTTTGAGCCATATAATATGGAAATGATGCGGTTAGGACAGAAGAAAGTCTTCGGAGAAGTTCGGCTTGTCGAGGCGTCTTTGGGATATAATATTGAAAATACAAATCCTGACGACTGGCATTTGAACAAAAAGCTCGGAGGTGGTGGAGCCCTTCAAAACCTGGGCGTATATTGTGTGCAGGCAGCAAGGTATATTACTGGAAATGAACCGGTTTCCGTAACCGCTGAATTTGGTCCCAAAACCCATCCGGATTTATTTAAAGAAGTTGAGGAGGCGATATATTGGCAACTCCATTTTGCAAACGGCGCAGTTGCAACTTCCTTGGCTTCCTACATTTATGGTATAGACCGACTCTATGCGAGTGCTCAAAACGGACATTTCGAGCTGAGTCCTGCCATCAGTTATGGCCCATTCCGAGGAAGGTCAGACGAGGGCGAAATGAATTTCCCGCAAACCAACCAGCAGCAGGTTCAGATGGATGAGATTGCGAAATGTTTATTGGCTTCCAAACCGTTGCCAACGCATATCGGCGGAATGGAAGGGTATCATGATCTCAAGGTGATTGACGCGATATACAAAGCCGCCGCGAGTGGGAAGAGGGAGATGATTTGATTGAGTGAATTTTTGATTGTAGTAAAAAGAATGCGAAAGTTTGAATCTTGATTGAGTTTTGATACTGAAAGTTTTACCAGGCCTTCAAAACCTGGTAAGTCTATCTCGGTCAATCAAAATTCAAAGTTTTAATAGTAGAATTCGAATATCTCAGATTTTGGATAAGATGACAATATTATTCAGGCCATATGATTTTGACCTGATTCGTTCTTCCTGAATCCAATGAGAAAAACGCATATTTTAAATGGCAACCTTACGACAATATGCACAGTCGTATTCCTTTTATTATCACAGGGTTGCAAACTCCCAAAGTCGGGTGCGGCTTCGGTACCAATGACAAAAGATAAATATGCTGAACACGTTCGAACCAGCAAATATCAGACACCTGAGGAGGAGCGTCTAAGTTTTAAACTTCCGCCGGGTTTTGAAATCACCCTTTTTGCTTCCGAGCCAGATATTATCAAACCAATGAACATGGAATTTGATGACCGGGGAAGATTGTGGGTCACGCAGTCAGGCGAATATCCTATGGCTGCCGGAGAGGGGGATGGAAAAGACCGGATCACTATTTTGGAAGACAAAAATGGCGACGGGCGTGCCGACACTTTCACGCATTTTGATGATAACTTGAATATCCCGATCGGGATTATGCCAGTTTCTGACGGTGCGATCGCATATAGTATTCCAAATCTTTACTATTTCAAAGACGAAAATCAGGACGGGAAGGCCGACAGTAAGAGGATACTGTTAGGCGAATTCGGGCATAAGGATACCCACGGAATGGTTAATAATCTGATGCGGGGATATGATGGCTGGCTGCATGTTTGTCACGGTTTCTCAAATATCTCGGCCGTAGCCGGAACCGACGGCGATTCAATAAAAATGACCTCGGGTAACACATTTCGCGTAAAATTTGACGGAAGCCACGTCGAACAAACTACTTTCGGAAGGGTAAATCCATTTGGATATGCATACGACGAAAAAGGGTATTTGTATTCAGTCGATTGTCACACAAAACCCATAACTCAACTTATTTTTGGAGGGGACTATCCGCATTTTGGAAAAAAGTCTCCGGCAGGTTTAGGTTTTGCACCTGAAATGATGAGTTATGAACTGGGCTCCACAGCTTTGGCTGGCCTCGTTTATTATACTGGGCAGCAGTTTCCGCAAATGTATCAAAAGAGTTTTTTTACCGGAGATGTCGTAACCTGCCGTATCGATCGCAATACGATTTCTTTTAACGGGTCGACCCCTGTTTCCAAAAAAGAAGAGCCGTTTATGACGAGCGAAGACCCATGGTTTCGTCCGGTTGATGTTAAACTCGGGCCGGATGGGTCGTTGTATATTGCCGATTTTTACAACAGAATTATCGGGCATTACGAGGTTCCTCTAAACCACCCGGGAAGGGATAAAGTTAGCGGACGAATCTGGAAAATTACATATAAAGGTGACGTTGGCGGCAAGCCGATGGCAGTGACTGACTGGTCGAAAGCGACTATTGAGCAGTTGATAGAAGGGCTTGATCACCCGCAGTTGAATACCCGTCTGAAAGTTGCTGACCGGATCGTAGATTCTTATCAATTCAAAGCAATACAGCCAACGTTGGCACTTTTGGAATCCGACAAAAGTAGTGCAACGTCCAAGTTACACGCCCTTTGGATATTAAATCGTTTGAACGCATTACCTGAGGCAACATTAAATGATGCGATGAAGAGTAACGATCCTCTGATCCAGATTCACGCTTTGCGGGTCGTTTCTGAAATGAATTCTATTAGTTCGGAACGGCGGGAAATAGTACTAGCCACACTAAAATCGACTGACCCTTTCGTGCAGCGAACTGCTGCCGAAATTCTGACTAAACAACCGGATGCAGGTAATCTGAAAGCTTTGTTGACACTATATGACACTACCCCGGCGGCAGATTCACATTTGAGATATACGGCTCTCCTGGCGCTTCGTGAAAATCTAAAGAACAGTAGCGTGATGTGGCGCATACCGGCCATGTCCTGGAAGGAGGAGCAGCTGACTGTACTTACAAAAGTGTTGTTGGATGTTCCGTCTTCGTCGGGCGCGGCGTTTATGCTGGATTATGTAGTTAATCACGATTTGCCTCAGGAACAGCTTATCAACGCGTTGGAATATATAGGCCGGTATGTGGCTCCCTATCAAATGGATCGTGTGGTAACTTTGGTTAACGAGAAATTTGCCACGAATACCGATATTCAATTGTCAATTTACAACACATTTGCAAAAGGTATCCGTCAAAGCGGTGCTCCTGTGAGCCCTAAAATGAGGGATTGGGGATTAAAATTGGCTGGTCTGTATTTGTCTGGCATTTCGGAAATGACGGATATCTGGAAAACGAAACCCGTAATAAAATCTGAGGAAACGGGGAATTCATGGATGGTTTCGGATGACTTTCTAACTGACATCGCGCCCGCTTTTCGTATCATATTAAGTGAAAAGAATGGATATGGGGCCAGAGAAGTTCTTTATTCAACACCTTTCAAATTGCCGGGTCAACTCAGCATGAATGTCTTCGATAATGATATCGATAATAGCGCGTCTAAAAAAGGAATTTCTAAAAACGTGGTACGGGTCAGGTTATCGGGAAGCAATAAGATTGTCGCAGAAGCTCGTGTAAATCAGGTTGCCAAGGCAGAATGGAAAGATCTGATTAAAAATGTGAAGTTCGATCTGACCAAGTATCAAGGTCAATCTGGGTATATAGAGGCGGTTGACAGCACGCAAACGGGTTCAGTTGGAATTGGGAAATTCGATCCTGCGATATTGGAAATACCTTCCCAAAGCCCTTCGGAAGTGGCAGCACTGCGGATTCAGGCCGCACAAATTGTGGGAGATTTTCGGGATAATTCTCTTGAACCAGAATTGAAAAATCTTGTTCAGTCGAGGTGGCTTGACAACAATACCCGAGTAGCCGCATCCGCAGCTTTGATGAATATTGATCCTGCAAAAAACGCCGAGGTTGTTGGTAAAGTGTTTGACAACCGTGACGAGCCGTCGGCACTGCGAGCCAGATTGGCGGTTTTATTAGGACAAGCATCTTCTTCAAACGTTTTTGCACTGCTTCAAAAAGGATTTTCTGGAAGTGTTTTTAGTCTTCAGACTGCCATAGCTTCAGTTCTTGCAAATACCCGCGATGGAATCGATTATTTGTTGAATGCCTTAAATTCCGAAGATGTTAATCCCAATGTATTGACGGACGTCAGAGTAAGAGAAAGGCTTGCTTCAAACATAAGTTCGTCCCAACAAAAACAACTAGACAGCCTGACAAAAGATGGTGCAAACGAGCGCGACGAGAGACAGAAACTGATTGATATTCGTATTGCCGGTTATACCCGTGGGGCTAGTTCGGCCGTTACCGGACAAGCTGTCTTTGTTCAAAATTGCAGTTCCTGCCATCAAGTCAGCGGAAGAGGCGGTTTGATCGGCCCCCAGTTGGACGGTATCGGAAATTGGGGCCACAGGGCACTGACGGAGAAAATCCTGGATCCCAACCGTAATATCTCCGAGTCTTTCAGGAGCTATAATATCACATTGAAAAATGACAAGATTTTATCTGGTTTATATCGACGGACGGAGGGAGAAACGATGGTTTTTGCGGATCAGGGAGGTCAGGAATTTTCGGTCGTGAAGAATGAAATCAAAGAATATCGTGCCTCAAAGTACACGCTTATGCCGGATCAATTCCGGAATGTTATTTCAGAAAAGGATTTTTATGCTTTGTTAGAGTATTTAGGAAGTGTGAAGTAGGGGAGGCAGACAGACTTGTAAGGTTGTAAAAACCTGGCAGGGCTTTCTC
The DNA here is from genome assembly GCF_056895215.1 of Dyadobacter sp. HNCC25DJ184. NCBI lineage: Bacteria > Pseudomonadati > Bacteroidota > Cytophagia > Cytophagales > Spirosomataceae > Dyadobacter > Dyadobacter sp. HNCC25DJ184. The sequence goes on along the minus strand of NZ_JBXHAQ010000012.1, from coordinate 20,686 downwards.
CCGAAAAAAAAACGCGCCCAGGAAACAAACCCAAGCGCGTTTTCAAATCTTTCGAACAGTAAAACTTTTAAGGATTCACCACAAACTCACCCTTTTCCACCGACCAGTCGTTTCCGTAAAATCCGGCCATTTTAACGGCTTTAAATCCGTTTTCCAACATGTCAGCTGAGAATATCATAAGGTCGGGAAAGCCGCTACCTCCGGCGAAGTACTGGTTGGCGTTTGCTGCTTGCATACCGAGCTTGCCCGTTCCGCTGATGACGGCGATAGAAGCAATTTTGCTGTCTTGTCGTGGCCACATGAAATAAGTGGCAAGGTTATCGCCAATGAATTCGTTTGTACCGGCGGTAATTTTCCCCTTGGTAACCTGGATCGGGCAGTTGGAAAGTAACTTGTTCCAGGCAAGGTTGTTTGATGCATTTCCATAAAGAATCACGCCACGATCTGGATATTTGGCAGGTTCAAAGTCTTTGTCGGCGACGATATCAACCGCTCCGTTCCCACGGTAATACCAGGTTTCTGAGTCGTACCTTGCTTTTTCCAGGGCCCAGTTGTTATCGTCCGCTGAGCCGTTGGTGGCATATACATATACCATTCTGTTTTGAAAAGGCTCCTTGAATGTCCCTGAACGTATGGGATTCTTTTGTTTGTCCAGAGAGTTTGAAATTATTGACCAATTGTCCGTTTTGCTCAAAATTATTGTTTCGTTGTTTTGATTGACCTGATATGTAATGTCATTCAAACTATCGAGACGTATATGAACATTTGTTCCTTTCTCGAAGGTGGCAAGGTCTAGAGAGAGCGTAGCAACATTGTTAGTTGTTCCGGTAATCAGATTTTTGGTTTTATTCAGATCCAATACAATTCGGCTGTATTTCAATGCAGCATTTTGCTGGAGAATGGATGCCCATTTCATTTTTGCGGATACCCCCGGATTAGCAGTTGTAAAATCCAGATGATATACTGCCGTGTCTTTTGCGATAGAGTGCCAGCTGAAAAAGTTGAAAATTGGCGGCCAGTCGACGCTGATATCACCATACCAGTGCCCGCCTCCCGGATATTCATAATAGCTAAAATCGGGATGAAATCCGGCCAGTAACTTCTTCATTTGACGTGCATATTCAACAGAAACCGTCTTGTCGGCATCTCCGTGAGCGATATATACACCCAGGCCCCGGTAATTTTGAGCCAGCGCTAAAACATTACTAGGATTGCTGGCACGAAGCAGCATAGCTTCCATCGGAGAGCCTGCGCTGTCAGGTATCATACCATCATGCGATCCATAAGATGACAACGTCGGATACCCGGCAGAGGGAGCAATAGCCGCCCATTTGTCGGGGTAGGTCGCGCCTAAAAACCAGGTTCCGTGCCCGCCCATCGAATGACCTGTCAGGTATATACGCGACGGGTCTGGCGTGAATGTCTTTTTAGCAATTTCCAAAACTTCCAATGCATCGAGCCTTCCCCAATCTTCCCAGTTGAATCCTCTGGGACGACGGTTGGTCGGCGCCACCACAACACCCCAATCTTTTGGTTTATAAGCTCTTGCCTGGCTAATTGCCTGAACTTCCGCGCCGTGAACCGAGAAAAAAAGAGCTGGGTGGGTATTAGATTGGTCTCCGATATAGGGCGAAACTGCATAATATTGAATGCTTCCGTCCATCGCACTCACAAAAGTCCTGCTGTATTGTTTGCCGGACGCAACGGTCTCCAACGTAATTGTTTTAGTATCAATAGCTTTTCCATTCTGAATCAGCGAAATGCCAATGTCCTTTTTTCCGACTGTCGAAGCGCCAGAAGCATTCACCAAAAATCCAACTTTTCTGCTACTCATAGCGGGAATTATTGGGAGGGAAGTAACAACCTGCTCACCACCAATATCAGCCCTGGCCGTCGAGCTAATCATTGGTTTCGACGTCGTATTGACCACTACTAATCCAACCCACAATGAATCATTTTTTAGACCTTCAACTGCGTTCGGCATGGTCAGATCTTCGGTACTCAGGAATGCAGGTTTTTCGGGAAATGTAAGTTTTGCGGCAATACCCCCAAATCTTCCAAACCGAGCCACGCGGACGTAAAACTCGTTTTTCCCTTTTTTTAATTTTATCGGAATATGCATCCAGCCGTAGCGGTACACGTCGCCGCCATGAGGTGTGCCGTTAACGAAAACCATATCATTTCCTTGAACATTCAGCAATGCAACCTGCTCTTTTTTGGCATCATATGTCAGGTAGATATACCCGTTGGAAAAAGATTCGCCACGAAAACGATGAGCGGTATCAGCCTTGACTGGTTTCCATATTACTTTGTTGTCGGATCCAAGTGCCTGACCGTCTTTGGGTTGCGGGAGGACGCCTTTATATAATTGCAAAGCGAGCTGATCGGTATATAGCGCCTCCCTGCCGTATTGATGACAGGGGCCAATACCGAGACCTTCGGAAAAATAATAGACATTTTGGGCCAAAGAAAACGCAAACGTCAGCAAGACCAGACTGACCGAAAGAATAAATTGCTTCATGAACGGGAGTGGGACAAAATATCGATGATTTTTGTAAGATTCCTTTCCAACATATTAAGGAAAAGTAATGGATCGAAAATAGGTCAAAAGCTTGGGATTTGGAAATGGGGGCTGGAGCAGGTGAGTAAAAACGAAGATGAGGAGGTCGTTAAATAATTGACAGAGAGTGAATTGTATTAATAAGAAAATTTAATTAATGAGTGGATATATTTAAGAAATATGCTTTCCTGTTTGTTCAAAAAAGGTCTTTAAGCTTTTTCGTTGTACCAGTAGACCAATTTCCAGGTGCCGTTTTGATCTTCAAAGAATCGTACATTCTTAAATGAACCTTTGATATCACTTCCATCCTTGGTCATATCAACGGTTACCAAAGCTTCCACCGCAGCCTTTGCTCCCCCTTTAATAATTGATTTTATCTCAGTACTTATTTCACGGTATATTAAGCCCGGGTTCGCCAGTCCCGCCAAAAAGTCTTCTTTCGTTGCCGTCGTCCCCGTCGCCCGCCTGAAAACTAAATCGTCGGCTAAATGATTTGCGAAAAAAGTTGCGTCTTTGGCCTGTTCTGCCTTTCCGAATTCCTGGTTAAGTTCTGCGAGTTCCATAATGTTAGTTGCGTTAGAAGGATTAGTATTCAACTAATTTAAGGATTCTTGATGGGTTGTAAGGGTTTGAAATATAGATACTTAGTTAACGGTAATATTATTTTGCAATTCATTTGTTAACTACAAAATTTGAATATCTTTTTTCGGGGAAGAAGATTGTTAATGTTCGGTAAAAAACAATCATTCCGGAAAATCACGAATTCATGACTTTCCGGAATGTCGAATCTTTTGGCGATGTGCAACAACGCATATGCTCAATCACGAACAATGCTGGTTTCAAACTCCCGTCAATTGCGCCACAAAATTGTCGTGATCCCAGTCAATCGTCAGGCCTGAAATTTTGTCGGAGTTATCGAACCTGAAGATGAAAATATGGTCGCTTTCGAAGCGTAGTCCTTTTGCCGGTAGCCCTAAAAAATCCATTTCCTGAGTTCCGAAAATGGCTACTTTACATGTAACAGCGTCATCTTCCGCGGTAGCTGAATCTACCGTATTGTCCAGATCAGGGAAGCAGTCCATAAGCATAACCCATACCGTTTTTCCGAGTTCATTAAACTGGCCCTTACCATCGTTACCAAGTGGCTTAAACCAGACAGTCGCATTTGGAGCTGCCAGGCTTAACATTCTCTCAATGTCCATATCCTGATATGCTGAAAAGAACTCGATGCAGGTGCCCTTTCTTGTGAGTTCGGTAAGGTTTTCTTTTTTGATCGTTTCCATAGTCAATTAAAGTTGAATTTTTGAATGGGTGAATGGGTGAAATAAATTTTGAATGAGTGAATTAGAGAATGAGTGACTGAGGTTCAGTTTTGAGTTTTTGGAGGAAAGAAAGTTTGACTTCAACCGATTTCCAGTTAACCTTAACCCCGTTAAATCTGCTTTGGATAATCTTTATGCGCTTTTACTTTTTTGATTTGCTTTAAGTGTCTGTCAACGTGGCCCCATTGATATAGGTACACCTGATGCATATTTCTAGGGTTAGGGGTGCCGGTAAGTTCGAATAATGTCCGCATATCAACTTGTGTTTTTTCCAGAAATTCAAGATTCAGGGCGTGTCCACGCAGAAAGAATGTGAGATTGTTCTTGCCTTCAATAAACCCCGTCGGCCTGGAAAAGAGTGAGGATATGTGCGGGGTTTCTTCAATTATTTTTTCGGTGTAATAACTATCCGGACGACTGGTTGAAAGAAGTTCAGGATGACGCGTGCCCTGAGATCCCATTCCGATTTCCCGTGACCATATGATTTCCCACAGAGCCAGATGTTCAACAACTTCACCAATAGACCATCTGTCAGGCGATTCTTTGAAGGACCATTGTTCAGGCGTAAGATTTTCGACTTCCGCAATCAGTGCATCACGGGTTCTTTTAAAGTTGTCGATGGTATACCGTCGGTCAGCCTCCGTCCAAAGTTTCTCCTGTGCAACAGCCGGAAATTGGAGTAAGAGACAAAACAAAAGAAGCTTTTTCATTTCCATGTATAGTTTAGTTTTCGGGTCAAAACTAAGTACATACGAATTTTGGAAATTGTAAAAAAACGACATTTTTCCGGTCAGGATTTTAGAAAATTGCCCAGCTCTGAATTATTACGCAAATAACTGGATGGCGCTTTTCCGGTAAACTCTGTGAACTCTTTTATAAAATGTGACTGATCATAATAGCCGAACTGATAGATTATTTGCTGCCAATCCTGGACGCTCCAATAGCTTCGTGCCATTACGGCGCACAAGTTGCTCATTCTGCTGATGCGCGCATAGTATTTCGCACTAACGCCGACTTTATTCAGGAACTGACGTTGAAATTGTCGCGGACAAACATATAATTCTTGCATGAGATCCTGGATGGGTGAGACCCCGTGTTTCTCAAGAATCAAATTGGCGATAAAATCATTTCTATCATAAGACCTTTTTGGCTGTAATGCCTTTTTTGTAAGATAGTTATCCAATATATTGACGCGTATTTCCGCAGATTCAGCTTCAAGAATTTGTTCGTATAGAACAGAGATATCATTGCCGAGGATTGTCGTTAGATCTATACGCTCGTCGGAAAACTCAAACATAGGAAGACCAAAAATGGTATTGACGGCCGCTGGTTTGAAGACGACTCCAATCATGCCGATGCTTCCGTTTAGATGTAACCGGTAGCTTTTGGTCGATTGCCCGCTCAGAAAAGTAGCGGGAACGATCTGATTTTGGTACTTGTCATTCATTATACTATATCTGTCACCATAATTGAACACCATCGAGGCGTATCCATTGGGCGGTGACTCCACGATAAAAGGGGTTGTAAGATCAGATGTGTACTCCCAAATATAGAAGGTCTCGACAAAAGGTGTCAGGTTAGGAGAGGGGGTGAATTTTTTGTACAACATATTGAGGGTGAGTTGTCTATGATAAATGTAACAAATTGGCCAGACAACTCCATACCGAAAAAGAGAATGAAAATATCTCGTCCGTTTATTTGAAATCGCAGCGACAACAGAGGGTGTTTTATAGTGAATGGGAATTGTCATTAATATAGGGAGGGTTTCTTCCCAAATCAGTACCGCTTAATCAATTGTTCAAACGAATTAGTGAAATCCGGATATGCAAAATAGGATAGCCGCATTGATTTATTTATAATTGTTAACAAATAAATTCTATCTAATTGCACAACTAGTTACAGTGCTTCCACTCTTCTAATTAGTATCGTTATGAAAGGAATCTCAGGCAATAATTATGATGTAATTGTGATGGGTGGCGGTGCGATGGGCTTATCGACTGCTTATCATTTAGGCAAACGAAAGGCGAGAACGCTGGTTTTAGAACAATTTACTTTTTTAAATCAATTGGGCAGTTCGGCTGGGATTTCACGTCAATTCAGAATTCCATATCCGGAGGAATATATGGTAAAAATGGCACTGGATTCGGAGCCATTTTGGACTGAACTACAAAGCCATACGAAAACGGAACTCCGGGATAAGGTGGGAACGCTATGGTTTGGCGACCCAGCCGTTCATTCGACAGAGGGCAATATCGGGGAGGCAGAAAAAGCATTGAAAGCCGCCCATGTTCCGTACACTTCCCTGACTGCAAAACAGATAGAAGATCAATATCATTTTAGAAATTTGCCAGAAACCTATACCGGTTTGTTCCAGCCCGACGGCGCGAGTATCAATTTCAAGGCGACTATAAAAACACTTTTGGGGCTATGTAAAAAAGATCCATATACCGAACTTCGAGATCAATCTCCTGTCATAAAAATCACCCAATCCGGTAAGTTTTTTGAGGTTACCACACCGAACGGGGTATATACTTCAGAGAAAATAGTGATCGTTCCCGGTCCATACGTCGACGGGGTTATCAATTTATTGGGTTTCACGATTAAGGCTACTTACTGGAATATGTCGTCTGCATATTTCAAAAAAACGAGCCCTTCCATTCAATATCCTACCTGGTTTGTTTTTCAAAATCCTGTGGGCGAAAATGGGAATGAGTTTTATGGCTTTCCCGGCGTATCCTGGGATCATCCGGGCTATATCCGGGTAGCACCCGATTTCGTTATCAATCCGCTGATGGAGCCCAATCAGAAATCCTTTATCCCAAATTATCAGGAGCTTGCCTATACCTCCGAGTGGATCAGAAATCATATGACTGGCCTTGATCCAACGCCTTATTTTATGTCGACTTGTCTGGTGGCCTTAAGCAAGATTCCGAACAAGGAACTGCTGATCGATTTTGCCCCTACATTCGTGCCCAATCATGAAAACATCGTGATATATGCGACCGGCTGGGCTGCTAAATTTACACCCTTTTTAGGCAAAGTCCTGACCGATCTGGCCCTCGACGGGCATACCACTTTTGATATTACTCCTTTCCAACTGGGCAAGCATTATTTCAAACCATTGTAACCTAACCGTTATCAGAATGAACAAGAACACACCTTTGAACCCGGGCATGAATCCCGGAATGAAGATCGAAGTGGCGATCGTCGGGGCTGGAACGTCCGGCTTGTACAGTGCTTTTCGCCTTCTGGAAGAAAAGAAATATAAGGGAAGCGAAGTTCAGATTTTTGATATGAATACCGAACTCGGCGGACGATTGAAGTCGGTTATTATGCCTGGAATGAACTTTTGGGGTGAATTGGGTGGCATGCGCTACCTCACTTCCCAGCAAATCGTGACGACTTTGATAGAAGGATATCCGACAAGTGAAAAGGATTTGAGCAAGCGCAAGTTGGTATTGAAGGATAAAATGACGCCGGTAGATTTCCCGATGGGCGATCCGTCACACCTTCTGTTTTATTTAAGAAAGCAATATTTCAAACAGGATGCGTGGGATGTTGCGCAGAGATATGGTCAGCAAGTAGAAACGAGGTATTATCTCAATGAAGATGACCTGGGTTTCAGCTCGGATCAGCTTTTCAACAAAATAATCTATGAAGTGCTGATGGCGGATTCCTGGTGTGCCAAAAAGTATAAGAAGAAAATACTGGCCGGGCCATCGAAATACGATTTTAACTTTCTACTCACGAGCCAGGATTGGGACGATATCAAGCCTCGTTTGGTTTATAATTTTAAAGGTTCGCCCTATGATGGCCGTAAAGTGAATGACCTGGGTTTCTGGAATTTGATAAAAGATCAGGTGTCACAGGAGGGATATGAGTTTGTGGCCAATGCTGGTGGATATTATTCCAATACGATCAACTGGAATGCAGCCGAAGCCTTTCCTTATATGGTTGGTGATTTTTCTGCTGATGTGACTTACAAGACTATTCAGGAAGGGTATGACAGTATTTGTTATGCTTTGGCAAACCAGTATATGGGTGAAAAAGGCGCGTGCATATGGTCTGAAAATCAGCTGCTTACTTTTAATAAGGATCACAGCGAGAAAGGATATAAATATGAACTGATATTCCTGAACATTCGCTCGAACCAGCAGTGGAAAGTATATGCCAATGCGATTATCCTGGCCATGCCGCGCAAGTCGCTGGAATTGCTGGACCAGAACAATTTCTTTTTCAATTTGGACACCAATAAAACGCTTGACAGGAATATCCGGTCGACCATTATGGAGCCGGCGTTCAAGATTTTGATGGGTTTTGAAACTCCTTGGTGGAAAGCACTTGGTATAGATTCCGGGCACTCAATTACGGATTTGCCGATGCGGCAGTGCTATTATTTTGGTACTGATCCCGAAACTCAAAATTCGATGTTGCTTGGAAGTTATGGTGATATGGAAACGGAGACTTTCTGGAAAGCATTGTCCGACGATAAAGTGCTTTTTGAAGTAAGGCCAGCCGAATCTGCGCCGATGGCAGAATTGAAAAAACTAAACGATCTTCAGGCGACAAAGCTGATGGTAAACGAGGTGATGAAGCAGCTGCGGGAAGTGCACGGGGCGCAGGTTCAAATTCCGGAACCATATGTTACTTATTTTAAAGATTGGACTGAGGATCCGTTTGGTGCAGGATATCATGCCTGGAAAGCGGGTACCTCCGTAAAAGATGTCATGCCGTATATGCGCCAGCCCGATCCCAAAGAACGTATACACATTTGCGGCGAAGCCTATTCCGACCAGCAGGGCTGGGTTGAAGGTGCATTTTGTGAGGCAGAGAAAATGCTGGATATCCACTTCCATATGAATCGCCCGAAATGGTTGGCGAAGGATTATTATATGGGTTGGTGAGCAGCTGGGAAGAAATATTGAGCACTCGTACCGATTTTAAATCAGTGCGAGCGCCACGCCGTTTTAAATCAGTGGGAGCCGTGCGAGCGATCCGTGTGATCTTCCGGATATCTTTTAAAAAATATGGACAATGGCCAAAACAACGCAGAAACGATTGCTCTGCTCCATTTCGGTTTTTCATAACGTCCTTCCTTGGCTAAATACCAAAGAAGAATAATCGCTGATATGTACCATGCTGCTGCCATATTAATTTCCGTTTGAGTAAGTAGTATCGAGAGTAAATTAAAGAAAATGTCTGGATTACAGTTGATTATATATGTGAGCGGTCTGAATTGTAGTACGAAAGGCCAGTCATGCGAAATTACTATACGTGTTGATCCACTAAAATCGCATTTCCATCAGGATCGATAAGCATGAAACTCGCAGGCCCGGTTGTTTTTTCATCGGCTTCGCTGGCGAGTTTGAGACCTTTCTTTTTCAGATCTTTTTGTATTTCCCGCACATCGTCAAACGGCTGAACTGCATTCGCATTTTGATCCCAACCGGGGTTGAAAGTTAGAATATTGTTTTCAAACATACCCTGGAAAAGGCCAACGAGTCCGTCGCCGTTTTTCATGATCAGATAGTTTTTGGAAAGATCTCCGGCAAAGACGGTGAATCCGAGTTTTTCATAAAACTCCTTCGAAACCTGAATGTCCCTGACACTTAAGCTTATTGAAAATGCTCCTAGTTTCATTCGAAAAGTTACTTTTAACTTAGAGATTTTTTGAGACAAGTTTGATCCATAAATCTACGATTTTACAGTAAATATTTCGATATCAAAGCATTACGATGGTAGCAAAGGTTGATCATATAATTCAAAATCAGCATATATATACCTGGTTTTAAGTGGATTGGGTATATGTGCGTAAAACTTAGGGATATACTTTTTGCAGTTGCAGCGAGGGAGTTTAATTATCCAAACTGTTTTTTCTGCCCAATGAAATGCATCGGCCGATCCCCACATATCTCCAAAAAATTGTTACTGAAAGTTGGTAAACTCTCATATCACACCGCCAATGCAATTTCAGTAACCTGATCCTCCCCATTTTCGATCAATTCCAATGCTTTGATGATTCGCGCGATTTTGGCGTAACTGGAAAAAGAGACGCCTAGCTGACTATTAAACAAACGGTTCAGTGTGCGGAGAGAATAACCGAATTTTCGTGCAAAAAAGTCGATCGATTGTTTTTCGTGAAGTCTTGCTTGGAAATCTTCGAGAAGGCTGCTTAGTTTTTCGTGGCTGGTTGAAGGCAGGCATATTCCCAGCGATTTTGTAAATTCCTCCGGAAGCAGATTAAGTAGAACTTTTCCAAATGCATTTTCTTCATCATTTTCATACGCTATTTCATTCCATCGTTCGGAGTATCGGATCATCTCTTTGACAAGCGGCGAAACCGGAAATACGGATAAGTGCTTGCTCATACCACGATCGGCAGTATCTGAAAAACATACGGCACGCATAAATAAACCTGGGCTATCCGACCATATTTCATGGAAAGTGTGCGGAGGGATCCAGGCTCCATACCAGTTGGGCAAAAGAATTTTCCGGCCTTCTGTGTGTATATGAATGCATCCGTTTTCAGCATAAATCAGTTGCCCATAATGATGCTGATGCCAATCGGAATGGAACCTTCCGAGTTTATGATGATATACAAACAACGGTTTTTCGGAGGAAAGTGCTGAACAATTAACAGGATTTCTAGTCATGGCCGATACCAATAAAACAAAGTCGAATGTGAACAATCGCGCCAAAGTAATTAAATATACATTTGTCACCAAGTGCTGCTGAACGGAAACGACAAATGGAATGGGCATCAGCATTTCGTCAAGACATATTTAAACTATATATATGAGCGCCAATCACCCGAATCTGGATTTAGTACATCAATTTTTTAATGCATATGCCACTCAGAATATGGAGGAGGTAAAGGCAATCTTATCTCCGGACATTCGATGGGTTATTCCTGGAAAACACCCGCTAAGTGGCGTAAAGACAGGGCCGCAGGAAGTTGTCGACTACCTGAGACAGCTTGGGAAAGGTTCATTTAAGGCAAGCCCGATTGTGATGGGAGTTAACGATGAATACGTAATTGACTGCCATTTAAATTGGAGCGAAGTGGCAGATCTTGAAAACTACAAAGGAATGTCCTGTCTTTTATGGAAAATAAAGGATGGACAAATTGTTGAGGTATATAACTTTCCAGAAGATCAACATAAGGTGGATCAGTTCTTTACAGCGTTGTATTGAACAACACAAAAAACGCAGTCTTGTATAAAGGCTGCGTTTTTGAAAATCTCCAAATTACTTGTCAGGTCAACGATCTGTTGTAAGGGATTGGTAAAACATTCCAGCCAGTACTGCTCCAATGATTGGTGCAACAATGAAAAGCCAAAGTTGTTCTACTGCCCAACCGCCAACAAATAGTGCCTGACTGATACTCCGCGCCGGATTTACTGACGTATTCGTTACAGGTATACTGATCAGGTGAATTAAAGTTAAGGCCAGGCCGATCGCCAAGCCACCGAACTGGGGTGTTCCATTTTTGTCCGTCGCTCCCAAAATGACGAACAGAAACATAAACGTCATCACGATTTCTGTCACCAGGGCGGCAATCATGCTATATTTTCCTGGCGAATGTTCATCATATCCATTTGCTGCGAAATCGCCCAGATGACTACCGTTGCCTGCAACCATAATGGATAAAACACCAGCAGCGGCAACTCCTCCCAAAATTTGGGCAATAATATAAGGAGCTAAGTCTTTTTTTGGAAAGCGGCCACCCACCCAGAGCCCTATCGAAACGGCCGGGTTAAGGTGCGCCCCAGAGATATGCCCAATTGCATATGCCATCGTGATGACAGTCAAGCCGAAGGCCAATGAAACCCCCAGAAGTCCGATACCGACACCGGGGAAAGCTGCCGAAAGCGTCGCACTGCCACAACCGCCGAGTACAAGCCAAAAGGTTCCAACGAACTCCGCAGTATACTTTTTCATATCAATATTCGATTATCGTGTGTAAATTATGTCGGTTGGTTTGACATAAAATTTTTCGTCCGGTCACAAAATAGCATGAGAACAAATACACATTCATTGGTTCAATATGTGCCAATTCCCATTTAAATCGGTCAATTGTAATTGTTTTGGTTAGCCAGCCTGAAAAAGTGTATGCACGAACGGGGTATGCTATATCATTATCTTGCAGCGTTTTACCGACTTGCATTTTGCGATATTTCCGGCAATGGCAGGATATGAGGTTGTGATGAATACACAAAAGCGGGTTACAAAAGTTGAAACGATATATGCAAATAAATAAAGTATCCTTATCTTCAATCTTTGCTAGATAAACACGCGTTATTCAAAAAATGATTTCCTTTTGCTCAACTAAGATTTCAAGATCCCCGCTGGTATTAATCTTTTTGCTGCTCACTGTATCAGCATATGCCAGAGATATTTATGTGTCGAAAACCGGTAACGATGCCAATCCGGGAACGAAAGAAAAGCCACTGGCCACTTTGGAGGCCGCCCGAAACAAAATCCGCGCAATCCATGAGCCTGTTACAGTCTTCGTTCGCAAGGGAACTTACTATCTGAAACAACCTGTTATTTTCGGCCCGCAAGACTCGAGAAAACCCGGAGAGGAAGCTATATATAAGGCATTTGATGGAGAAAAAGTAACGATCAGCGGCGCTTCTGAGTTGACACTGAAATGGGAAGTATATAAAGGAAATATCAAAAAAGCGATGGTTGCGGGTAGCCCTGTGATGGATCAGCTCTTCGTAGGAGCAGAAAAAATGAGAATGGCGCGCTATCCGAATTATGATTCGACGATCAGCCATTTTGGAGGGTATGCCGAAGATATCCTTTCACTCCCGAAAATCAAATCCTGGAAGTCGCCGGCGGGAGCATATATCCACGCCATGCACAAGCACGAATGGGGCGATTACCACTATCTGGTGACTGGGAAAAACGCGAACGGTACACTCCAGATGGAAGGAGGATATCAGAATAACCGGCAGATGGGAATGCACAACAAATACCGTTTTATCGAAAATGTTTTCGAGGAACTGGACGCACCCGGAGAATGGTATTATAACAAAGCTGAAAAAACACTTTACGTATATGCAAGTCCAGGTCAGGATTTGACGAAGACTAAAATACTGACGCCGCAAATCAAACATCTTTTTGAATTCCGTGGTACTGCTAGCAATCCGGTAAGCAATATTACCCTGGAAGGCTTTGAGTTGACGCACACGCTCCGGACCTTCATGGATACCAGGGAACCCCTTCTGCGGAGCGACTGGGCCATATATAGGGGTGGAGCAATCGTTTTGGAAGGTACAGAGCAGTGTACTGTGAAAAAATGCTATTTCAATGCGGTTGGGGGTAATGGGGTCTTTTTTAGTAATTATAATCGAGCAGGAGATGTTTCCGGATCGCATTTTGAGAACATCGGAGCCAGTGCCGTTTGTTTCGTGGGGGATCCAGCCGCGGTTCGTTCGCCCAGCTTTGAATACCATGAGTGGATTCCGTACAGTAAAATGGACAAGCAACCAGGGCCGAAATCCAACAACTATCCTGCCGAATGTAAGGTCTATGACAACTTGATGCACGGCTTAGGGCGGGTAGAAAAGCAGGTTGCCGGTGTGGAAATTTCAATGTCGATGGATATTACGGTAAGCCATAATACCATTTATAATGTTCCTCGCTCAGGTATCAATATCAGCGAGGGGACGTGGGGAGGACATATTATTGAGTTTAACGATATCTTCAATACCGTCTTGGAAACGGGTGATCATGGCTCGTTCAACTCCTGGGGCCGCGACAGGTTCTGGCATCCTGACCGCGCCGTGATGGACAGGCTGGTGGCCGAGCATCCGGATCTGATACTGAAGGATGTTCAGAAAACCATCATAATCCGTAACAACCGCTTCCGTTGCGACCATGGCTGGGATATTGATTTGGACGACGGCAGCAGCAATTACCATATCTATAATAATCTTTGTCTGAACGGTGGACTCAAACTTCGGGAAGGTTTTGAGCGCTTGGTAGAGAACAATATCATTGTAAATAATTCATTTCATCCGCATGTGTGGTTTGCCAGCAGCGGTGACATTTTCAGGAAGAATATAGTCACAAAACCATATTATCCTATTCAGGTAAATGAATGGGGGAAAGAAGTGGACTTCAACCTTTTCCCTGACGATATAGCACTTCAGGTTGCCCAAAAGAATAAAACGGATGAACATAGTTTGGCTGGAGATCCGATGTTTGTGGATGTGGCCAAAGGAAATTATCAGGTAAAACCGGAAAGCCCTGCGCTAAAACTCGGATTTGTGAACTTCCCGATGAATGAATTCGGTGTTGTTTCGGAGGACTTGAAAGCAAAATCTGCCCATGTGCCATTACCTGCTTTGACGACAACGGCAGATGGGAAAGCGATCCAGGAAATGGACTGGCTGGGCGGAAGAGTTCGAAACGTAAACGGCCTCGGCGATCGATCGGCCTTTGGTTTGCCCGATGAAAAAGGTGTAGTGATTGAAAGCATTGCAGACGGAAGTCTTCTCGCAAAAGCAGGTCTTAAAAAAGGCGATGTAATCCGCTCGATGAATCAAAAAAGCATATCAAACGTCACCGATCTGACAAATGTGTTTCAGGCAATCAACTGGACTGGTAAAGGCGATGTGGAGTATTTTAGAAATCAGCAGAGTATGAAGGGGGTGGTTTTGTTCAAGTGAAGGGAACGATCTCTGGACAATGACTAAGTTCACATAAAGTCGTAATGGGAAAATCACTGCAAATCAATATTGATTCTCTTATGTCATGGTTTAAGTGGCAGATTGATTTTTAGTGATAATTGACTTACCAAAAAGTTAGCAGGCGTTTACAATATGGTTTTATTACAGTCTGTTCGATGATTCCGTGGTCGAGTTAGTTGAGATGTCCAAGTATGAAGCTTCTCAACTTCCGGCGTTGTTCAAAATTTGTTATTTTGAATGGCTCATATTTTATCGTCAGCGAGGGTACAGGTTTGTATCAAATCAACAAATTTTCAGTCATGAGGGCGTTTATAAGAATAATGAGACTTATATTAACTAAAACCATTAAGCCAGCACACCACTTTCCTTCTCAATCATCACCTCCGGAGAATCTCTAGAAACCAGCTTTCGGTTACGATATCCTTTCCATTGATTTTTTAACCATGGCAAAGGAATTTTTGCAAGCCATTTTTTGGAAAGTGCCGTCGGTCGTGGATCGTTTAACAGGGAAGCCATCAGCTGGGTATCATCCCAGGGAATGATGGCCTGTCTGGCGTCGAACCCGGCTGGGTTTTCTCGCATTGCTTCAGGGAATAGAGAAAAACGTCCTTCTTTGACATATGAAGTAGGCAATTCGGTTTGCCGGAAAAATAATTTGGCAAGATCAAGACCAATCCTTTCTCCGAGGATGACAGTATGGGTTGGTCTGGCATTACATTCCAGGACAAACAAATTCCCGGATTCGTCGCGGATAAAATCGATGCAAGCAAAGCCATTCAGCTTCAAGTGGCTGGCTAGTATCCTCGCTATTTCTTCGCAGTCATACTGAACGTCCAGTATCTGAAGCTGGCGACATGGAAGCTTACTATTTTCGGCGCTGTTCAGGTTTTTATATGTAAAGCCGGAAAGATATTGCCCTTCATTACTCGCAAAAGTATGGGAAAGGACGCTACCAGAAATGAATTCCTGCACGACAATCGAATCTTCCTGCGGACACATCAGATGGCGGATGTCCAATCCTCTGGCCATATGTATTTCCCAGCGCAGTTTTTCTGAAAATCGCATAGGCCCGGTGCCAAAAAAACCTGTTGAGTGTCGGTCTAACTCTTCTTCCGATTCACAAATTTCAACTCCCGCCCCGCCGCAAGACAACGTTTTTTTGAACACCACCGGATACCCAAGTCGCGAAGCACTATGCATCACCTCCGCGGTGCTTTTTGCCGGATATTGCGCCGGAATATTCAGCCCTAATGTCTTACACAATTTACCGAATGCCCCCTTGTCGGTACAAGCGCCATAATAAGACGGATCGCCCAGAGACCGTTCAAGCAACTTTGAAAGCTTCGGATATTGACCTTGCGGCAATCGCAAATATAAATTCTGCAGAAACGCCAAAGCGATATCATCTCCCGGCATCATCAGATTGGGCTCATATTCTCCAGCAATGTCGATAACCAGATCTCTGATATTCCAATAGAGAAAATATTTGGGAAGAGCATATAGTTTCTTCAGAAATTTGGTGGAGGCCAAATAGTTGTTTTGTGGGCAAATCGCGGCCACTTCGAACCCAGCGTTGCTCAAACATTTGGGAAGATGTGCAATTCCTGAAAAGTTCTGGAAAGAAAGGATCAGTACTTTTGGGGCATTATTCTGAGATGGCATAAATATTTTGGATCAATTTTCAGCAACGAGGGCGGGCGACAAGGCACCTTTCTGAGTGGCTGATTTGGAATTTTTACTAGAATATGCGGGTTCGATATACTCATACCAACTTCGCAATGACAATGGAATATGCCCGTGGGAACTCTCTCGCCAATCCTTATTTTCTTCGTGGCGAAGCAGGTACCAGGCCTTAATATCTTTCAGAAATTCATCACGCAAATTACTTTCTTCGGGGCGCTTACTGCTGAGAACAATCAGTTCTTTATCAGTATTATATGCTACAATAGAATTGTTCGAAAGAAACTTGTAACACTGTCGGTCGGAAGGATTAAGAAGCAAAGTTCTTTCGCCATAATGCGATAGATCCTGACTATAGGTGGCTCCCCAAGGCATTTTGAAACGGGTCACTCCATTTTCCAGATAGGGTGGCGACCCGCCGCAATTCACGAGCTTGCATCCGATGTCGAAGGAATGGCAGATGGCATACCAAAAAAATGCGGAAGGTACACCCTTTTTCCTGAATTCAACGTCGCCTTCCAGCCAACCCAGGTTGACGATATGGTAGGTTCCATTCTCATTCTGACACAACGCGGCGCCTACAATTCTCTCACCTTCTGAGATCATGAGGAACTCCATTCCCGGCTCCTGAGCAATTTTCATGATTGTTGACTCGGGATACAGATATGCTTCATCGCCGTGACTTTGCAACATCGCCGGGCGGTAATAGTGGCGATAATACGTGGCCGTCCAGGATTGATCTTTACATATTTTCCAGGTGAAATTCCGCTTTTCGAGCAAACGGATATTGGATCGCATACTCGCCGATATACCGCTTAGATAAGTGGGCAAATTGGGTGGGAGTTTAATGGCCAGCGATATGAAATTGGGAACAATCAGGCTGTGATCCTTAACTTCGTCAGGCGTAGGAACGTCGGCCAGGACCACCATTCCATGCTTTTTAACCAAGTTTCCTGCAATGCGCTTGGAGCCAGTATACCACCGCGCGACCACTTTCGGCGCATCGCGTTGCTGAAGATAGATTCTGCAATATGGATTTCTACCCGTTACGTTTCCGATGACTGCAAAGCTTGCGTCCTCAGCAGCATCAGACAAAATCCAGTAGTTATAGTTGAACCGGACGCGGCTCCACAGTTTTTTAAAGAAGTGGTAAAGATTATTCAAAAATTATACTTAATAAAAGGCAAACGTTTATTGTCCCCAAAAGTAGAAAAGTTTAGAGGATTGGTAAATAAACTAGTTGTATTTTTTTAAGGAAAAATGGCAAACGTGAAATAATGGAAGTTGTCGGCGTTAACAAAGACATTGCCAACAGTCGCCAATGGGAATATCTTAATTTGTAGTTTTAAAACTCGAAAAGCAGGAGATATGGCATACATTTCTCCTTAATTCTCAAAAAGGCTGTACTGCTATTTTATAACAAATTGAATATCAATGCCAAATAATTCAGATTCTGCTTTAACACTTGCCGATACCAAACCGCATTACAATATACTAGACGGATTACGCGGAGTAGCGGCAATTACAGTTGTGTGTTTTCACTTATTTGAAGCATTCGCAACCAGTCATTTGGATCAAAAAATCAATCATGGATATTTAGCTGTCGATTTCTTCTTTCCGGTTTTGTAGTAGGTTATGCATATGATGACAGAGGCTATACGATGACTGTCAGCGATTTTCTCAAACGAAGATTCATTCGTTTGCATCCGATTGTAGTGTTCGGCGCGATTATTGGGGTTTAAAAATGAAAACCTAACCTTCGAACAATCGTTGCCCGGTGCCGTAGCGCTTGTTATCGGCTCTGTAATTTTAGCTCATTTGTGCCTAAAGCTATATGATGAACCGGTTCGGAGGTATTTAACGAAGCGCCTGAAAAGGGTCAAACGGGTAAACGGTTAAAGGTTAACGGGGCATTGCGTCGAATTAAACAAATATGATACCCTTAGCAGACCGTTGCAGACTTTAAATTTCTCAAATTTTGTATTTTCAGTCTACAAAAACGAGACCAAGCGTCGTTAACCCTTTGACCCTTATCCCTTTCCCATGCTTAAAAACTATCTGAAAATCACGTACCGAAACATGCTAGGCAACAAAATGCTAAGCGCGATCAACCTTACCGGATTGGCGATTGGGATGTGTGTTTGCTTTTTTGCAGCGATGTATGTCCGGTTTGAATTGAGTTACGATCGTTATCATAAAAATGCGGATCACATTTACAGGCTGGTAACCGATGTCAAAAGCCAAAACGGCACCGAGTACAAAAGTTCGTTGGGAGGTATGGCGCCGCTTATTGAGCAATCCTTTCAGGAAGTGAAAGGGGTCACCAGGATTTTTCCCGACTATCTGATCATTCAAAAGGATAAAGAAACTTTTGGCGAGGAGCATATCGCCTATGCCGATTCATCCATTTTTGCTGTTTTTACCCTTCCCTTGCTGAGCGGCGATCCGGCATTGGTTTTGAATGCACCCGATAATATTGTTTTGTCGGAAACTGCTGCTCGTAAATATTTTCGTGATCAACCTGCTGTTGGCCAGCCACTTGTATTGAATGGCGGAGATACAGTGTATGTCAGCGCTGTGATGAAAGATATGCCGATCAACTCCCACTTCCGAACGGATTTCCTGCTGTCGATGAAAAAGCTCGGGCCGGAGTGGGATAACAACTGGAAACGTTTTTTCTTTTACACTTACCTGGTTTTGGATGAGCAAGCCAGTATTCCTAAGCTTAATACCAAAATCACCAACCTCGTTCGCGAACACACCGACCAGAGGGAGACGAAATACGAGTTGTTTCTTGAGCCGTTAAAAAGTGTGTATCTGGAAGGAAAACCGCGAGGCACGAGAGCGGGTAGTGCTATATCGGAAAGTCGAAATAATGTGTACATCGTTTCAGTCATTTCCATGATCGTTCTTTTCATATCATGTTTCAATTTCGTGAATCTGACAACCGCATATTCTGTACGGCGCATCAGGGAAATAGGTGTTCGTAAAGTGCTTGGCGGTAGGCGAAAACAATTGATCTTTCAGTTTTTGCTGGATTCCGTAGTGATCAGTGTGATGGCTTACTTCATTACGATATTGTTGATTTTTACACTTAGCCCGGCTTTTAATGCATTGGTAGGAAAGGTGATTATAACAAATCAGCTTCAACTTATCAATTTGACAGTCAGTATATTTCCTGCGTCAATATTGATTGGGCTTTTAGCCGGAGCCTATCCCGCCTTTTATCTCTCCGGAATGTTGACCATCAATACTTTGAAAGGAAAAATTATATCTACAAGACGTAACTTTTCATTGAGTAAGGTCTTGGTAGTGACGCAGTTTTCTGTATCGATTATTCTAATTATCGCTACGGGCGTTATTTATACCCAGCTTGATTTTATGAGAAATCATAAACCGGGTTTTAAGAAGGATCACATGTTGGTTGTTGATTTTCAGTTCGACAGTCGGATACCGCAGCATTCGGCTCTGGTAAAACAAGCTTTTGACGAAATAAGCCATTCCGGACCAATAAGCATGACTTCTTCTATCCCTGGTAAGGCTAATCATACGTTTCCAACTAAAATAGAAAACAGCCGGTCAGATCTTCAGGAATTTCATGCAGATGCCTACTTTGTAGATCACGATTTTTTGAAACAATATGAAATCGGTATGGCGGCAGGTCGACCGTTTTTGGCTGAGCTATCGTCTGATTCAACCGAAGCGATGCTTATAAACGAAGCGGCGTCCAAAGCACTTGGTTTTGCAACTCCTGAAGAGGCATTGGGTAAAAAATTCCAACAGCTGAACCGAAAGGGACTTATTATCGGCGTTACCAAAGATTTTCATTTTCACTCTTTTCAGGAAAAAGTAAGACCTCTGACTTTCCGAATTGCCCCCGGCTTTTTTACAAATCTGAGCGTAGCCATTCCGGAAAGGAATATGGTACAGACCATCGACCGGCTGAAAACGAAATGGAGCGAAATAGTGCCTGGAATACCATTTGTCTATTTTTTTGCGGATGAGGTATATCATGCGCAATACATTGCAGAAGAGCGGTTTGGTTCCTTTTTTGCCTGGCTGGCCGGGATCGCCATATTCATTTCATGTATTGGCTTGTTTGGACTGACAGCGCTCAATATTACCCAACGGACCAAAGAGATCGGTCTGAGAAAAGTCCTTGGAGCTTCTGTAACGGAAGTGGTCAGTATCCTGACAAAAGATTTCGTTATTCAGGTTATTATTGCTTTGCTGGTTGCTGTTCCATTCGGCTGGTATTTGATGAACAGATGGCTGCAAACCTTCGCCTATCGAACTGAGATCAGTGGCTGGATCTTCCTTGTGTCAGGGTTGGTTGCCTTGTCGGTCACGGTATGTACCGTCAGTTTTCAGAGTGTGCGAGCAGCTCTGATGAACCCGGTGAAATCTTTGAAGGTGGAATA
>NZ_JBXHAQ010000011.1:0-253633 GCF_056895215.1 Dyadobacter sp. HNCC25DJ184 | reverse complement strand
TGGAA
Organism: Dyadobacter sp. HNCC25DJ184; assembly: GCF_056895215.1. NCBI lineage: Bacteria > Pseudomonadati > Bacteroidota > Cytophagia > Cytophagales > Spirosomataceae > Dyadobacter > Dyadobacter sp. HNCC25DJ184. Next base: position 253,628 of record NZ_JBXHAQ010000011.1, on the reverse strand, counting down.
CACCTTTTCAAAGGTTAGATTATGGAGCAACCGTGGGTCTCGGCATGGAATTCAACATTGTTCAACTGAGCATGTCTTATGATTTGGGCCTCAACAACACTTTTGGCTCGTCTGATTTTTGGAATCAAAATAGAGTCTTAAAACTCTCGCTTGGCTATCGTTTTTGGAAAAAGCTGATGTAATATCTAATAAATAAATTCACAAAAAGCTGTGTCACCACTTCGTGGTTATGGTTTCTGCGGTGATCTCTTGGCTATAATAGTGTCAGTCCTTCGGACTTTCGTGTACTACATCGGATGTTTTGCAGGTCATTTCGTCTCCACAACCGCACTTACGCCTGAAACTCCATTCTCATTAAAAGCCTCGATCGCGTAGTAATAGGGAACGCCAACGTTTAGCGCACGGAGTTCAAATTTGTTCGGTTCATCGTTCCAAAACTGATAGGTTTGATATAGCTTGTCGGGCGCGATTCCCCAAAGCACGTTGTATCCCGTCGCGCCGGGCACCTTCTCCCATGTCAAATCCACATTTCTTTGGTCTTTCTGGCGGACAGCAGTGAATTTCGTCGGCGTCGCCGGAGCTTTTCCTGTACCATTTCCAAAAATTCGAAACTCGCTGATCGCCAGATTCGGAGAGGCTACATATACATGCTGATACCGGACATATCTCGCCCGGATCGGTTTGGGCAACTCTATATATGCACACGGCCTATCGCGTTTAGGTTCTTTTGTCAAGTCGACAACGGTTTCCCATTGTTTGTTGTCAGCCGATACCTGAATCAGAAATTGGGTATATACCTTTTCTGGATTGTTGTCAAAAATGTCTGATTTGTAATCTGTATAATTGACCTGAATTGCCTTCACATCCTGAGCTGACTGAAGATCAATCGTCAAAGTTTCCCCTGGTTTATTTTGTTTGGCCGCCCAAAATGTCCTTGGATTTTCGTCTGTAATTTTGGCTGCGCTCATAGTATCTAAAGTCGATGAGGCTGTGACTGGTTTCTTATAAGACAGTAACATCCAGCCCGTAAAAAGCTCATCCGCCTTTCCAGACCACTTTTTATCCGGCACGCGATGGGGGAAATCACCGAAACGAGTATTGGCAAACATTTGTCCGTCCTTATCAAACCCGGCAGGGTATCTCACCAAGCGGCGTTCCATTGCCCAGTTGAGCCCAATCCAGGAAGTGCCTGAGTTCCAGTAATTTCCAAAATTGTCTTTCCAGGTACTTCCATGACCTGCACCAGTTGCAAATCCACCGGGCTTATATGCCACCGGATTATATGGAGCATATGTAAACGGCCCCAGCGGATCGTCTCCCACGTAAGTTCCGTTGGCGTAAACATTGTATTCCGTTCCGGGCGCGCCATATTGCAGGTAATATTTGCCATTATGTTTCGTCATCCAGGCCCCTTCGACGAATGGTTTGAATGGATCAGAATGGTTCGGGCCAAACCTTTCCCAGCCGTGGTCATATTGGTTGAGCCACATCATGGCTTTGTAATCCGATTTGTAAGTCAGCTTCCTGGAATGGTCGAGCTCTGCACCAAAAAGTGGATATACATTAGAAGAACCCCAATACATATACCATTTGTCGGTATCGTCGTCATGAAATATGGCCGGATCCCACGGGCCGATATCCTTCGGTAATCGGGGCAGCCAACGGTTGTAAAACTCGAAAATACCTTTTTCCGGAGCTACCGAATATAAAATCGGTCGTTGTTCAAAAGTGGATTGAAACAGGAACAGCGTATCGTTCACGGAAAGCGCCGCTGGTGCGCACATATCCTCAAAGGGCCATCTGTTCGCAGTAATATATTTCCAGGAAAGCATATCCTTCGAATGCCAATAACCTCCTGATATTGTGACAAATAAATAGTACTCGCCTTTGTGATTTACGAACACGGGGTCAGCACCGGAGCGATAGGAAATATTCTGGGGGATCTGCTCAAAATTGTATTTGTAATCAATATCCATGGGATTACAATATGTATTCTGAGCCCGGCAGACTGCACTGGCAAGTGTAAAAAACAGCAGAATGGTGATGAAGGATTTTGTCATATACTTGAATTTTTATCGGAAAATATAAGATAAAAATAGGGACATTTTATCTCTGCCTGATCAAAATCTCCAGATTTCTTAAACAGATTTTTAACGCCGATGATTTTCTAAAACCGATTAGAGTTACCTTTGCACTCTGATTTCGAATGAGTAATAAAAACATAGAAATGAATACCGATTTTATAGAAGAACTGCGCTGGCGGGGCATGTTGCACGATATGATGCCCGGAACCGATGAACAACTGAAAAAGGAAATGACTTCCGGGTATATCGGTTTTGATCCCACGGCTTCTTCGTTGCATATAGGAAACCTGGCGACGATTATGTTGCTCGTACACTTTCAACGCGCTGGTCATAAACCATATGCGTTGGTGGGCGGTGCTACAGGTATGATCGGCGATCCGTCGTTTAAAGCATCCGAACGTTCATTTCTGGACGAAGAAACTTTGCGGTTTAACCAGGCAGGTATTAAAAAGCAATTGGAACAATTTCTGGATTTTGACTGTGGTGCCAATTCGGCCGAAATGGTCAATAACTATGACTGGTTCAAGGATATTGGTTTTCTTCAGTTCCTGCGTGAGGCCGGTAAGTTTCTGAGTGTAAACTATATGATGTCGAAGGATTCGGTGAAAAAGCGACTGGAGACAGGTATATCCTTCACAGAATTTTCATATCAACTATTACAGGGTTACGACTTTTACCATTTGTATAAAACACGGAATGTGCGTTTGCAAATGGGTGGATCGGATCAGTGGGGGAATATTACTACAGGAACTGAAATTATTCGCCGGAAAGACGGGGATGAGGAAGGATACTTCAAAGCATATGCTTTGACCACGCCTTTGTTGACCAAGTCGGACGGTACTAAATTCGGGAAAAGTGAAGGGGGGAATATCTGGCTGGATGCTGAGCGCACGTCGCCCTATCAGTTCTATCAGTTTTGGCTGAGCCAGAGCGACGAAGATAGTCCACGGATATTGCGCGTGTTTTCATTGAAAGGCAAAGAGGAGATTGAAGCGTTGGAGGCGGAGCATGCTGCTGCACCACATTTGCGTATTTTGCAAAAAGCAATTGCTGAAGAGTTGACGATCAGAATTCACTCCGAAAGAGATTATCGACTGGCAGTGAAGGCATCCGAAGTTCTTTTTGGAAAAGCTACGCTTGAGACTTTGCAAAGCATCGCCATCGACGAGATCGATACGATTTTCGATGGTGTTCCGCAAACAGAGATATCCAGAACTGCGTGGAACGAATGCACGAATATCACTGATTTGGTATCCGTGGCAACGAACGGCGAAGTATATGCCTCAAAAGGCGAAGCACGCCGCGCGATTCAGCAAAATGCCGTAAGTATTAATAAAGAAAAAATAAAGTCAGCCGAGCAGCCACTAACAGATTTTGCGCTACTGCAGGATCGTTTTTTACTGGTTTCAAAAGGTAAGAAAAGCCATTTGATTCGCGTGGTTTAAACGCAGAGATGAGGGGCTGGGGCATGCCAAGTGTTGGGCGCAGAGTTTCTGGGAGATTTATTACTCTTCGAAATTCTGCGTTTTTTTGTTTAAACGCAGAGTAATGGTAGGGGCACGCCGAGTGTCTGACGCAGAGTTTCATGGAGTTATTTTGTTTGCCTTAAACTTTCTGATTTGAAATTCCTTGCATCCATCGCGTAACCTATCGCGTCCCATTGCGGTTAAAAACTCTGCGTAACTCAGCGTCCCCCTCCCGAAACGCTGCGTTTAAACCCGATCAAACCGGAAAATCCTGGCATCATCGTTTTTCTTTCCTTTCATCAAATCTGTAATAATTTCCGCAGCCAGGATACTGAACAAAATCCCATTTCCACCAAAGCCAAGGGCGAAATAAGTATTAGGATGTTCGTTAACCGCGCCAATAAAAGGAAGTCCATCCTTCGTTTCAGCGAAAGTACCGCACCAGCTATAATCGGTCACGAAAGGTAACTCAGGAAATATCTTTTTCGCATCATTTTCAAGTTGTTTTGTCTTCCGGTCCAGCAGTTTATCTCTTTTGACGGCACTTTGAAACATTTCATCCTTCCCGCCAATCAGCATCCGGTTATCTTCTGTTGTGCGCATATATAGGTACGGACGCGCGCTTTCCCAGAGCATCGCATTCTCGTACCAAAGTTTTTGGGTTGGATCAAAAGGCTTGCTAATTACTGCGTAAGATGAGTGAAGCCGAACAACGGTTTTCGACAGATATTTTTGAGACTCGTAGCCGCTGGCAATGATAAGTTTTTTCGCATCCACAACAACGCCATTGTCCAATTCCAATTTTACGCCTCGTGCATGATGTTCTATTTCTTTGACCTCCACAGTGTCATATACCCTCGCGCCTTTTTCAATACAATGCTGTAATAAAATATGGGTAAACTGATACGCATCAACCTGGGCGCCATCGTGGGAAAGGATAGCTCCACTTTTTTTGAGATCGGGAATATGCCGCTGAAGCGTCTTTTCGTCCCACCAGTCAACATGGATTCCCATCTTTTGTCGTGCTTCAAATTCCTTTTTCAGAATCTCCTTGTCCTTTTTTACTGATGCATAGTAAATACTTTCCTTGAACGAAAAATCCGGTTTTGATTTCAGCTTTTTTGTGATTGCATATACTTTTTCGATCGCATCGACACATAGCTTGTAACTTCTTTCTGCGTCTTTCTTGCCAATCATCTCAATGAGATCGATCAGCATGGTATCGATTTCGTATTGTAACAAAGCGGTGCTGGCTGAGGTGCTCCCCATACCGATATGCCGCTTTTCTAATACGATCACGGGGAACCCGGCTTCTGTTAGGTACCATGCCATCAGGGCGCCGGTGATTCCGCCGCCCATAATTACAACGTCTTCTTTTGCTTTTTCGGAGAGTGCTGGATATGCATGAGATATCCCATTTTTATAAAACCACCACGGCTGGCCACTGATAAGATCCATATACGAACATCGATTTTTGTTGTTCGTATATATGTAAAAAGTGTGCCAAATATTGGTTCACCAGTGAGAAATATACCTTCGGCGTGAGAAATTTATAGTTTTCCCGAAAAGCTGTTCAGTATGGGTGCGGCAGTTGGATTGTATTGATATGTGGACCAGGTATTGTCTTCAAAAATCTCTAGGATCCGATATCCTTTGTAGGTAGTGCCCCAGTTGCCACCAAAATGACCGTCGAAGAAATAAGGCTTTTTGCCCAGCATTTTGCCTCCATCCTGATCATGGTCGTGCCCGTGGAAGATGGCTTTTACATTAGGCGTTTTGTCAAACAAATCTGTGATTTCCTTACAGTCAATACCGTTTGAAGTCCATTTGGCCGGTGTGATATGAAGAAAGACGAAAATTCCTTTTTTGTCGGCATATTTTGCGATTTCCGCTTTAAGCCAGGCCGGGTCTGGACATATATATTCCCCTTTTTCGTTAGATGTGTCGCCTAATATGAAGGCGTAATTATCTTTGACAAAACTATGGTTGGTAGGATACCCCCAGGTACTTTGCCAAACGTCCAGGCCGACTTTATCGTGGTTGCCGCGGGTAACAAAATACGGTACACGTAGCTTTGCGAGCGTTGACTTCAAATCGTAGTATAATGTCGGATCGTCGTGCACCATATCGCCATTGAAGATCGTAAAATCTACTCCTTTCTGTAATTTTTCCCGATTGATCCAGGTAATCAAATCATTGTGAAAAGTCAGAAAATCAGTATCGGGCTGACCAAAATGACCGTCAGAAGCGATCAGAATGCGAAGGTTCAGTTTTGCGGGTTTCGATACCGCGATATCTGCTGCTGATAATAACGAAATTCCGGTAAGCGCAGGAATTGATTTTAAAAAAGATCTTCGTTGAATGGTCATTGCGGGTCAGGCTTTCGAAAGGTGCTCGGGATGGATTGACTTCAAAAATAGTTATTCCGAACAGATATTTTCTTTAATCTTGTGTCTAATTTAAGATTATTTAACACAGCGAAATTGCCCCCATGGACAGACTTATTCTTCAAAAAGCGGCCAGTTATTGTGCATATCAGGAAAGGACGCAGGACGAGGTCAGGCAGCGGCTCAAGAAATGGAATGTGTGGGGAGAAGAAGCCGATGAGCTGATTGCAGAGCTGATTTCGCAGAACTATCTGAGCGAAGAACGATTCGCAAAGTCGTTTGCAGGGGGGAAATTCCGGGTGAAAAGCTGGGGTAAGATACGGATTAAACAAGAACTGCACCGCCGTGGATTAAGCGAATACAATATCAATCAGGCGATGGATGTAATCGGCAAGGACGACTATAAATCAGGGCTGCAGAGCTTATTGGAAAAGAAGTTGACACTACTCCAAAGGACAGAACCCGATGCATTCAAACTGAGGCAGAAACTGGCCAGATATGCAATAGGGAAGGGATATGAAGGGGAGATGGTTTGGACTATGATCGGTGAACTTTTGGGGAAAGGTTAAATGACGCGGTTTGCCAGATGGTTTGTTTTCCACAATTAAGGAATTAAGAAAAATTAAGCTTAATGTTCCTTAATGGTTTTAGAAAAAGTTGCAGATCAAAAACAACAAAGGGCGAATAACTAGTATCCACCCTTTATTCTTTTCATATATTCAGTGAGCTGATAATGAGTATATCAAATACTGGATCGCTTTTCAGCTAAAAGCTAAAAGCTCTCAAAAATCTTCCTCAAAAGAAATCCTGTGGCCGCCGGTTTCTTTGTCTTTTACACCGCTCATTACGCCCGCCTTTTGGTATTCACCTACTCTTTTTTCAAAAAAGTTGGTTTTGCCAGGAAGGGATATCAACTCCATGAAATCGAATGGATTGGTAGATCCATAGACCTTTCTGCAACCCAAACGCTCCAGCCAGAAATCGGCTACATATTCAATATATTGATTCATCAACGCCGAATTCATACCGATCAATGACACGGGCAAGGCTTCGCTCACAAACTCCTGCTCAATTCTCACAGCGTCCATAATGATTTCAATTACTCTTTCCTCAGGCAACTGATTAGCAATATGTTGTGTATAAAGCAAACAGGCGAATTCGCAGTGCAAGCCTTCATCACGGGAAATCAACTCGTTCGAGAATGAAAGCCCGGGCATCAACCCGCGTTTCTTTAACCAATAGATCGAACAGAACGAACCTGAGAAGAATATGCCTTCTACTGCCGCAAATGCAATAATACGCTCTGTGAAAACAGGACTATTGATCCATTTCAATGCCCATTCCGCTTTCTTTTGAACACACGGAACCGTATCGATGGCACGAAGCAAATGATCCTTTTCAACCGGATCTTTGATATAAGTATCTATTAACAAGGAATAGGTTTCAGAGTGGATATTCTCCATCGCGATCTGAAAGCCGTAGAAGCATTTGGCTTCGGCATATTGCACCTCACTCAGAAAATTGATCGCCAGGTTTTCGTTCACGATGCCATCGGAAGCAGCGAAAAAGGCGAGAACGTGCGATATAAAATGACGTTCGCCGTCGTTCAGGTTCTCCCAATCCTTTTGATCCTGAGAAAGATCGATCTCTTCCGCAGTCCAGAATGAAGCCTCATGTCTCTTATACATTTCCCAAATATCATTATGCTTGATCGGAAAAAGCACGAAGCGCAAAGGATCTTCTATCAACAGAGGTTCCGGCAACAGCCCCTGTTTTGTTATTTCTTGTGACATATTAGTTATGATTATTCTTAAAGAGCTAAAACTTAAAATTCAGATGATTTTGATATGCTGACATTCTAAGGAGGTTAAAACAAAACTACATTCTTTGATCGGGAATCACAAGGTCAGCTAACGTTAATTCACATTCTTATTTAGACAGATTCTTACAAAGTTTGACTTAACTTTACCATGCAGAACCTTTTAAAAAAAGTATTGCATTCTGAGTGTCGGTAGTCTCTGCTTCCTGTAATGCTTCCGAAAATAAGTCATCACTGATATAAGTAATTCTATTTTCCGGGCAGGAAAAGCCGGTTTGTGTTGGCAAAAATGGACATATATTCATAGCTTAACTCGCATTTCCTAATCCACCGCCTCTAAGGTTTTAGCATCATAATGGTAAACAGAGTACTAATTGACTGTGAACGAATGAGATATCCCTACACGGGATTATACCAGTATTGTTTACAAATCGGGACCGCGCTACTAAAACAAGAAAAGGCTGGTGAAAAAATAGGCTTCTATCTCCCCGAGTCGATTAAGAATGTGTTTGGGAAGGATATTGAGTATTTTTCTCATAAGGTCATTCATAAGTTGTTTTTTCCAAAAATGGATAAGATCAGTGTTTGGCACTGTACCAATCAGGGATCTAAATATTTTCCTTCTCAGCGCGACGTCCCGGTGGTGCTCACGATTCACGATCTGAATTTTTTGTACGAAAAGGGCAAATCAAAAAACAATATCAAAAGCCGGTTGAAGGATATTCAGGCAAAAATTACGAGAGCAGATGAAGTTGTGGCCATCTCAGCTTTTGTGATGGATGATATACTGAATCACCTGTCCGTTTCGGATAAATCGATAAATGTGATTTACAATGGCTGTAGTGTAGATGAGCATATACCTTTATGTCCGCCAGCGTCACAAGTTGAAGGCCCTTTTCTATTTACGATCGGGACGATATTAAGTAAGAAAAACTTTCACGTTTTACCACCTTTGTTAATAGGTAATAATTACAAACTCGTCATTGCTGGGGCAGAACTGGATTCGGGATACAAGCAGACTATTGTTAGCGAAGCCAGAAAATGGAATGTTCTGGATCGCGTAATCTTCACTGGGCCGGTTTCAGAAAGTGAAAAAAAGTGGTTCTTAACCAATTGTACTGCTTTTGTTTTTCCATCAATTGCTGAAGGTTTTGGCCTTCCGGTGATCGAAGCCATGCATTTTGGCAAACCGGTCATATTGTCTACGCATACTTCCTTGCCTGAAATAGGCGGCGACTGTGCATATTATTTTAAGAGTTTTGACCCTGATGATATGCGCCACACGCTGCAAAAAAGTCTGCAAGATTTTGAAGACACACATCCAGCCACGAAAGTGATGGAGAGGGCCCAGGAGTTTTCATGGGAAAAGGCGGCATCCAAATATTTTGAGCTTTACAGGGGTCTATATTGAACTGTGCTGCTTTATAAAAACGACCTCCCGCTTCTCATATCCACTTTTTCCGTCGGAAAAACCATAAAACGATCAGCGAAGAAAATATCATCAGGAAGAGCGACAGGCCAAATCCAAAGGGTTCGTCTGTGGTGGGTATATGGGTGTAGTTCATTCCAAAAATACCGGCGATCAGCGTCGGTGGCATGAAAATGATCGTCACCACGGTGAAAATCTTGATCACCTGGCTTTGTTCAAGATTGATCAAACCGGTGAAGGTGTTTTGCAAATATTCCAATCGTTCAAAGTTGAACGTCGTGTACTCGAGAAGCGAACTGATATCTTTTAAAATGATCCTTAAGTGCTCTTTTCGGTCTTCCGGGAAATACTGACTGCGCAAAATTCCCGAGAGCACGCGCTGTTTGTCAATACTTGTTTCCCGAAGCATCATGGTCGTCTCCTGCAAAGCACTGATTTGTATCAGCACTTCCTGCCGCGCTTTTTGTTCGTGCGTAAGATTTTTGGAAATCGACGAAATATCACGTGATATACTTTCCAGTGAGTCAGCATCTGCCTCAATTCTTGTTTCCAAAAGCATCAGCATAAAGTCAACACCGGTCTGGAAAGTATCGGGGCTTACCTTCATTTTCTTGACCGTGTCGGCAAAAGTTTTGGAGTCGCCTCGGCGATAGGTAAACAGTACGTTTTTGTGCAGGATGAATGAAACAGGGTAAGTTTCATATCCGTGGCTGTCAATATGCAGGAAGTTGGAGTTGGCGTTAATGGTATCATTGTGCTCGAAAAACCGCGAACTGCTCTCAATTTCAACGATCTCCTGGGGTGTTTGGATACTCACGCCACATTTATTTTCAACCCATTCTTCTTCCTCCTGCGACGGTGATTGCAGATCTACCCAAAGCAAATTTTTGACATTTCCGATCTCCCGGATGTCATTCTCACGACGTATTTGCCGCCCTTCCTTATAAAAAATACGTACCATTTTTTAAAAATGAGAAAAAAGACGGAGTTAAAAAAAGAACCGGCGCATATCTGCGTCGCCCAACAAGCCTGCAAATATCGGTGGCCTGATTTTATTTCACAATATCCCGTACTTTTGTCCGATGCAAAATATGGATTCTCCGAGTATATTCACGACACAATTTTGGCTGTTAGGACTTAGCTCGTTTTTGTTTTCGTCAAGTTTTAATATGCTCATTCCCGAGCTCCCGGCGTATCTCACTCAAATGGGAGGGGCAGATTACAAAGGCTTCATCATCGGGCTGTTTACCCTCACCGCTGGTTTATCCCGACCTTTCAGTGGAAGACTCACCGACAGAATCGGCCGCGTTCCGGTTATGGCAGTTGGATCCATCGTCTGTTTTATATGCGGATTCATATATCCGATGATCACGTCTGTGTTTGCGTTTTTGGTGCTGAGAACGGTGCATGGTTTTTCAACTGGTTTTAAGCCAACGGGAACTTCGGCATATGTAGCGGATATCGTCCCCGCGAACCGTAGAGGAGAAGCCATGGGTATTCATGGGATGTGCATGGGAGTCGGCTCGGCTTTTGGGCCTGCTGTCGGCAGTATCATTAGTAACAGCTTTTCTATCAATGTGTTATTCTATGTTTCTTCCGCATTTGCATTGCTGTCGATCCTTATTTTGATGAATATGAAGGAAACGCTTCCGAAAAAGCAACCGTTGTCTCTCGAAGCTTTTCAGATCACACCACGCGATATTTTTGAGCCCGACGTCTTCAAACCCGCTCTGATTACTTTCCTGATCTACTTCGGTTTTGGTGCTGTAGCAACGCTGACACCCGATTTCAGCAATTACCTGGGCATGTCAAACCGGGGGATGTACTTCATGGTATATACCCTGTTTTCTATTTTGGTCAGACTTTTTGCTGGTAAACTTTCGGATCGGAAAGGCAGAATTCCAGTTACTGTAATAGGTTGTGTGGTATTGGTATTGTCGATGATAGTGACTGGATATGCCCAAAATACTGTTTCGTTTTTAACTGGTGCTGCTTTGTTCGGAGTAGCTATGGGAGTACTTTCGCCAGTACTATCTGCCTGGACCGTGGATTTGAGCGGAGATCACAACCGTGGGCGTGCTCTTGCCACCATGTATATCACTTTAGAAGCGGGAATCGGGATAGGAGCGGTGCTTTCTGCTGCGCTATATGCGAATAACAATGCCAATTTGCCGCTGGTATTTATGGCAATGGCTGGTTTCGCGATTTTGGGATTGGTGTTTGCTTTGTGGTTTTATTATGGAGCGAAAAAAGTTAAGCGGGAGATTTAGAGAAGGTTGACCATATTAACATGCAGGACAAAAATTTTTCTGACTCCAACCTTTGCAGGTCTGGATGAGTCCAATTAGTATAATTCATTTTTAAAAAATCCCTGGATGATTTTGAGATTCTGGATCTGAATAAGTGCAAAGGATGTCAAGAAGTTTGTCCGACTGATAATTCATTGATAACGATATTTATTAAAGTATATCAGCAACATTTCATCTAAAGCCATGAAGTCTATGTGTCCAGCTTTTCCACATCGCAATTTGATAGGGGTTTTTATGGCGATCCTTTTGTCGTTTTGCATCTTTTCCTGTAAAGACAGCTCTGATGAAGACTGTGGTTGTGATAGTAACACAAATGGAACGATTGAAGAATTGAATGCGATTTATCATGGGAATGGGCATTTTACCGTTTGGCAGGAAGAGGATGGCTCACGGGGTTCATTCTTTCAGGTCTGTGGAAAACCGGACGACTCTTGGGAAACTGATACGATTCCGAATTATATTTTAAGTGGTGATATAAAAAATCCGTGTTTTTACGGCCCAACTTTTACCACTCAACCGGGTTTGATTGTCATCACCGAACTAACAAAAAAATTAAAATGAATTACGCAATTTCCTTAACCACCATCCCCCGTGTTATTTGACGATAGTTATCAAACCATTGCTGAGCCATGTGAGGGATTTTTTAAGGACAAGGGAAGCAAATTTATTTCCTATGGTTTTCCGATTCGGTCTGAGGAGGATGCGAAACAGCATTTGAGTGAAATCAGAGAACTGCATCCAAAAGCAGTTCATCATTGCTATGCATATCGACTAGGTCTCGACCGGATGACCTACAGAATGAGCGATGATGGGGAGCCGTCGGGTACGGCTGGGCGACCGATTTTAAATACCCTTTACTCTCAGGACATTACCAATATACTGGTCGTAGTTGTCCGCTATTTTGGAGGAACGCTGCTCGGGGTTCCGGGTTTGATTAACGCATATAAAACGGCTACCGAGGAAGCCCTGGCAGCCGTTGAGAAAGTGACGAAGTATTTAATGCAGATATATGATCTTCGTTTTACCTATATGCAGATGAACGACGTCATGCGTATTGTCAAAGAAATGGAGCTGCCAGTCATTCAGCAAAACTTTGAAATGGAATGCACGATGCAACTCGAAATCCGAACAACTTTGATCGAGCGATTTATTTCACGATGTGAAAAAGTGGAAGGAGTGGAAGTCAAGCCAGTTTATTGAAAACAAATGACAATTGCCACAAAGGCTCGAAGACACAGAGAACAGCTTAAATTCACACTGCAATCTTAGTTCCTTTGTGACTTAGTGGCAAAAGCAACCTATATAACGGTCACAAATCAGATATTGTCTTCCGTTTTTCCAGTTGTGCGATCCAGCTCTATTTTGGCTGATAAATAGTCATATACCGCTTCTAGATAGTTGGATTTAGCGGTTGTCAACGCGAATTCAGCATCCATGAGTTCCAGTCTTGATGCAACTCCTTTTTCATATCGGTATTTTGTAATCGAGTAACTAAGCTCGGCGGTTTCTGAAACTGTCTGCTGGGTTTTAATACGTTCTGAAGCTTCATATAAGCTGGCTATTACCTGCTTCACTTCCGTTTTTAGTTGCTCCTGCGCATTTTGATATATTAAATCGCTCTGTTGTCTTTCCAGTTTTCCCAGTGAGATCTTGTTCACATTTTGCATACCGCTGAATACGGGAATGGCGAACTGGATTCCCGCATAAAATACCGGAGGCCAACCTGCCTGGTCAAACCGCAAGCGGTTGGTCTGGGTTTGGAGTTGATATTGACTGATGAAACTAACAACCGGCAATCGTGCAGATTTATAGAGCTCAATTTGTTTGTCATTGATATCCTTGTTCAGATTCAAAATCTGAAAATCAGGACGATGAATCAAAGAAGTTCTGAAAGTACTTACCTCACCAGGTATTGAATCTGATGCGTTCAATTGAAGGGAGTCTGTCAGGGAATTTTGTGTATCTGCTTCATTACCAAGAAGTACGTTCAATCTTTGCTCACTGATTTTCAGAGCATAGGTCAAACGAAGGACATCCGGTTCCAGGTTCTTAACCAAAGTATATGCTCTGAGCGTATCCACCCGAAGTGCGCGACCCAGTGCAAGAAGCGATCGGGAATCGGCTAATGCTTTTTTATTTCGTAAGATACTCTCTTGCTGAAGTTTAAGCCTTTCCCTTAATACGAGCAATTGTACGTAGTTCTGTTTTACGCTCGCCACAATATCGACCTCCCGTTCCTGATAAGAGAGCTGACTTTGTTTTTCCAACAATCTTCGTCTTTCAATTTCATGTTTTGCACCTGCGTTATACAGTGGCTGGGCCAAAGTAACTTGTGCACCTGTGATTTCCTGACCACCAAAACGGCTGTAACTAATACCCTCCGAGTTCGAAGTACTGTTCAAACCGAAGAAAACGGGCCGCTGGAAATAGCGTTGAAACTGCCCGGTGAGACTGACATTAGGCATCAGATATCCTTTGGCAATCTCCGTTTGCTGTCTGGATCTGGAGATATTGAATGAATCAATTTTTAACTCCCGGTTATGGGTTTTGGCTTGTTCGATCGCTTGTTTGAGCGAAAGAGGCTGGTTTTGTGCGTAAGTTAGCGGGGAAAAGGTGGCCAATATCAGGACCCATATTCCCGCGTTTTGTATATGTTTTTTATAAATATTCATTTTCGTAGTGTTTTGAGTTTTTCTTGATTTCAGGCAGACTCTCCGCGACAAAATCCGGGAGGGTCTGCCATGAAAACTTACGAGTGTGCGAATTCTTCCGTTAGTTTGGGTTCCTCTTTTGTGTGTGATTTGAGAGGGCGCGAGAAATAGGAATAAATGGCTGGGATGACATATAGCGTTAATATCCCAGCGAAAATGAGTCCTCCAACTACCACAATACCAAGTGATTGTCGGCTACCTGATGAAGTGCCAAGGGACAAGGCAATCGGCAACGTTCCGAATATCATTGCAAGGGTCGTCATCAAAATCGGACGGAAACGAGACACAGCCGCGATTTTTGCCGATTCTATAATGTTATGCCCTTCTTCCTTGCTCTGGTTAGCAAACTCGACGATCAGAATCCCGTTTTTGGTAATCAAACCAATGAGCATTATTATACCAATCTGACTGAAAATGTTAATCGTTTGCGCTGTAAACCAGAGGCTTAGTAAAGCTCCGGTCAATGCCATCGGAACGGTAAGCAATATGATAAACGGATCCACAAGACTTTCAAACTGGGCGGCCAGGACGAGATATATCAAAACAATCGCGAAAACGAATGCGAAAATCAAACTGTCGCTACTTTCAGAGTAATCACGACTTTGGCCAGCCAATGCTGTGCTGAAACCCTTTGGAAGTTCTTTCGCAGTAATTTTATCCAATTCCTTGATCGCTTCGCCCAAACTTACACCTGCCGCAGGAGTAGCTGATATGGTCGCGCTGTAAGACTGATTGTAACGATAAATCGCCGGCGGACTGATACCTTCATTCAGTTTGGTGAGGTTGTCCAACGACACCATTTCGCCACTTCCCGATTTTAAATACAGCGAACGAAGATCATATGGCGCTGAACGATCTTCCCGATCCAGCTGGCCGATTACTTCATATTGTCGGTCATTGTGAATGAAATAGCCATATCTTCTGCTACTCAGGGCAAGTTGTAAGGTTTGGCCAATAGCCTGAGTTGATATCCCCAATTGCGCTGCCCGCTGGCGGTCAATGGATATGCTGATCTCAGGACGGTTGATTTTAAAATCAGCGTCGGCAAAATTCAGCTTTTTATTTCCACTAACCTGCGTCATCAATTTCGGCATCACGTCGATCAGTTCTTTCAAGCCAGGCGCCTGGATCACGTATTGAACCGGTTGAGTATTACCATATCCGCCAATGGTCGGCGTCTGAACAGGGATGATCAACACATTTCTAAATCTGCCGGAAGCTGCAACCAGTTTCATAAATATCTGTTGCTGAGTCAGCCCGCTTTTACGGTCTTTCGGTTCGTTCAGGAATATCCACTGAAATCCTCCGTTTACTGGTTGTGCCAATGTTCCACCCGCCGCTGCGATGGCTGTATATGTTCGTTCTGCATTCAGATCCGGAATAGAATCACTTATGAAATTCCCGATTTCCTTCATGCTTTGTTCCATACTCTCATATGAAGTTCCTTCGGGAGCCATCACCGCGAGGCCGATCATGGAGCGGTCTTCCAGAGGAGCTAGTTCGGAAGGAAGTTTCGGAGCCAGCCAGTAAGCCACACCAAAGGAAATTGCAAGCAATACAAAACCCAGCCATCGTACTTTCATAAATGCCGCTAAAGATTTGCCATATGCATTATTGAGTTTGACAAAATATGGTTCTGTTTTCTTGTAAAGCCAGTTATGTGAAGTGCCTGATTTGAGCAGATATGCACTCATCATCGGAGTCAAAGTCAGGGCCACAAAGGCTGATATCGTTACCGAGCCTGCTACGACGATCGCGAATTCTTTGAATAATCTTCCGGTTAGTCCGCCGAGAAAGAGAATTGGAAGAAAGACAGCAACCAGCGTGATGGTGGTCGATATTACTGCAAAATAGATTTCGGCAGACCCTTGTCTTGCCGCCTCAATGGGCGACATGCCTTCTTCCACCTTGCTATATATATTCTCAAGAACAATAATCGCATCATCGACGACGAGGCCGATCGCCAAAACCAAACCCAGTAATGTCAAGACATTGATCGAGAATCCGGCGACATACATGATGAAAAATGCCGAGATGATCGATACCGGAATAGCTACCAGCGGGATTATGGTGCTTCGCCAGTCACGCAGGAAGATGAAGATAATCAGTGAAACCAGACCGAAAGCAAGTAACAAAGTCTCTTCTACTTCTGATAAAGAATTACGAACCGGAACAGTAAAGTCCTTACCCAGCGCGATTTCATATTCCTTCGGAGCGGTTCTTTTTATTTCCTCAAAACGCTTTTTGAATTCATCCACAATGGCCAAAGAATTAGCGCCACGCTGCGGACTCACACCCGTTCCAACACCGTAATCTGCGGTTTTTCCATTATATATGATCATGGCGGTCCGTTCGTTTTGCGAAGACATAATAGCCTCTCCAACGTCTTTGAAGCGAACAATGGCTCCATCACTTTCCCGCAAAATCATATTGTTAAAATCTGCTTCTGTTACCA
The DNA here is from genome assembly GCF_056895215.1 of Dyadobacter sp. HNCC25DJ184. Lineage (NCBI taxonomy): Bacteria > Pseudomonadati > Bacteroidota > Cytophagia > Cytophagales > Spirosomataceae > Dyadobacter > Dyadobacter sp. HNCC25DJ184. The sequence goes on along the minus strand of NZ_JBXHAQ010000011.1, from coordinate 236,968 downwards.
AACGGCCTTGCGTACGAAGCGTTACTTCCGTGTTCGCCCCTTCAATACGGCCGCTTGGCAAATCGACGTTTTCGCGTTGCAATGCGTTTTGAATATCAATCGGAGTGAGGCCATATGCAGCCAGTTTTACGGGGTCCATTCTCAAACGCATCGCCCGTTTCCGACCAGCGTATGAGTCTACCAGACGAACTCCTGATATGGATTGTAATTTTTCCTTTACGTTGATATTTACAAAATCGGTGACATCTTCCAGGCTTTTGGTTTTACTCTGAACAGTCAGGAAAACCAGAAAATCGGCTGGACCGGCTTTCTCCACAATCGTCGGTTCGATATCGGTAGGCAATTGCTGACGCGATTTTGAAACTTTATCCCGAACGTCGTTTGCAGCAGCTTCCAAATCCGCATTCAATTCGAATTCAACCGTGATAATGCTGACCTGTTCCCGCGACGTCGAGGAAACGGAACGTATGCCATTGGCTTCTGCAATGGCTTCCTCCAAAGGCTTGGTGACCTGAGAAGCGATAATATCTGCGCTGGCCCCCGGATATACCGTTGTTACCATTACAATGGGCGAATCTGTCACGGGATATTCCCTGGTTCCCAAGAAGGTGTACCCGACAATCCCGAAAAGTACAAGCAGTACGGACATTACCCCGGCCAGAACCGGCCGGGAAATGCTTGTTTGTGAAATAGAACTCATTTGAATATTTTTTGTGCTGTTAAAATATCTCCTCTGAAAGGGAGGGTAGTGTTGAGTGAAAGTCTACTTAACCGAAACCAGCTGGATCGGAGTATTAGGTGTCAAACGCAGCATATTGCTCGTAATGACGGTATCGCCGTTCGCTAAACCTTTGGTTACGTGAACTGAAAATGCATTGCGCTGACCGATTTCAATCGCCTTGAATCCGGCCTTATTGCCATTAACAACATATACGCTATATCCTTTTGACGATGAAATAAGGGCTTGATTCGGAACCATGAGCGCACTACCGGACGTGTTTAAACGTATAATAAGCCGTGCACTTTGTCCTGGAAGTAATTCGTGGTTTGCATTATTGCCCACAGCTCTTACCAGCAATGTTCTGGTGTTCGGGTCAAGGCTTGATTCATGTGCAACGATATGGGCAATATGCGTTTTTTCATTTGATTCTACCTGATATTGAACTGCGTCTCCTGTCTTCAGAGTATTTGCATGTTTTTCAGGAACGGCAAAATCGATTTTGAGTTTGCTGTTATCAGTCAATTGCGCAAGTGATGTGCCGGGCGAAACATATGCTCCAGGATAAACATTAACTATCCCAAGATAACCGCTGAACGGAGCGCGAATACTGGTTTTGCCAATCGTTACTTTTAGTTGTTCAATTTTGGATTGCAACACTTTCAGATTTGTAAAAGCCTGATCATAATCCTGTTGCACTGCAGCTTCGCGATCAACAAGGTCTTTCAATCTACGTTCATTCAGGAGGACCAGTTTTTCCTGTTGTTTCAATTGCTCGAGCTCAGCAAGCAGATCGGCGTCGTCCAGTTTGAAAAGCAACGCGCCTGCAGTTACATATTTACCTTCTTTTGCCTGAACCGAAACTACTTTCCTATTTAGTTCGCTCATGATGCTTACTTCCTGATTGGCCATTAGCGTGCCTGAAACGGTCATTTCTTCGTTTAAAGCTCCCGACCTGATTACTTGTCCATCTACCGGAACGCCTTCCGGAGCTTTTGCTACCGGCGCTTTTTCGGGTGTGGTACCCTTGGTGCTATATCCTTTGAAGAATACGCTGCCGAGTATAAGCGTGATAAGGATCACGCCAGATACGATTTTTGTTTTTTGAATGGTGTTTTTCATAAATAGAAGTATTTAAATATTTCGATGTGTTAGATTCTGATTGGACTTAAAATATGGTAATTTATTGATATTTAAGGAGTGAAAATTTGCTCTTGAAATGATAAAATTATGTAACCGAAGGTGCTTTATATTGATTTATTTAAATATATCAATATATTAAAGCAAAAAAACCTTACACTTTTAGCGTGTTGAGGAAGTCCACGTATTCATTCAGAATGGATTGATTTAGTTTGTACTTCACGTTTCTGCCTTCTTTTTCTACAACGATCAAATCTGCGTCTGACAATTGCTTCACATGATGAGAAATGGATGGTTGCGCTAAATCTATAAAATCGGCAATTTCGTGACAGTACAGGCAATCCTCTTTCTGACGCAAGTGCTGCAATATTCTAATCCGGCTCGGATCACTCAATGCTTTTGATATCCGCTCCACTTTCCTGACATCCATGGCAATTAATATATTGATGAATATAAATGTATTGATATATTAAGATCAGTAGCATTACATACTTGCTCTGAAAAAAATTCCCCGTGTGATGAAAAATGTTTGAAAACTATATAATATCGGAGCCATCAGCCTATCAGCTGTTATCTTTCAACATTTTGATGAAGTCGTCGTCGTACTCTTTCAAAGCCAGCAGAATTTCCTGAAGTTCCTTGTCCTGAGGGCTGCCTTTTTTTGCACCAAACAGCTCATCTGCGCGCTCTGACGCCTTTTCGTACTGGGTTTCGTTTTCGATTTTCATATCTTACTCACAATATTGAGATACAAAAATAATGAAAAAACCGGCCCCTGCGAGCCGGTCTGTTCGATTAGTTTAGGTTAGTTAATTAGGCAAAGTTTAATAGTTCGGATTCTGGACCAGTGTTGGTTTGCCATCCAATTGGCTGTTCAGGATTTCGTCTTGTGGAATTGGGAAATAGTTATTTTTTGCGGTAAAAGTTTTACCAGCCATATAAGTCCTTTTGGGAAAAGTACGGCCCGAAGGTTCCTTGCCTGGCACAGCCTCTTCGGCAGCATATTTGTTCAAAACTTTTTCAGCTATACCCCAGCGTACAAGATCAAAGAAGCGATGTCCTTCCATTGCAAATTCCAGCCTTTGTTCCATCCTAACAGCATTTCTCGCAAAATCAGCTCCTTTCGAAGCAAAAGTGCCAACTTTGTATTCTTCCACTTTATAAGTTACTGTCGGGTCTTGAACAGAACCTGTTTTAGCACGCTTGCGTATTTGATTGACATATCCTTCTGCAGCCCCCAGATTATCTAATTCAATTTCGGCCTCAGCTAGCCAGAGAAGTACGTGCGATAATTTTATCAACCGATAATTGTTGTTGACATTTCTTTTGCTGGTTGAATGCGTTGTACTGTTCTCTTCTGCAAGATAGTACATCCATTTTTTTCCTGTAAAAGGTCCCGCGTAGTTTTGGTCTCTGATCCAGGTAGATCCGGGCATAGGGCCCCAGTCGAGGAAATTAACGCCACGGCGTCCAACGGTCCAATCCAGGCGAGGATCTACGGGTATTGTTTTATCCAGAGTAAACGGAGCCGAAGCAACAATTCCTTCATCGTTCGGCAAGTCCACGTTATTGTAGGTATCCAGTGTCCCATCAGCCGCATTTCCGATCATTGGTAATCCGTCTTCAGTCTTGAACGCATTTACGAGGTTATGCGAAGCCTGATAAAAACCGCAGCAGCCACGGCCGGGAGCGCCAGCGGAATATGGCCAGTTAAGGTTGTCACCGGCATTACCATTGTTACCATTAGTTCCATCGTTCACGGAAAATTGAACCTCGAAAATCGATTCTGAATTGTTGTTTCCTGTTGTTCTGTAATTGTCATGATAATTGGCAACCAGTTTTTTGCCCGAGTTGGCTAACACATCTTCAAGCAAAGTTTTAGCCTCTGCCCATTTCTTTTGGAACAAGAATGCTTTTGCAAGATAAGCTTTTGCGGCCCATCGGGTTGCTCTACCTTTTTGAGATTGAACAACAGGAAGATTTTTGGCCGCAAAGTCGAAATCTGCTTCAATTTTAGGCCAGATATTCTCCGTATTCGGAACTTTTGTGGAATTTGGATCTGACGATACATAAATTGTTTCATCAATGTATGGGACATTATTCCACATTTTTTTTGCCTCGAAGTGGTAGTGAGCACGTAGAAAACGGGCTTCTGCGATAACAAGGGTTTTTTCCGCATCGGTCATATCCAACACCGCTGGATTGGCGACGAGTTGAATTACCTCGTTGCAACGTGCCACACCGTCATACGAGTGCCACCATTTTCCCAGAAAGTAAGTATTGTCTGAAAGCCAGTTGTACTGCTCGATGAAAGATTGTTCTGGCTGGTCACCAGCATCAGTTCCCTTTACAGCATCGTCACTGGTTATTCCACCGAAAACATAGTTGGAAATGGTAGACTGACGCCCCGTGTTTCCAGCCCCAACACCGTCTAAAAGTGAATAGGCACCGATCAAAAGTGCATTTACGCCGTTTTTGTTACTCAATTGTTCAAGGGAAGCACGACCTTGCGGTTTAAGGTCAAAAAAGTCGTCAGAGCAGGAAAAGCTTACTCCGACGAGTATAAGTATTAAATATATCTTTTTCATTGTTCGATTTCAGAATTATTTGAATAACAACTAGACTAAAAGGCAAAGCGCAAACCTACAAGATATGATTTTGCGACAGGATAGGCTCCTTCATCGACTCCCAATTGAGTGTCCTGATTGTTTTCCCCGGATCTTCTAAGGTTAATGTCAGGGTCAAGACCAGTGTACTTCGTGAAGGTGAACATGTTCTGTCCCTGGATGTAAACTTGGGCTGAGCTCATTTTTATTTTTTTGAGTATGCCAGCCGGGATAGTATAGGTTAGCTGGACATTTTTAACTCTTAGATAAGAACCATCTTCTAGGAAGTATGTAGAAACTTGCTGGCTGGTAGCATCGCCCGAATTAAGTCTCGGCAATTTCGCATCGTCTCCCGGTTGCTTCCATGAATTGTAAAGCATATCCTTTGATCTATTGCCCTGGAAAACGTTGAAGTCTGTCCAATAGCGGGTGTAGTTGAAAATTTGGTTGCCTTGCACTCCTTGCCCGAACAAAGTAAGATCCCAGTTTTTGTAGCCGACGTTAATATTTATACCATAGTTAAATTTCGGGTGAGGACTACCAATGATGGTTCTGTCCGCCGCTGTAATAATGCCGTCTCCATTGATATCTCTGAATTTGAAAGTTCCTTCTCGTGTGTAAGATCCAAATTTGGGAGCAGCATCAGCTTCTGCTTTGTCCTTAATCACACCATCTACAAAGTAGCCGTAGTAGCTCGCAATAGGATGCCCCGCTTTAGTTGCGGACATAGCGGGTAGACGTGTAGTAAAACCGAATACTGTTGCATTCGGGTCGTTATTTAACTTGATTACTTCGTTTTTGTAATGACCTAGGTTGACACCGATCTGATATCTGAAGTCGCCTTTATTTTCTCTGTAAGTCAAACCTAAATCAAAGCCACGGTTACGAACTTCACCAATGTTAGTATAAGGTATCGTTCCTGAACCTGCAGTTCTTGGAATTGCTATTTGGGTAAGCATGTTGGAAGTAAGGCGGGTATACAAATCTACCACAACTTCTAAACGAGTTTTAAACAGGCTTGCGTCAATCCCAATGTTTGTGGAGGTGTTGGTTTCCCATCTTCCGTTCGGGTTGCCAAATTGCACCAGATCAAACCCGTTTACGATCGAAGTTCCTGTTCCGTTAATATCGTAGGCATTATTAAGAGGATCCGAAGCATATAATGTATAAGCATTGTATACGTTTGGAATTAACTGATTACCAGTTTTTCCCCAACCTGCACGAACTTTCAAATCATCAAGAAACTTTGCCTGTTTAAGAAACTTCAGCTCTGTCATACGCATCCCTACAGAAAACGCAGGGAAAATCCCATAGCGATAAGCCTCTGCAAATCGGGATGATCCATCACGACGTAAAGTGAAATCGGCCAGAAGGAAGTCCTTATAAGAGTAGTTTATTTTTCCGAATTGAGAGAACAACGAGCTTTCCGTAGCTCCGGGACCAGCATTGCTAAGACCTGCTGCTGACCCTGCATCCAAATACCGATAGTCTAAATCATCGAAAGCGAAACTACTCCTACTCGCAGTGAATTGTGCGGCATAAGTTTTTACTGCTTCTGTTCCAACTAATACATTAATCATGTGGGAGCCAAAAGTTTTATTGTAATTCACGGTATTGAACCATGTAACGGAGCGGTCTACATTGTTAATTACGTTTAAGCTGTTGGCGTTTCTCGCCTCCGCTGCTTCTATATCACGATGGAAGTATTCTGATCTATTGTATTGGTTATACTCAATACCCAGACTTGTTTTGGCTGTAAGTCCCGGCAAAATGTCGATCTGCGCATAGGCATTACCAAATGCATGGGTTCCCTTTGTAATATTGTCCTTTTCCCTGTACAATCTGGCCAGCGGGTTAGGAGCATTTCCAAGGTTACTACCCCGACTTCCTGCGAATCCATTGTATGGTGACGTGTTCGTGCCTCCAAGTTCCTTGGGGCCACCTGTAATGTCAAAAACCGGAATAATTGGGTGAACACGGATAGCAAACATAATCGGATTACTTTCATCGTTGTTTGTTATACCCTGTCTTTCATCATACGAGAAGGTGAAATTTTCTCCAACTGTTACTTTTCCAGCAGTAAATTCAGTATTGGCCCGTAAAGAATATCGCTTGTAATTGGTGTAGCGCAGAATACCATTTTGCTTGAAATAGTTAGCAGAAAGTGCATATTTTGCCGACTTCGAGCCCCCGGATGCGCCAATTTGGTAGTTAGAGATCGAAGCAGGGTCGAAGATTTCATTTTGCCAGTCTGTCCCCTGTTTATTGGCCTTCGTAATGTTGAAGGCAGTTTTTCCCAGGTTTGGATCTGCTATATCGTTAGTATAGGTATAATTTGCAGGGAGCTCACCATAAACATTGGGATAAATATAATCTGCAATAGTTTGACCACCCTGTTCGGTAAATTTGTACTGAGCAGACGGGGAGGTCACCCAAGGTGTTTTGCCGGCTCCTATATCTGATTGGAATAAATAGCTGCCAATCTCTTGAGTATTGAGTAGATCCAGCATTTTACCCGGCCGTTGTGTACCCGTGTAGAAGTCGAAAGTGATTTTAGGATCACCCGATTTTCCCCTTTTTGTTGTGATGATTACAACACCGTTCGCCGCTCTGGCTCCATAAATTGAAGCAGCAGATGCATCCTTCAAAACTTGCATGGACTCAATGTCATTCGGATTGATCTGATTCAAGGCGCCTTGAGTAGGTACTCCGTCAATAACATATAGTGGACTGTTATTGTTGATTGAGCCAAATCCTCGGATCCGAACCATTGTTCCTCCACCAGGAGAGTTGTCGTTGCCGACAGTTACACCTGACGCACGCCCCTGAAGCATTTGGGTAACGCTTGCCGTAGGTACCGCTGTTAGTTCTTTCGTATTAATCACGGTGACGGCCCCAGTGATATCCTGCTTACGTTGCGCAGCATAACCAGTTACAACGATCTCTGACAGATTTTTTACGTCATCAACCAATATTACGTCAATAACAGATTTTGATCCTACAACGATTTCTTGTTTCAAAAATCCAATTGAGGAAAAAACGAGGGTAGCGTTGGTAGATTTTGCATCAATCGAATAACTTCCGTTTGCGTCAGTGACTGTCCCTGCCGTGCTGCCTTTGATGGTAACATTGATCCCAGGGAGCCCTGAACCGTCCCCTGCCGAAGTAACGGTGCCTGTAACAATTTTTTCCTGGGCGTATGCTGGTGCAAACATCGTGAGCAGCAAGAAAAATAGCATTTCCCGGAAGATTCTTAGGTGTAAATTTTCTTTCATATGGTTAGGTGACAAAATGGTAAAAAAATAACAAAACATGCCAATATAGTGTCAAATATAGACATGGAGGTGACATTTATATCCTCTTGTATAAGAAAATAAAAAGAAAAATTATAAATGGTTACGCCTTGCTGTTAATTTATTATTTGAATAATGCAAAATTGCAAACGTTTGCATTGTCTCCAAAAATTGGAAATTATCAATTCGCAGGTGTATACGTAGACTCGTTATTTGGACAAAATATTTGCAACTCAAAGCCCGATTTTGTGGTTAACTTTGGTAGATAAAAGAATTAAGCAAGGGACAATAAACTGATTGATCGTTTTGGAATACTTGAATGGATTAGAGATAGAATCGCAGGATCTGATTGAGGTTCAGGGGGCACGTGAGCATAATCTAAAGAATATTGATCTGGCAATTCCACGTAATAAACTCGTGGTTGTAACAGGTATTAGCGGCAGCGGAAAATCGTCACTGGCGTTTGATACAATCTACGCAGAAGGCCAGCGACGCTATATGGAGAGCTTTTCTGCCTATGCAAGGGGGGTTATTGGCGAAATGGAGCGCCCGGATGTTGACAAGATCAGTGGACTTTCTCCAGTGATCAGCATCGAACAAAAAACAACTTCCCGTAATCCGCGGTCGACAGTCGGAACGGTTACGGAGATATACGATTTTCTGCGCTTGCTATATGCACGGGCGGGAGAGGCATATTCATATGTAACCGGCCGCAAGATGGTTAAGCAATCTCAGGATCAGATTGTCAATCAGTTACTTACTCAGTTTCTGGGGCAAAAAATTGTGATATTGGCACCAGCCGTTAAAGGGCGTAAAGGGCATTATCGGGAGCTGTTCGTGCAGATTGCAAGAATGGGATATAATAAAGTCAGGGTAGATGGAGAGGTGAAAGATATCACTCCGAAAATGCAACTGGATCGATATAAAGTACATGATATCGAGATCGTAATTGACAGAGTCGTTCCGAAGTCGGAGAAGGAAGATACGCAGTCAAGATTCCGATTGAGCCAGTCAGTGGCGACTGCCGTGAAGCAGGGCAAAGGTGCGCTGATGATCCTGGATAGTAAGGGTGAAACCTATTATTTTTCCCAAAATCTGATGGACCCGGAGTCTGGAATCAGCTATGACGATCCGGCCCCAAATGCGTTTTCTTTTAACTCACCCTATGGCTGGTGCCCTCAATGCCAGGGGTTGGGTATAGTGGAGGAAATTACAGAGGAGTCGATCATTCCTGACAAGTCCTTGTCAATCAGCAAGGGCGGTATAGCGCCGATGGGCGAGTATCGCGACTCCTGGATTTTCAAGCAACTGGAAGCGCTGCTTAAAAAGTACAAAGTGAATTTGACGACGCCGCTGGAAAAATTTCCGGAAGAGGCGCTCAAAATCGTTTTATATGGAAGTGAAGAGGCGGTTGCAGTTCCTTCAAAGAAATATCCCGGCACTGAATGGGAAACCAAATTTGACGGAATTATCAATTTTCTGAAACGTCAGCAGGAGACGTCAAATGACAAAATACTGGACTGGCTGAAGGATTTCATGGTGTCAAAAACCTGTCCGGAGTGTAATGGGAAAAGATTGAAGAAAGAATCGCTTCATTTTAAGATTGACCAGAAAGATATAGCTGACCTGGCCGATCAGGATGTGGGCGAACTGGCGAAATGGCTGATTGACCTTGAGGACAGGCTGGAGGAAAGACAGCGGGTTATTGGTGGGGAGGTATTAAAAGAAATTCGGAAAAGAGTGGGCTTTCTGCTCGATGTGGGATTGGAATATCTGACCTTAAATCGCTCACTCAGAACACTTTCTGGAGGAGAAGCCCAACGTATTCGCCTCGCAACACAGATCGGGACACAGTTGACCGGCGTTCTGTATATTATGGATGAGCCCAGTATCGGACTTCACCAGCGTGACAATGTACGGTTGATCAACTCACTAAAAAGTCTGCGGGATTTGGGTAATACGGTTCTGGTCGTGGAGCATGACAAGGATATGATGCTGGCTTCAGATTATGTGATCGATATCGGTCCGGGAGCAGGTCGTCATGGGGGAAATGTGGTGGGAGCGGGGACTCCCGAAGAGTTTTTGAAAAATGGCTCTCTGACTGCCGATTATTTGAGTGGCAGACAGTTCATTGAGATACCGAAGCAACGCAGGAAGGGGAGTGGCAAGTCTATTGAATTGAAAGGCTGCACGGGACATAATTTGAAAAACGTCAGTATCAGTCTCCCGCTCGGGAAAATGATTTGCGTGACGGGCGTTAGTGGAAGTGGCAAGTCTTCGATGATTCACGAAACGCTGTTTCCGTTGCTGAATCAGCATTTATATAAATCTAGAAGAGAGCCGTTGGCCTACAAATCAATCGAAGGGCTAGAGCATATCGATAAGGTAATTGAAGTAGACCAGTCGCCGATCGGGAGGACTCCAAGGTCAAACCCGGCTACCTATACCAATCTTTTTACGGATATCAGAACGTTGTTTGCCGAAATGCCTGAATCTAAAATCCGGGGATATAAACCAGGTCGTTTTTCATTCAATGTAAAAGGCGGGCGTTGCGAAGATTGTGAAGGAGCAGGTATGAAAAGGATTGAGATGGATTTCCTTCCCGACGTGCATATTGACTGCGAAACGTGCAAGGGTAAACGTTTTAACCGGGAAACTCTGGAGGTGCGGTTTAAAGGCAAGTCGATTGCGGATATATTGGATATGACGGTGGAGACGGCGATCGAGTTTTTCGAAAACCAGCCAAGATTGTTGCGAAAAGTTCAGACGCTTTTTGATGTCGGTTTGGGATATATCACTTTGGGACAACATGCGACGACCCTTTCAGGCGGCGAGGCCCAACGCGTGAAGCTTTCAGAAGAACTGTCAAAACGTGATACAGGAAAAACGCTCTATATTTTGGATGAACCCACAACGGGCCTCCATTTTCAGGACATCAAACATTTATTAAATGTCTTGAACAAACTAGTCGACAAGGGAAACACAGTCCTGATCATTGAGCATAACCTGGACGTAATTAAAGTAGCTGATTACCTCATAGATATGGGTCCTGAAGGCGGCGGAGGTGGCGGAAAAGTCGTTGCTGAAGGAACGCCGGAAAAGGTATCGAAGGTGAAGGGGAGTTATACCGGGCACTTTTTGAGGGAGGAGTTGAAGGGGTGAGGTCTTTGTAAATTAGCGCAAAATAAAAAATTAGCTGGAGCAAAAACGTAACCATTTTCGCAAAATGCAACGACAGCCTGGAGGGTCGGTTTTAAATTTGTTCTACCAGAAAATTCGATCGGACTAAAAGCGTATTGATAGATCAAATTAGTAATTAAACATATGGAAAATAGTTGCTCAATCAAACGATTTTGAAGGCACCGTTCCATTCCTCACCCTACCAAGCCGGCAGCCTCTTCCCCCAAATTAAAACACCTCCGGCACCGCGCTTCGTATAAATCAGCTTCGCCCAGTAACACGCGATCGTCGGAGGTGGAGAGGCGGTAGGAATGGGATGCAACTTCTCCACAGACCATGCATATGGCGTGTACTTTGGTGACATACTCGGCGATCGCCATCAGTTGGGGCATGCAGCCGAAGGGTTTTCCAAGATAGTCCATATCTAGTCCGGCAATGATGACACGCTTGCCTGAATTGGCAAGGTCATCACAAACCTGCACAACCGAGTCATCAAAAAACTGTGCTTCGTCGAGGCCCACTACTTCACAATCGCCAGCAAGTGTGGCAATCTCAATGGCCTGGCTGACAGGAATTGATGAAATGAAATTCTCATTATGAGAAACAATGTTCTCGTGGTGGTAGCGTTTATCCAGAGTTGGTTTAAAGATTTGTACTCTTTGTTTTGCAATCTTGGCTCGGTTTAACCTGCGAATTAATTCTTCCGTCTTGCCGGAAAACATCGACCCGCATATTACTTCGATCCATCCCGTCCGCGGGTTTTGCTTTTTATGTGAAGGTTCAATAAACATCTTTTACGAAGTGCGCAGGCAGCCTGCCAAATTTTAATATCTTTACAAATCAAACACAAATTTCTCAAACTCGTTCGTTAAACATCCTTATTCGTTATGTCGAATAATCTAAATATAAAAGCCCTAACCCATTATGCGTCACGTTTTACGAAACTGGTGCTCAATGAAGCCTATCGCCAAAAAGAAGTAGCGACGGGTGGAGAGTTGTTGAAACTGACTCCCGTGCGCCAGGTAAATCTGGGGATTCTCAACCGTTTGTTCGAGCAGTGGAAGAGTAATGCGGAGTCTTTTAAAAGTCCGTATTTTGACTTTGGAAATGAAGAGGTTAAGGAGGCATTACAAACTTTTATGAATACCGCTTCACAACATATTGCTGTAAAAAAGAATGACCTTGAGCCTCTTTTGGAAGCATCTGTGAATGACGCGCTCGTGTTACTTTTCACGCCAGCCGATTATCTGAAAGAAAAAATAAAAGCAGCTAACGGACTAGATCGTCAGTTTGCTGAGCAGTTGATAAAGTATACACATATTCACAGACATACAGCCGAATTACTAGCTGAAAAACTGGGCGGAAGCTATAAGGATTCAGTGAATGTAAGCGAGGCGGAAAACTGGATTGGTGAGGTAGTAAATCAGACAGATGCATTGGATGATAAGGATCCATATCTTGCTCAATTCGGAGAAGTTCTTTCAATCAATCTGGACGAGATATATGTAAATACCGTTGCTGAGCCCGTTAAAATGCCAAAGCCGCACGAAGCGCAGTCGTTTTTTGATTCTGCTTTTGGAGAGATGGAACCGGTTTATAATGTGTCAAAATCCGCGCCAAAAGGCGTTTCTGGTACTACAGTTCTGTCTGAAATTGTTTCCCAATCAAGTTCTTTGGAAAAGGAAACGCTCAACAGCAGATTTAAAGTTGAGATTCCTGAACCAACAGAAGACAAGACCTACGGTACTGTTCAAATGCGAGTGGAAAGTATAGCAGGTGCTATACCTTTGGGCCAGCGTTTTATGTTTGTCAACCAATTGTTCAATAAAAACAACGAGCATTTTGAGAAAGCCATTTATGAATTGGATGCTGTGAAAAGTTACGAGGAAGCACAGAATCTGATATGGCACCGTTATGCATCTAAATATGCTTGGAATGTGAATGGCGAGGCAGTAACCACTCTTTTGAATATCATAAAAAGAAAGTTCACGTCATAAATATTCAGCTTTTCGAATAACACGAACCAGGCCCAGGCCTGGTTTTTTTTATCTACGGATATCAAGCAATAGATTTTGTAAATAAATATCGACCCACCTTTCCACACCAAACAGACTCCAGACGAAATACATGAAAAGGCCTGCTCCTGACTATTCCCTGACCGGGCATCCGCAACGATTTTCAAATGGTAGAGCGACCACTTCCTAACCAAACCTGGCAAGCCCTGACTAACTCCTGGCAACTACCCAACAACCAACCGCTGAAACAATAACTTCGCCTCACCAAAGGCTTCATTGTCGACGTATATGTATTCACCGTGCTCTTTGGCGAATTCCAGCAGATTTTCTGTAGGCATATTCCCGACGAGTGTATCTTGTGCCATGGGACAGCCGCCATATCCTAAAATTGCACCGTCAAACCGGCGGCAACCACCGGCATATGCAGCCTGCAACTTTGGCCTCCAGTCAGCTGGGAGTACATGAAAATGCGCGCCGACCTCCAGATACGGTTTTTCCGGAACGAGTTGAGAGAACAATGAAAGTATATCTTCCTCGCGAGCAACACCCACGGTATCGGATAAAGAAAAAATTTGGACACCGAACGATTCGAGCTCATGAACCCATTGAAGGACCAGATCGGGATGCCACGGATCGCCATACGGATTGCCAAAACCCATGGAGATGTATATTACCAACTCCTTGTTTTTCTCTGAACATGTTGCCGCTATTGTCTCCACCTTCTTTAACGATTCGGAAATCGTGGCATTAGTATTTCGAAGTTGAAAGGTTTCGGATATTGAAAATGGATATCCGACGTATTTGATTTCATCAAAAGCACAAGCTTCTGCTGCACCGCGTTCATTTGCTACAATGGCCAATAAATTGGTTGAAGTCCCGCTTAAATCCAGGAGAGATATTAATTGAGCCGTATCGCTGACCTGCGGCATTGCTTTATGAGACACAAAACTGCCGAAGTCGATGGTATCAAAGCCGACTTTTAGTAGCCGATTCAGGTACTCTGCCTTAAGTTTTGTGGGGATAAGCGGGTGATATCCTTGCCATGCATCCCGCGGACATTCGATGATCTTCATGTTTTAAATATACCCTGTTTTATGCAAAAAGGCATCCGATTGTTAAACCAGATGCCTTTTCAAAAACAAATATTCTTACTTACTGCGCGCCTGCAGTAGCAATGAGAACAAGTGCAATATTGACTCCGAGGCCGATTCCCCAGTTTTTCCAAACTTTTCCGGATTTGATGCGCTTTGCCTTTTTGGTATAACCTCTATAATAATCTGCCTTCTGAAACAATTGCTGATCCGGATATCCCAGATTTTCAAGCTTTGGGGTAGTTGAAGAGCAGGCAATTGCCGGAATCAAGCCAAGCAAGGGCGAAACCAAACTTGTAATAAGTGTTCCGGTAGCCGCTCCTTTGTATTTTCGGTAGTTTTTTGAAGCGTCTATCTCTCCCTTGGTATTCAGGTCTTGGGCAGACATTTCATTGGAAAAAAACTTCTCTTCTTTCTTGAAGTCTGAAATTGTAATCGTCGAGTCCAGGCCTTCTGAAACCTGAGCAGACGTTGAAAAAGAGCAAAACAAACACAAACCTATAACGAAAGGCGCGAAAAAAGCCTTGGCATTCTTAATCATAAAATGGGTTTTAAAGTAGGTGGAGGAAATTCAATAAAGCAATCGAGTTTCAAAACTACCTAAGTATGGGAGCCAGATCTTTTTCATTAGCAGCCAACCATACAGTAATTTCTTCCACAATCTGTTTGATACCAATTTCAGGTTTCCACCCGGTTAGTGCGGTCACTTTCGAATTATCAGTTACATACAACCGGATATCCGCAGTCCTGTTTTCCGGAACAACTTTAATTGGTATCGTTTTGCCCGTCACTTCCTGGCAAACTTTCGTCAATTCCTGAAGTGATGCACTGCTTTCCAAGCCGCCACCCGCATTTAAAACTTCGCCGTTTACCTTTTCAATATTGTGCAATTGCCAGTCGATTAAGCGATATAGATCTGCAACGTGCAACATATCACGGATTTGTTTGCCCGTGCCCCCGTAGCCGAAGTATCCTAATTGTTGCTCGAAGTAATGTTTGGCGATCCAAAGTACCATCACGCCCTGGTCCACTTTGCCCATTTGCCATGGACCAGTGATCACACCACAGCGATTAATGACCGTTTTTAAATTATAGAATTCATTGTATTCCTGAATGATTAATTCGGAAGCCAGCTTGGTAGTGCCATAAAGTGATCTTGCTCCGGTCAACGGAAAATCTTCCGCAATGCCCTTCGACGACACGCCTGGAACGGGCTGGTCATCGCTTAAAGCAAAACGGGTTTCTTCTTCAACGAAATTCAAATTTTCAATTGCCTTAATCGGATATACACGGCTCGTAGAAAGGAAAATGAAATTTGCCTTATGCTTTAATGCAAAATTCAAACAATTGACAGTTCCGACCAGATTGGTATTGATCAGGTAATCGGGAGTTCCGTCCAGACCTGCCAAAACCGAAGGCTCGGCGGAAGCTTCAATGACGGCATCTATCGCAGGAATGACATCGAAGTCTTCTTTATTACGAATATCGCCATGAACGAATTCGACGCCAACTGCTCTCAATCGGCTGATATTCAATTCTGATCCTCTTCTTTTCAGATTGTCTAAAGCAAAGATCTGATAGCTGGGATAGTTTGTTTTAAGTGAAATAGCGAGTGCAGATCCAACAAATCCGGCTCCTCCGGTGATTAAAATTTTCATGGACAAAATGGTATTTTGATTTCCTTGTGGCAAGTGCTTTTGATTTTCTGCATTTGCATGGAATCAATGAGTATATATATTTAAGGTGCCAAAGTTAGATTCATTCTGTCAATAGAGCGCAATCCAAAAAAGTTTTTTAAAGTTTCCAACCATTTGATAGTAAGTAACCGTCTTTGGAAAAGTTGTCCTTGTCAAGGCAGTAGGTAACCGTTATTTACAACTTTCTTGTTTGTCGTCGCAACAGACGTGGGAAGTTTTTGGTATCAGTTAATAAAACCAATTCTATGCGGATTTTTACAGTCGTTGCCTTATTGTTTTCATCAATATGCTACGGGCAATCGGAAACTGCTGCTTTGCCTACCGATCGGTTGATCGTCGAACCGATTAAAAAATATAAGGAAGCCACATTTTTATCTCAGAATCTATACAACGGTCGTGCATATTATATGTACGATTCGAAAATGGAAGAGCATCAGTTCTTTGTAGATCGCAAGTGGGTTCCGGGCAAGGTTTATTATAATGACCAGCTTTTTGAGAAAGTGGAAATGCTTTACGATATCGTAAAGGATGAGCTCGTGATCCATCATTTGAATGGAGATAACCTCCTTCTGCAATCCGAGAGGGTTGATTATTTCGATATTAGGGATCATCATTATAAAAGGTTGATTGCCGGGAAAGACATAGGGGCAGGCATGAGAACCGGATTTTACGATATTGTGTACGGTGGCAAAACGAAGCTTATTGTGCGGAGAAGGAAAGAGAGGCAGGAAAAAATTGTTGAACGACAGGTGATCTCGCTATATCCCCAAAAAGATTTTTACTATTTGTTCAAAGACGGTACTTACCACAATGTTCGTTCGAAAAAATCGGTACTGGCTCTTTTTCCAGAAAATGGAAAAGAGTTGAGAAGGGCCGTAAGGGCGCAACATATTCAATATAGAAAGAATCGGGAGGCCGCTATTACGATAATGGCAGCAAAATATGACGAACTTGTTAAATGATGAAAAAACTTTTACAACTCCTTCTTTCTACTTGTTTGGCAGTTTGCAGCTTTCAAAGTTTTGCACAGGTTACTGGTGACAAGGTTACGATCAAGCTGGATTCAGCACGGTTTCAGGAATTTGTGAAGCAGATTGAATCCCAGACCGACTACTATTTTTACTACGACCAATCCCGATTCGACAGTCTGACGCTTGACCTCAAAGTGTCAGATATGCCATTAAGGTCCGTGCTCGATCAGGTTTTTCGCGGTTCTGAATTCGAATATGCAATCGACGCCAACAAAAGGATTTTTATAACGGAGGGGCAAAAAATAATGACCCAACTTCAGCCGGATATATTCAATCCAAACGCAAATTCCGACAATCAGGGAGTTGCTTACGTTGGCCCGGAGATGGATGCTAAGGAGAAATTGCTCTCGACCGCTGAAAGTAAAATACACGATATAGGTATTCGAAAGCACCGGATTGTTCCTGGAAATTCAACGATAACAGGTTATGTGCGAAATGCAGTCAACGGTGAGCCGGTGATAGGCGCTGCGCTTTTTATCGAAAATCCGTCGATTGGGGTATCAACAGATGCGCTTGGTTTTTATTCACTAACCATACCCAGAGGCCGCCAGAAAATCAAGGTGAAAAGTTTCGGGATGAGAGAAACGCAACGGAGCGTTGTGCTCTATTCTGATGGAAAGCTGGATATTGAAATGCGTGAAAGTGTGATCGCTCTGAAAGAGGTATCCGTTAAAGCGGGTATGGACAAAAACGTGGTCGGTACGCAGATGGGACAGGTGAAGCTGACCATCAAAAATTTGAAACAAGTACCTACAGTGTTTGGTGAAACGGATTTGCTACGCACCGTGCTCACCCTTCCGGGCGTGAAGTCAGTCGGTGAAAATAGCACGGGTCTCAACGTTCGCGGAGGTTCTACGGATCAGAACCTGATCCAGTTTAACGACGCTGTGATTTACAATCCATCCCACCTTTTCGGATTTTTCTCGGCATTTAATCCTGACATCGTTCGCGACGTTGAGCTGTATAAAAGTACTATTCCTGCAAAATTTGGCGGTCGGCTTTCTTCTGTTCTGGACGTAAACGGCCGTGACGGGAACAAGAAGAAGTTCGTTGCCTCAGGCGGTATTGGTCTGGTGACCGGAAGGCTGACGCTGGAAGGACCGATTATCAAAGATAAAACTTCCTTCATCGTGGGCGGACGGTCAACATATTCGAACTGGGTGATCAAGGCGTTGGATAATCCTGCCTACAATAAAAGTAAGGCCAATTTCTATGACGCCAACTTTCAGATCACGCATGAGATCAACGAAAAAAATACCATTTTGCTGACGGGATATACAAGTAGCGATAAGTTCAAGCTTTATGGAGACACAACTTACGCTTACAAGAACACGCTTGGCGCTCTAAAATGGAAGCATACTTTTAACACAAAAATGTACGGAGAGTTTACCGCTTCCCATAGCAAATATCAGTATTCAATAGATGCTTCAGGCCTTCCGCTCAATTCGTTCAACCTTAAATTCGATATCAATCAATCTAACTTTAAAGCAGATTTCAGCTATCTGCTTACGCCTAAACACACCCTTGATTTTGGTTTAAGCTCAATATTCTACAAACTCCATCCCGGAACATTCGTGCCTCGCGGAGAGCAGTCGTTGATTGTTGCTGACAAACTGGAGCCGGAACAGGCGACCGAAAGTGCTATATATATTGAAGATAAATTTGAAGTCAGCCCAAGATTATCGCTTTCCGCAGGTTTAAGATATTCATTCTTCCAATATCTCGGTCCCAAAACCGTCAATACTTATGCGCCGGGATTCCCCATCGACTATATCTATCAGGACGGAACAATTGATTATACTTCCCGCAAACCGATCAAAACATACGGCGGACCTGAGATCAGGGTTTCAGCAAGATATAGTGTTTTTGACAACCTCTCTTTGAAGGTTAGTTACAATACTTTAAGACAATATATCCACCTTCTGACAAACACCATGACGGTGTCACCAACGGATATCTGGAAGCTCAGCGATACATATATCAAACCGCAACTCGGAGATCAGGTTTCAGTCGGTTTATATAGAAACCTCAGAGGCAATAAAGTGGAGGTTTCTCTGGAAGGATACTATAAAAACATCAATAATTTCCTTGATTATAAAGGCGGCGACTCGCTGATTATGAACCACAACATCGAAGCCGCTGTGATCACCACGAGAGCGAAGGCGTACGGAGTTGAATTTATGATCAAGAAAATGACGGGTAAACTGAACGGGTGGGTGGCATATACCTACGCTAGAACACTGTTGAGGGCGGTCGACAGAGACTCGCCGGATGCCCCGAATAATGGCAATTATTATCCGAGTAATTACGATAAACCGCACGACTTTACGGCTATTACAAACTACCGTTTCAGCCACCGGTTCAGTCTTTCTTTAAACTTTACATACAGCACAGGACGACCTTATACCCCGCCAGTGGGTAAATACATCGTTGATGGGGCGCAGCGGGTTTATTATGCGGAACGGAATCAATATAGAATTCCGGATTACTACAGAATGGACGTGGCGATGAATATTGAGGGGAATCACAAGATCAAAAAGCTGGCGCACAGTTCTTGGACGTTATCGGTGTACAACCTTTTGGGCCGTAAGAATCCAACATCGGTTTATTTCCAAACGATTGCAGGTAAAGTAAACGGATATCAGTTGTCAATTTTTGGCCAACCGATTCCGACGATTACTTATAATTTCAGATTTTGATCAACGGGTAATGAAGCAAGCTGGAAACGTCATATTGCTCTGTCTTATCCTGTTCGTAACCGGGTGTATAGATCCTTTTTCGCCGCCTGAGGTGAATTCTGACCAGGGGTTTTTGGTGGTGGATGGCTTTCTGAATGTTGGAATGGATACCAGTAGAATTATCCTCCGCCGTTCCCAGAATTCAAATGCAGATGCGTTACCTCAAATGGTTTCAGGCGCGATAATGTGGGTGGAAAGCAAGGCCGGAGAACGATATAATTTTACCGAAAAAGGGAACGGTTCCTATTTTTTGTCCCCGGTTCGTTTTGATATAAATGGGCAGTATCAGCTTAATATAGAAACAGGCGACGGCTCTAAGTACCAATCGGAATTCGTATCAGCCAAAAATACGCCTGTTATTGACAGTGTAAGTAACTATTACGATGCGGATCGGAATGCGATGGTTTTCAGTGTAAATACCCATAACGCTACCAATTCGGCACGGTTTTACAAATGGAATTTTGAGGATACTTATGAATACACCTCCAATTACTATTCGTCATTGGAAGTGATAGATAGCCAGCTTGTTCATCGTAGCCAACAAATTTATACTTGTTACCGAAGCAGCGTTTCGACAAACATCATCTTGGGATCCACTATAAAATTGAGTGAAGACAGGATTAGCCAGTTGCCGATTAATGTTGTGGATGTGGCAACTAACAAGCTTTGGATCAAATACAGTATGTTGGTAAAGCAACAGGCACTAACGCAGGAAGCATTTGAATACTGGACGGCTCTGGCGAAAACCACGCAGGGAACCGGAAGTTTGTTTGATCCGCTCCCTTCCTTGGTGACGGGAAATATCCGGAATGTTAACAATGGATCAGAGAATGTATTTGGATATTTCAGCGCAGCAACGGAAACTAAAAAAAGAATTTTCGTAACGCCGGGGCTGGGTCATGGTCTGATGCAGTGCGATATGGATACGCTGACGAAGAATTGCAGTAGAAATCAGGAGTGCGTTTATAATACGTCTCAATTGCTCATTACCGAAGTAAACATAGGCCAATATCAGGTCGCGTCGCCATACTGTGTCGATTGCCGTTTGCAGGGAGGCACAACAACAAAACCATCGTTTTGGTAACAACGGAAAGATATGAGACTTGAAGTTTTGAAAAAAATATTAAATAATATGCTCACCTTGAAAGGAGGGGCAGCGAATGCTACGCTACGACACAAAATAATCGGGTACGCGCTGAGCCTGGGCATCTTGTTTTTAGGACTATACAGTTGTATCGAGCCGTTTTCTCCGCCTGAAGTGAATAGTGACGAAAATTATCTGGTGATCGACGGCTTCCTGAATGTGGAATACGATACCAGCTTTGTTGAGCTTCGGCGAAGTCAGAACGCCAATGCAACAGTCCCTCCCATTATTGAAGGTGGTGCTACAATCAAAGTGGAGTCAGAATCTGGCGAAAGCTACGATTTTAAGGAAACGAGTAAGGGAGTGTATATGCTCGATCCCCAGCATTTCGATACCAAAACCAGATATCGCCTTAACGTCAAAATTGCAAGCGGACAAGAATATCAATCGGACTACGTATCCATCGTCGCCACACCGCCGATTGACAGCATAAGTTATAGGGTAGATAAGGAAATTAACTCGGTAGTTATTAGTGTCAACACGCACGATCCTTCGAACTCGACCCGTTTTTATCGCTGGAAGTTTGAAGACACTTATGAATATCAAACCCCATATTACTCAGTATACGATAAGGATAATGAGAAAAAAGAATATTTTGTAAGACAGGGGGATATCAGCAAATGCTGGCGGACCAACCGCTCAACGAATATCATGCTTGGATCGACCATCAAATTGAGCCAGGACGCGATACTTCGTCTTCCGCTCAACATTGTGGATATCGCTACGAACAAGTTTTACTTCGGATACAGTATCCTCGTTAAACAATATGGCTTGACTCAGGACGCATTTGAATACTGGACTGATTTGGCCAAAACTACGCAGGGTACCGGGAGCCTTTTTGATCCGCTTCCATCTCAGGTAACCGGGAATTTTAAAAATGTGACTGACCCCAAAGAGCTCGTTTTTGGATATTTCAGTGCTGCGAGAGAGCAGTCGAAAAGACTTTTTATCAAAGCAAATTTGGGAAGTTTTCCAAGATGTGATGAACCAGATACCGTCGGATTTGACCAGCTGGATATAATTTACGGTGGTAGTCTTATACTGAACCTGACTGCAGACTACGACTCGCTTATCATGTCTAGTCCCTATTGTGCAGACTGTCGAGTGCAAGGTGGAAGTACAGTAAAACCACCTTATTGGCCATTATAGATCACTTTTACCAATATAATTGTGAAAAACAAAGCTATTTTCTTTTCCCTTTTTGCATCACTGATCAGCCTCGGCGTCGCAGGCCAGGATGATCCTTGGATAAAATCGACAAAAGACAGATTTGATATTTTTAACCGGAAGGCTGTGCAGGAAAAAATGTACGTGCATATCGACCGCCAGTTTTATTTGGTGGGCGAGACGGTCTGGTTCAAAGCTTATGACGTGGAAGGAAGTACCAACCAGTATATGAATCTGAGCAAAGTAGGGTATCTGGAGATATTGGACAAGGAGAATAATTCGGTTGCTCAAACCAAATTTGGAATGGACCGTGGGAAAGGTAACGGCAGTATGCTTATTCCGTCGACAGTGCCCAGTGGAAACTATAAAATCCGGGCTTATACCAACTGGATGAAAAATTTTGATGCCGGTTATTTCTTCGAGACGTACGTGTCAATCGTCAATCCTTTCGTAGCATTTGATCCAGATCCTGAAAAAGAAAAGCCGGTTGCCTATGATGTCCAGTTCTTTCCGGAAGGGGGAAACCTGGTGGAAGGGCTGACCAGCAAAGTGGCCTTCAGAGCCATTGATTCAGAAGGAAAGGGAATTGACTTCACCGGCGAAATTGTTGATCAGAATAATAACAGTATTGTAAGCTTTTCACCTTCGGTATATGGTCTGGGTAATTTTTCGCTTAAGCCGGTCGCAGATGCAGAATACAAAGCCATTGTAAAGGACAAGAAGGGTGGAAGCTATACTTTCAGGCTGCCAAAAGTGGAAAAAAGCGGATATGTTTTGACGCTAAACGATTCCGACGGATCCAATCTTATATTATCACTGGCTTCCCGTTTGCCTGATAATGAGCAGGGAAATACTTATATGGCTGTTCACACCAAGCAGCAAAACCTGCAGGTGATCCCGGTTGAATTCAAGAATAATGCTGCCAGCCTAACCATTGATAAAGGAAAATTAGGCGAAGGTATATCGCATATTACGCTTTTTGACAGGCGCTGGAAGCCTCTTGCAGAGCGTATTTATTTTAAGTACCCGCAAACGAGGCTGTCCATTGAGGGTAGCGTTGGAAAACGGGAATTTATTACAAGAGAGAAAGTGACGGTTGATTTGTCTGCAAGTATCGGTGCCGAGAAAATTGCCAATACCGATTTGTCAGTGGCTGTTTTCCTGGAGGATTCCATTCGGGAGGGCGCTGAGCAATCTATTTTTAGCTATTTACTACTGACTTCTGATTTGCGTGGAAACGTTGAAAATCCGGAGTATTATTTCAATTCGCCGGACAAGAGGGTTGTGGCTGAAATGGATAATATCATGCTGACCCACGGTTGGAGGAGATTTAACTGGAAAGGGGCATTAAACTCCACTGACGAATTTACCTATCTACCAGAGAATTACGGACATTTTATCCAAGCCAAAGTGTTGGATATCGCTACCGGCGTACCTGTTAGTGAGAAAGTTGCATATCTGGCGGCTCCTGATTCTCCTTCAAGACTATATGTTTCAGATTCGGATAAGAATGGGATTGTGCGATTTGAGGTCAAGGACTTTTTCGGGCCGAAGGAAGTAACGGTACAAACGCATCTTTCTTATGACAGCACATATCGCTTTGAAATGCTGAGTTCTTTCTCAAAAGAATTTACGACGAAGCCGATTCCAAAATTCGTTTTTAACAAAAGTGTTGAAAATGAATTATTGAAGCGCACTATCAACATGCAGACTGGAAATGTGTTTTTACCAAAGTCCTTCGCGGAAGGTAAGTCGGTTATGAGGGACTCAATGGCATTTTTTGGTAAGCCGGACGAAACTTACTTCCTGGACGATTTTACCCGCTTTCCTACAATGGAGGAGGTGCTACGCGAATATGTAAGAGGCGTTTTGGTGAGAAAAAGAAACAAATCTTTTCATTTCAGGATGATAGATGCGTTGCTGCCTAATACAATTTATACCAGTGATCCACTCGTACTGCTGGACGGAATCCCGATGTTCAATGTTGACAAAATTATGGAGTTCGATCCTTTGAAAATCAAGAAAATCGAACTCATGAACGCCCGCTACTTCATGGGGGTGAATACTTTTACCGGAATCGTCAGCTTTTCTACATACCAAAGCGATTTGGCCGGATTCGAACTCGATCCCAAGGTACTCGTGACGCCATATGAAGGACCTCAATCGGTTCGTGAGTTTTATTCGCCCAAATATGAAACCCAGGTAGCCCGCGCAAGCAGAATACCTGACTTCCGCAACTTGCTCCATTGGGAACCCAATGCCGTAACAGACGCAGCCGGCAAAACGCAGCTTCAGTTTTTTACGTCCGATCAAACCGGGAGATATCGCGTGGTGGTACATGGAATGACACAGGAAGGGAAAGCGGCAAGCCAGTCATTCACCTTTGAAGTTGGAAAAAGAGGGTTGTAGTAATTGAGAGGTTAGTTGAACTTAAATGCATTTTAATACTGCGGTCGTCCTTTTTTTCTACAATGATTGCATCCCTTCGGGATTTCGTCAGAATAATGACAGAACGATAACTCTGTCAATCACTCTTGAGCATCAAAAAAACCTGAAACGATGACAAAGTATAGGTAGCACAAATCATCAATATTCATCAAACCCCGAAGGGGTGACACATCCAGATATAAAATCTAAACTTATATCAGTGCCTCTCAGATATAATACTCCGAAGTATGCTTGATCTCCTTGAGCACAAACGTGCTGTTCAAGACTCCTATATTATCAATCTTCGACAGCTTGTATTTCACAAAGTCATGATACTCGTCGAGACTTCCTACATTGATTTTTAAAAGAAAATCGACCTGCCCTGCCATGTGGTAACATTCCTGAACTTCCTCCAGATTTTGGATTTCCTGTTCAAATTTTTCGATAAACGCCTCGTTATGATAACGCATGGAAACCTGGCATATCGTTGTCACTGAACGGTTTATTAGCTTTTTGTCCAGGATAGCAACATAGTTTTTGATAAATCCCAGACTTTCAAGTCGGCGAATCCTTTCATACACCGGTGAAACCGTCAGATTGAGCACCGTTGCTATTTCTTTGGTAGTTTTTTTGGCATCTTTTTGAAGAATCCGCAGTATTTTCTTATCAATTTTATCCAGTTGTTCCATTTAAAAACTAAATTTTTCTGTCAAGCTTTATCTAAACCTATTTGAGCAGTAATATATTCTTTTAAAATTAAAAAGTGAAGCAATATTTGCTGGAAATATCTTCAATTCTTGATGATCTTTCGGCGTATTCTGAAATTGCACCATAATTTGTTTTTCAAACGACATAACGTTTATGGATTCAGACACGATATTGATAGTAGGGTCAAACGGACAAATTGGGACCGTTTTGTTAGAATACTTACGCGAAATATATGGAGTCAGCCGGGTGATCGGTTCCGACATCCGTGATCCGGAAATAGCAACAGGCCCTTTTGAAAAACTCGACGCCAACGATGCAAAAGCATTGTCTGCAATTATCAGAAAATATAAAGTTACCCAGGTATATCATCTTGCCGCAATTCTCTCCGCGTCAGGTGAAAAAGATCCGCTGCACACCTGGGAAATCAACATGCAGACGTATTTCAATGTATTGGAAGCCGCACGTGAAAACAACGTGAAGAGAATATTCTATCCAAGTTCCATCGCAGTTTTTGGAGAAGGACTGGGCGACGAGGTTAGCCAGTTTGTAAATCTTGAACCGTCTACGGTATATGGTATCAGCAAAGTGGCAGGGGAAAACTGGTCCAAATATTATTTCAATAAATACGGGCTGGATATCCGCTCATTAAGATATCCTGGTATCATCAGTCACCAGTCACCTCCCGGAGGCGGTACCACCGACTACGCCGTCGATATTTACCATAAAGCCGTCAAAGGCGAGCATTTTGACTGTTTCCTAAAACCCGATTCCACTCTGCCGATGATTTACATCAGCGATGCGCTTGATGCGACAGTTCGTTTGATGGAAGCTCCTTCATCTAAAATAAGCATTCGTTCTGCTTATAACCTGGCTGGAGTGAGCTTTTCACCGGAGGAGATTTATGCCAGTATCAAAAAGCAAATTCCCGATTTCAGCATCAGTTACAAACCCGATTTCAGACAAAAAATTGCAGATTCATGGCCAAAGAAAATTATCGATACTGAGGCGCGCGCCGATTGGGGGTGGAGAGCAACTTACGACCTGGAAAAAATTACCTCAGAAATGATTTCGGAACTAAGGAAGAAATATCATTTGGTGGAGGGGTAAGTATTCTTTTGGGCTTTCTGGTTATATGCTTTGTGGTCAGGTTTTTTCAGCAATAGTCAGGAATGGTGAGGAACGCCAGGTCAGGAAAAAATTGTGAGGCGGGATGGGGGAAATGAATATCAATTTTTAAAAAGAAACATCATGTACGGAGATATAAAGGAACAATTACAGAACGAACTGGCAGAAATACAAGAAGCTGGTTTATTCAAAAAAGAAAGAATTATCACATCGCCTCAGTCGGCGAAGATATCGACACAAGGAGGAGGTGAAGTTTTGAATTTTTGTGCGAATAATTACCTGGGGCTTTCCTCGCATCCGGACGTTATCGAATCGGGTATTGAGGCGATAAGAACCCATGGTTTTGGGATGTCGTCAGTCCGCTTCATTTGCGGTACTCAGGATATTCATAAGGAATTGGAAAAAAAGACGGCGGAGTTCCTGGGAATGGAAGACTGCATACTATATGCCGCAGCTTTTGATGCCAATGGAGGTGTTTTTGAGCCATTATTAGGAGAGCAGGATGCCATCATTTCTGATGAACTGAACCACGCCTCCCTGATTGACGGGATACGTTTGTGCAAAGCAAAGCGATTCCGGTACAAGCATAACGATATAGCGGACCTGGAAACTCAATTGAAAGATGCCCAGGGAAGCCGGAGAATTTTGATTGTAACCGATGGTGTGTTTTCAATGGATGGGACTATTGCACAACTTGATAAAATTTGTGACCTGGCCGACCAATACAAAGCCATGGTGATGATCGATGAATGTCATGCCTCGGGTTTTGTGGGTAAAACTGGTCGGGGAACGCATGAATATCGTAATGTAATGGGTCGCGTGGATATTATTACCGGTACTTATGGAAAAGCACTGGGAGGTGCTTCAGGAGGTTTTACAGCTGCAAAAAAAGAGATTGTTGATATCCTTCGCCAACGTTCCCGCCCCTATCTTTTCTCGAATACTTTGGCACCATCGATTGTTGGTGCTTCGATTAAAGTACTGGATGTCCTTTCAGCTTCTACAGCTTTGAGGGATAAATTGGAAACTAATACAGCATATTTCCGCAGAGCAATGACCGAAGCGGGTTTCGATATCCTGCCAGGCGTTCATCCAATTGTGCCAATTATGTTATATGAAGCGAAATTGGCGCAGGAATTCGCGGCAAAATTGTTGGATGAAGGTATATACGTGATCGGATTTTTCTTCCCGGTTGTACCAAAAGGCAAAGCGCGGATCAGAGTACAGATTTCGGCTGGCCATGAGCAGGAGCATCTGGAAAAGGCAGTAGCTGCTTTTACTAAAATAGGAAAAGAATTGGGAGTTATATAAGCCTGACTTTCCCAAACCGAAAAAAAACCTCTTGCAATCATGTGAGAGGTTTTTTCGTTTCAGACCAATTTCTTGAAATTCCACGGAGTTCAGTATATCAGGAAAATATTTCCTCTAGCCCATTACCTGACTTGGCGTCCTGACCATTTCAAGACAAACCCTTGCCAACATTTCCACGATACCGAACAAGGTCAAAGCCTCCCAACTCCTAATCGTCGCTTAATTCAACCTTAACGGTGAGAGAATCCAGATATGCAAATCCGTATTGCGTGATCATCGCCACATCAGCTGCATCCCGACCATGCGCCATTTCGATGCGATATCCTTCTGTTTTCTCCTGAACGGAATCAAAAGTATACCATCTGCCGCCAATATATGCTTCGAACCAGGCATGCAGATCCATCACTTTGAGCTTATCGGCGAAGCCCACCGTCATTCTGGCTGGAATACACAGATTTCTGCAGAGGGCAATTGCCAGGTGTGTGAAGTCACGACATACTCCGGCACGGTTTCTGGCCAGATCCAGAGCCGTCGTGCTCGAATCCGTCACCCCGTATTGATAAGTTACATTGTAGTGGATCCAGCTTCTTATTGCTTCAACTTGTTGGTATCCAGGAGATAAGTGTCCCGCGATTTCCAGAGCGAGCATATTTATTTCGTGCAGATCACACTCGCAATAACGGCTTGGGAGTATAAAAAGCATAACATCATCCGGTAAATCTGCAATCAGTGTTGCGGCCGGTTCAGGATTGGGAGCAGGCTCAACCTGGGTTACCAGGGCTTCAACTTCTGTTGAGATCGTCACACGGCCTACTGGTAATGTGGTGCGTTGGCAAAGATTACCATATACGTCGGTATATTCGGAAAAAGGAACTGGCGGGTCGATACTGAACTTTTCTTGTATTATTGAGCTTCCCTGACGCCTGGGACGCAACATACTGGTGATGGTGGTAGGTGACTGAACATTGTATAGAAACATACTTGTTCCTTTCATTTTCATGTATCGGGTATTTTAAAATATAGTATTAGGATGATAAACCTGGGCCGAAATATCGAATATCAATCGATGATAGCAGTCTGTAGCTTTTCATTAAAGAACGATATAAATTTTTATATTTAAGTGCAATAAGATCCGTTTTAGGTGTTATATTAATGTTAAAGCCGGAGTAGAGTACGCTCCGGGAAACTTTTGTTCATCACAATTAATTGTTTGGAAGTTTATGGCAGTCACCAAATGGATAGTAGATCCAACTCATTCAGAAGTTCAATTTAAGATTAAGCACTTAGTAATCAGCAGTATTACAGGGTCTTTTAATAATTTTCAGGGTGGAGCAACTTCGGATCTCAATAATTTTGAAAACGCAGAAATTCATTTTTCTCTTGATGTAAGTAGTATTGATACCAATGTGCCCCAGCGTGACGAACACCTGAGATCTGCTGACTTTTTTGATGCAGATCAATTTCCGCATATCACGTTTCAATCGAATTATTTCCACAAAGTGAAAGGAGATAACTATAAACTTTCGGGACTTTTAAGTCTGAAAGGGATAACCAAGCCGATAGAACTGGATGCCGAATATGGCGGAACCGAACGCGACCAGCAGGGCAATATCAGGATCGGCTTTGAGGTAGAAGGAAGAATCAGCCGTCAGGAGTTTGGGTTAAATTATATGGCCCTGACAGACGCCGGCGGACTTGTGATCGGAGAAGATGTGAAGTTGATAGCAAATATCCAGCTGGTTAAAGAAAGTTAGTTGAAACAGCATCAAAAATCAGGGAGCCGGACGGGGATTTTTTCGCCCCCTGTCCGGCTTTTTGTTTAAAAATTGACGATATGAAGAATCTTATAAGAATGGAGGAACTTGCAGAGTTCATTTTCGCTATCCTGATATTTTCCAAACTTGACTACAGCTGGTGGGTTTTTCCAGCACTATTACTGTCACCTGATCTGAGTATGATCGGATATGCTGTCAACACAAAAGTGGGTGCATGGATGTACAATTTCTTCCATCACAAGGCGCTGGGTATTATACTTGGCACTGTTGGTTTCTTAGTTGGATATCATGGATTGATATTAACGGGGGTTATCCTTTTTGCTCATTCGGCTATGGATCGTTGCATGGGATATGGCTTAAAATATCCAGACAGCTTTCAGCATACTCACCTCGGGAAAATCGGGAAATAGATTTCCTAAGTAAGCTAAAGACTGTATTCGTTGTGGCAGTTGGGTATGGCTGAAATATCTTAGGGTACGCTAGTTTTCTATAATACATACCCGATCTTCAGGGTGGTATAGTCACGGTTATAGAGTACTTTTTCGTCAATCAGGTGAAATTCCAACGCAATCGAAAATTGATGTATGTTTACTCCTATTCTTGGAGATATACCAAATCTGGTGCCCAGGTTCTCTTCCTCCAAAACTTCGCCATTTAAAACCCGCTGACCTTTTCCGAGGTAATAGAAACCTGCGCCTAGGCCTACAAATGGCCAGTTTGGCTTTTTCCATGGATTTATAAAATCACCGGTTAGCGAAAAGGACGCGATTGGTTCGGCCTGAATCCGTTTTTTTCGCTCGCTATCACCTGTGTTCCCGGAAAGATATGACTTCATAAAAGCATATTCGGCACGCGCTCCCACTAGTATATTGTCCATCAGCAAAAATTGTGGTTCAACTGAAAAATTCGGCCCGTGGGTTTTGAAGAAAAGAGAATTATAACGTGAGGTGGTGCCATAACCAGCTGAGATTTTGACACCCCATCGTTCATGAAAAGGAAGCGATTTACTATCAGGATTACTAAATGTCTGAGCAAACGAATAGATGGGTAAAATGGAAATGCAAAGAGCTGAAATGATTTTTTTCATTGAATTTTAACGTTGAATTATAATTGGTTTAGAATGGAAAAAGTACTTTCGTTGGACTTTGAGATGTTTTTCGGCAAAATGTCCAGCTTCATATCCAGGTTTCGACAACGATCTTCTAGTTTATATACTACCATATGGATATGATTGTGGCTGAATACCAGGTTGTTAAATCTCGTTTGTACTTAAATAGTTACTCTCATTTTCAAAATATCATACCGACCGCGCCAGACTATTTTGCCAAATTCCAGGTTTTGATCGTTATGTTATGATCATTCTTATCTTTACTTCTTAATATTTACCGCTGCAGTTTCCATGCGCATACTAAAATTCGTTCTCAAATTTCTGGGTGTACTTGTCGTCTTACTTGTGCTAATATTAGCCTCCATGATCACCATCCTGGACAAGACCCCGTATGAACAAATGCCCTATTATAAGACATGGACTCAGAAAATTACAAGGGCCAAACCTGGGAGCTCTCCGGGAAACGGGCAGCTAAAAATTGGATGGGCAAAGGTCAATATCACCCCTTCCAGGCCGACTCCAATGGCGGGCTACGGCAACAGGCATGGGAAACTGTATGAATCGGTGCATGACTCGGTATATGTGCGAACAATGGTGATCGACAATGGCGAGACGCAGGTAGCGATCGTAGCGGCCGATTTGCTGATTATACCACCGACAGTCACTCAGATTTTAGAGCAAAAACTGACCACCCAACAAGTACCATTTGATCAGGTTTTTTTTGGTGCTACCCATACTCATAATAGTGTTGGTGGCTGGGGAACAGGTATTTCAGGTATGTTCTTTTCCGGTAGATACAATCAACAGACGGTCGATGATATTGCGGATGCCATTTTTCAATCAATTGTGAAAGCAAAGGCTAACCTCCAGCCTGCTAAAATTTCGTATGCTGAGGCGATCGATACTACGGATATTCAAAATCGTTTGGTGGGAACTGAGGGGACAATCGACCCGGAAATCAGATCTATTCTTGTTGAAAAGGAGGATGGTCGGAAAGCGATATTAAGCTCATATGCTGCTCATTCCACTGTTATGCAGTCTAAAAACATGCAACTTTCCCGCGATTATCCTGGCGTACTGGTCGATTCACTGGAAAAGCACCGATATGATTTTGCGATGTATATGGCCGGAGCAGTGGGAAGCATGGGGCCGATTGAAAAAGGAAAAGATGATTTTGACGAAATGAAAAACCAGGCATATGGTATTCAGAAGTCGATCATGTCAAACGATTCTATTTCGGACAAAGAGAAAAATTCAAATATCAGCTTTCTAACTTTGCCGCTGCCGCTGAGAGATGCCTCTCCAAGGCTGACGATGAATCTGGTGTTGCGCTCCTGGGTATTCAGAAAAGCATTTGGAGAGTTTCCGGTGTTTGTAAAAGCAATTCGGATTGGTAATATATTAATGGTCGGTATGCCCTGTGATTTTTCGGGGGAACTTGTCGCAGAATTGGATGCATATGCCAAAACGAAAGGGTTAAATCTGATGGTGACGAGTTTTAATGGGGGGTATATAGGTTATATTACCAATGACAAATACTTTGACCGCGACCTGTATGAAACGAAAACGATGAGCTGGTATGGGCCTTACAATGGTGCTTATTTTCAAGAAGTTATAAAAGATATCATAAACAAATTTTCCTAAACCATGAGAACAACCTTTGTATTGCTGCTATGCCTGATCGGGTTCAGTTCGATCGCACAAAAACCTGTAAGAATTGCAGTCGCTGGCCTGAGCCACGGGCACGTAGGCTGGGTATTTAACCGGGCAGGAAAAACGGACACTGAACTGGTGGGGATATATGAAACTAATCCTGAGCTTGTTGAAACGTTTAGTAAAAAATATAATCTGAGTAAATCAATTTTTTACAGCGATTTGAAAAAAATGTTGGTTGAAACGAAACCAGAGGCAGTGTCTGCATTTGGTCCGATCAACGAGCATATCGAAGTGGTACGGGCATGTGCTCCTTTAAAAATCAACGTGATGGTTGAAAAACCGTTGGCGACTACTTATGCGGATGCACTGGAAATTCAAAAGCTGGCGGAAAAGAATGGCATTTTTGTGCTTACCAATTTTGAAACGTCATGGTATGCAAGCAACCAGTACGTCAATGAATTAGTGAAGGACGGAAAATTAGGGGATATTCGGAAAGTGATGGTCAATGATGGTCACCAGGGGCCAAAGGAAATCGGAGTGAGCAAAGAATTTTTCTCATTTCTGACCGATCCGGTTCAAAATGGTGGCGGAGCGTTGATGGATTTTGGTTGCTACGGTGCCAATCTGATGACCTGGCTGATGAAAGGCGAGAAGCCATTATCTGTTACGGCGGTAACGCATCAGGATAAGCCTGAGATTTATCCGAAAGTGGACGATGAGGCAACTATAATCTTGCAATATCCAAAAGCACAATGCATTATCCAGGGTTCGTGGAATTGGACATATGGCAGAAAGGATATGGAAGTATTTGGTAATAAAGGATATGCAGTGGCGGTAAATGCGACGACGGTGCGTCAACGGTTTAAAGAAAAAGATCCTGAAGAAACCGTGAAACTGGATCCACGCCCGGATCCATATACTGACCCGTTTTCAGTTTTGGCCGACGTAGTAAGCGGAAGACTGGTCTTGGACAAAAATGATCTTTACGGTTTGCCTGTAAATGTTACGGTGGTTCAAATACTGGAAACAGCCAAACAATCAGCTCAGCAGGGAAAAACGCTTACGCTGAAATAGTATGATATGATTATCTTATTTTTTGATTAATATTTTTACAATTCTCAGTATGGATATTGAGGCCCGCCCCGTTACCTATTCTCAAACTACGCTCACAGAGCTCATGATTCCCTCGTACGCCAATTTTGGCGGAAAAATTCACGGTGGAATCCTGCTCTCACTTATCGACAAGGTAGCATATGCCTGTGCTTCGCGACATGCGGGAACTTATTGTGTAACGGTTTCGGTGGACACCGTCAATTTCCTGGAGCCAGTCGAAGTGGGGGATCTTGTATCCTTACACGCGTCCGTAAATTATGTGGGCAGGACCTCGCTGGTGATTGGGATTCGTGTGGTGGCTGAGAATGTGAGAAACGGAAAGCAGCGACATACCAATACGTCCTATGTAACGATGGTGGCAAAAGGCGACAACGATAAGCCCACAGTTGTGCCCCCACTTTTGCTCGAAACATATGAAGATGGCCGGCGTTATCTGGAAGCAATGAAACGCAAAGAACTTCGAGACAGATTCAGTGATGAGTTTGATAATGAGAAGAATAAGCTGAATCTTGATAAAGATATTGAGAAGCTCCGGGCTCAACGATGTGTTGTCGGTTGGGGGGTGTAAAAATTATGTTGTATATAAATATTTGATAATGAGCTATCTGTTGTGTTTGTTTTTAGGGTTGATTTACCAGCAACCGCGTGTTGAAGAGAACATAAGATTGACAGTAGTGGTGAAAAACATCCAGCATGCCCAAGGGAAATTATGGTTTGCTGTTAAGCGTCCTCAGGATGATTTTAAATCTGATCGACCTGAGATATACCAGATTTCGGATGTCAAATCGACCTCCAATTGCATCGTTCATTTTGATCTTCCGCCCGGCAAATATGCCGTGGCGGTATATCACGACCTGAATGATAATAAAAAACTGGACAAAAGCTTCATAGGTATACCCAAAGAACCTTACGGGTTTAGCAATGATTTTCGGCCACGCTTTTCGCCTCCCACGTTTAAGGACTGTGCATTTGACTTGAGTAATGCGAAGACATTGACAGTTCACCTCACCGATTAGAAGGATATTAGAAGTTTTTGGTGTATCGTCAGAACACTTTGATCAACAGCTTTTGATTGTTGATTTTGCCTAACTTTGCGGCATGAAAACTTATTGGAGATTACTTTCGTACGCAAGTCCGCTACGGAAGTTCGTCGCACCCTTCTTCGTCACGTCGTTCCTGGCTTCCCTTTTGGGGATCGTATATTTCAGTTTGCTTATTCCGCTTTTGGATGTTCTTTTCAAGCAGGTTGATACCCATATTGTGCCCAGTCAGCTCATAAAGCCAGCTTTTTCTTTCTCGGCTGATTATCCGAAAGGGCTGTTTAATTATTATTTCAACTCTTATATGGCCGAAAACGGTCGCCTGGGAGCCTTGCAATTTGTCTGTGTATTGATCGTTATCGCGGTATTCTTTTCGAATATATTCCGGTATTTGTCGTCGCGGTTTTTAGAGAACTTTAAGGTAAATATGGTATCCCGGTTGCGTCAGGCGGTTTTCGATAATACCGTAAATCTACATATGGGTTTCTTTTCCAATGAGCGGAAAGGGAATCTCATATCGCGTATTGTTACGGACGTTCAGGAAGTTGAAAATTCCGTCGCTAGTACCTTTTCGGCTGCTTTCAAGGAGATTTTTACTTTAATAATCTACCTCGTCACATTGTTCAGCATATCAGCCCAGCTCACCTTTTTTGCATTTCTTATTATCCCCATCACCGGTTCTTTCATTGCATTCATCGTGAAAAAGATGCGAAAGGATGCCAAGGAAGGCCAGAGCCGGTTAAGTGGATTGATCAGTTTGATGGATGAAGCATTTGGTGGAATGCGTGTGGTAAAAGGATTTAATGCGGAAGGGTTTATTAAAGATAAATTCAGTACCGAAAATAACGCTTACAAAAGAGCGATCCGTTCGATGGCTTATAAAAGGGAAATGTCGTCTCCTTTTTCTGAATTTATGGGAGTATCGGTCGTAGCGGCTATTTTGCTATATGGAGGAACGATGGTCTTGACAAATAATTCGTCTCTTGCTGCTTCTGAATTCATTACCTACATCGCGATATTTTCACAAGTAATGCGCCCGGCGAAAGAGATTTCCAATGCATTCAGCAATACCCAGCGAGGCGTTGCATCTGGTGAACGCGTACTGGAATTGGTCGATGCCAAGAATGTAATTGAAGAGAAAAAAGACGCGGTTAATCTGAAAGGCTTTGAAAGTCGGATCGAATTTAGAAATGTGGTGTTCGAATATGAGGCAGGCGCACCGGTTTTGAACGATATCAGTTTCACCATTCAAAAAGGAAAAACAATTGCTTTGGTTGGATCTTCAGGCGGAGGGAAATCCACCATCGCCGACTTGGTACCGCGTTTTTACGATCCAACGGGCGGTCAGATTTTAGTGGACGGCCATGATTTACGGGATATTACAACTGCCTCGCTGAGAAATGAAATGGGAATCGTGACGCAGGAGTCAATCCTTTTTAACGATACGATTTATAATAATATCCTTTTTGGGGCCGAAGCAACAGAGGAGGAAGTAATAAATGCAGCGAGAGTTGCAAACGCCCATGATTTCATCAGTGATCAACCGGAAGGATATCAAACCATGATTGGCGACCGGGGTAGTAAGCTTTCTGGCGGCCAGCGGCAGCGGATTAGTATTGCCAGGGCTATCCTCAGAAATCCAAGAATTTTGATTTTGGATGAAGCGACATCTGCACTTGATACCGAATCGGAAAAGCTGGTGCAGGAGGCACTTATGCATCTAATGGAGCATCGGACAGTGTTGGTAATCGCCCACCGGTTGAGCACGATCCAACACGCCGACGAGATCCTAGTTGTTAGTAATGGTAAAATAGTAGAGCGCGGAACGCACAATCAGCTTTTGGAACAGGAAGAGGGTTTTTATAGGAAGCTGACGATGATGCAGGGGATGTGAGTTAATTTTTGGTAAAATATAGAGTCAAAAAATCCTGGTTTTACGGCCAGGATTTTCTGTTATTATGGGACAATATCTATATCAAAATCCAAATAATCCGCCTCGTTTCTTACGTGTAGAAGTTGATTTTCCAAAAAGCATTCCAAATACTCCTCTCACCACCTCCCGGCCAATTTGTTTGGCGAGTGGCGATTTAAGAGCCTCCGAGATCATACTTGGTTCCTCCTTTTCGGCCTTGGCTGCTTTGGTTTGTTCTTGCAATTCTATTTCTTTCGAAGCATGCTCTTCCATTCTTCGCGTTAGCATTTCATATGCACTTTCGGGATCGACCGGGTCTTTATATTTCTGATATAGGTCTGAGTTTTGAACGTGCTGTTCGTAATCCGCCTGTGTCATCGGTCCCATAATAGACGCCGGGGGAACGAGGTGGGTGGCTGCAACTTCGGTTGGTATACCCTTTTCGTTCAATACTGTGATGAGTGCCTGTCCGATTCCCAGCGTGGTCAAAATTCGATCAATCGTGTAATAATCTGATTTGGGATAAGTTTTGACAGTTTGTTTTAGTGCGTCAGCGTCCTGAGGAGTAAATGCTCTCAAAACGTGCTGTACGCGGTTTCCCAATTGTGATAATATAGATACCGGGATGTCCTGCGCCATTTGTGTACAAAAGAAAACCCCAACGCCCTTGGATCTGATCAGCCGCACGACTTGCTCGATCTGGTCGAGAAACGCTTTTGGCGCGTCGTTGAAGAGTAAGTGCGCCTCGTCGAGAAAGAAAACCAGTTTTGGTTTGTCCAAATCTCCCGCTTCCGGAAGTTTCTGATATAGTTCAGCCAGAAGGCTTAACATAAATGTTGAGAACAGAGCCGGCTTGTCTTGCACATCCGAAATATTGAGCAGGCTAATCACGCCCTGCCCGTCCACCTTGTTAATCAAATCATCAATATCAAAGGACTTCTCTCCAAAAATAGAGCTTACGCCCTGTTGCTCCAGTGCGACAATTTTTCGCAAAATTGTGCCAGCAGTTGAAGACGATATGGTTCCGTAGTCAGATTTGATTTCTGCTGCGCCAGGCCCTTCCGACAGATAACTTAATACCTTTTTCAGATCATTGAGATCAACCATGGGCAGGTCTTTGTCGTCGGCGTATTTGAAAAGTATCGACAAAACCCCTGACTGAGTGTCATTGAGTTCCAGGATTTTAGAAAGCAGGATAGGCCCAAATTCGAGAATAGTTGCCCGCATCTGTGATCCCTTATTTCCACTTAAGGAGTACAGTTCAACCGGAAAGCCGGTAGGGCGAAAGTCGATACCGAGTGCTGTGGCTCTTTCCTGAATGGCCTCGTTGGATGTGCCGGGCATGGCTATACCGGATAAATCGCCTTTGATATCCGACATGAAAACAGGCACACCCGCTGCTGAAAGCTGTTCAGCCAATACCTGAAGGGTTCTTGTTTTTCCGGATCCCGTTGCTCCTGCGATCAATCCGTGGCGATTCATCATCCTCAAAGGAAGGTTAACCCGCGCTTCGGAGAGGATTTCTCCGTCTAAAATGGCCGAACCAAGATGAATTGAAGGTTTGTCTGTTTTATAAGATTTTTGAATAGATGCGATGAACTGTTCTTTGGTAGACACTTTGATGATATTTAGTGATGTGATCGACTGCTTATATGTTACTCAATTTTACAAAAAAAGAATTAATTAATGTGGTGACAGTTCCATAGAATATACAAATTTGATAATTAAATTATTGTAATATTTGGCATAAATATGGGGCGAAATTACGATATTTTAAATTATACAAAGAAAGAATATAGATATTCGTATAATATTATGTTGGCAAAATATTATTAGGTATTTTGACTGATATGCCATATAATTGACTTGGTAATTTTTTATTTACAACTTTCAGTGACCTATGTTAAGCCGCGTTGCTAATTCTATCTATTGGATGAACCGTTATATAGAACGCGTTGAAAATTATTCGCGTTTTGTAAGTGTTAACTTTAATCTGGCTTTAGACCTTCCTCCTGACGTTTCGGAACAATGGGAACCTTTGCTAATTGCAACCGCAGATCACTACCTTTTCTATAAGTATTACGAAAAACCTACGAAGGAAGATGTGATCCATTTTATGACTTTTGATAAGCGGAATCCAAATTCTATTATCAGCTGTCTATATGAAGCCAGGGAAAATGCGCGAACAATTCGTGAGACGATCTCCAAAGAAATGTGGGAAAGTATCAATACGTTTTATCTGGAAATAAAGGGTACTTCCCCGGACGATTTCCGGAATATGGATCATATGTATCGGTATTTTACCGACATCCGTAAAAATTGTCAGCTTTTCCATGGGGTAGTGGATGCGTCTATTACAAGGAATGAGGCATGGCACTTTGGGAGGCTTGGAAGGCATATTGAAAGAGGGGATAAGTGTTCGAGGTTTTTGGATGTTAAGTACTTCACCTTGCAGCAGGATACAAGTACGCCCGGTTCAACGCTTGACATGATGATATGGACGGCTGTTCTGAAATCGGTTAGTGCATATAACATGTACCGTCAAACTCATCTGGCCCTGACGCCGATGAATATTGTTGCATTCCTTATTTTGGATAAGCAGTTTCCAAGAGCAATTGCACATTGTGTACGCCAGGCAGAGTTGTCGCTGTACGCCATAACCGGATCTACACCTGAGTCAGGATATAGAAGTTTGGCAGAAAGATCCATAAGCAAATTGAGGAGCGAACTTGACTTCATGGAAGTTGAAGACGTTTTCAAAATGGGCCTTCACCAATTCCTGGACAAATTCCAACTGAGCAATAACGATATTGACGCTGCCATTTTTGACCTTTATTTTGGTCTGGAAACGGATCATGCGCAGTCGCAGTCACAGCGGCAGGTTTCGGATTATACCAAAAGTCAATGGGTGAACAGATAAACTTTTATAACTTAGGGTCTAGTAATTCAGGTTTATCGTAATTCCTTCATGACGTATTGTTTAGGTATAAAAGTAGCCAGTGGCCTGGTGGCCATTGCTGATACAAGGTTAACTTCCGGAACAGAAGTATCAACAGACAAAAAGGTTTCTATTCATCAGCTGGAAAAGCATTCTATGTTTATCATGACGTCCGGTCTCAGGTCGGTGCGTGATAAAGCGATCACTTATTTTAAGGAAGTATTAGAAGAACGGGATGCCACTTTTGATAAACTCTATAAGGCAGTAAATGCCTTTGGGACGCAGGTCAGGAGAGTGGCGGAAGAGGACAGGAACTCACTCAATCAGGCTGGACTTGCGTTTAATTTGTTTGCTATAGTTGGAGGCCAGCTTGAGAAAGATACCGAGCATAAGCTATTTCTACTCTATCCTGAAGGTAATTGGGTGGAGGTTGGTGAAGGTTCTCCCTTTATCATTATTGGAAATTCCGGATACGGTAAACCTCTTTTATATCGGAGCCTCAGGTCTACTTCAAGTATGCAGGATGCATTAAAAATTGGCTTTTTGTCGTTTGATTCCACAAGAGTAAGCTCCAATGACGTAGATTATCCGATTGATGTCGTAATGTATGAAAAGGATTCTTTTCACTTAACCGAACACAGGTTTGAGAAGGATGATCTGGATTACGTCGCGAAACAATGGGGAGCTCTGTTGAACAATTCTGTTCAAAAATTGCCCATTGAATGGATGGACGCAGTACTAGGTAAAATGGAGTCGGTGCACTAAAAAGAGCACTCGGAATTTCGAATATTGCAGATTAAGATGGTATTAGTTCTATTTTGATAACAAAGTCAATTGGATCCGGAATGTAGAAATGGATGGTCGTCCTTCGATACTTAAAATGCAAGTCTTTAAATAAAAAGGACCGACGCCGCTGGATTTTTTAGTACTTTTGTCAGGCATATTAAAAGAGTAATTTTAGAACCGTGACGTTAATCAAATCTATCTCAGGGATCAGAGGAATTGTGGGAGGAAAATCAGGCGAGGCGCTGACTCCGATTGATGTTGTTAAGTTTGCAGCCGCATATGGTACTTGGTTGCGACGTTCAAATCCGGATAATTTCAGAGTAGTAATAGGAAGAGATGCCCGGCTTTCCGGCGAGATGGTGACCCGTCTCGTGGCAGGAACGCTTCAGGGAGTTGGCCTGAATGTTATAGATTTGGGGCTATCTACGACCCCAACTGTTGAAATAGCCGTCGTTGCTGAAAATGCAGCAGGTGGTATTATTTTGACAGCAAGCCACAATCCAATTCAATGGAATGCGCTAAAACTGCTAAACGGTAGCGGAGAGTTCATATCAGAAGAAGAGGGCGCGGAAGTTTTGCGTATCGCTGATGAAGAGGATTTCATTTTTGTGGACGTGAAAAAGTTGGGTCAATACAAAACCGACGATACGTATTTACAAAAGCATATCGATCATGTTGTGTCTCTGTCTTTGGTAGATGTAGAAGCAATCAGAAAAGCCAATTTTAAGATCGTAGTTGATGCTGTTAATTCCTCAGGCGGGATTTTTGTCCCAAAACTGCTGGAAGCTCTTGGCGTTGACCCGAAAAACATCAAGGAACTTTACTGCGAACCTACTGGTAACTTTGCTCATAATCCGGAACCACTTCCTGAGCATTTACGGGAAATCAGCAAGCAGTTGGAGCAAGGCTCATATAACCTGGGGATAGTGGTGGATCCAGACGTTGATCGTCTGGCATTGATGTGCGAAGACGGAACTCCTTTTGGTGAAGAATATACGCTGGTATCTGTGGCAGATTTTGTATTGAAAAATACACCTGGTAATACAGTGTCCAATTTGTCATCCACAGCCGCTTTGAAAGATATTACTGTGAAAGCAGGAGGAGAGTATTTCGCTTCTGCGGTAGGTGAGGTGAATGTGGTGACCAAAATGAAGGAATGTAATGCCGTTATTGGCGGCGAGGGCAACGGAGGCATCATTTATCCAGAAAGCCATTACGGTCGTGATGCACTGGTTGGGATAGGTCTATTTTTGACCAATTTGGCGAAGTTCGGCAAATCGGCATCGATTTTGCGCAAAAGCTACCCGAATTACTATATCTCGAAAAACAAAATTGAGCTGACATCTGATATCAACGTCGACAATATTTTGTCCCGGATTCAGAGTAAATATTCCAAACAGCCGATTAATACCATCGATGGCGTAAGAATCGAATTCGATAAAGAATGGGTTCATTTGAGAAAATCAAATACTGAGCCGATCATCAGAATCTATTCTGAATCAGACACCCATACTACGGCTGCGAGCCTTGCAAAAAAAATAATTTCAGATATTAAGGAGATCATTTCGGAACCAAAGGTTCGATAAATCACTTCTTTTTCCGGAGCATGAGCGAAATGATATTTCATTGTTTCGCTCATATTTGTTTTATAATTAGACGATTAACCAAAGTTTCTTTTTCAAAGAACATAGATAAAAAATCTATGAATATATATTTTGACAACGCTGCCACAACGCAGCTCGACCCGGAAGTAATTGAGGCGATGATTCCTGTGATGAGGGGACAATACGGCAATCCTTCATCGATTCACGCATTTGGCCGTGCAGCCAGATCCGTAATTGAAAAAGCAAGAAAGAGCATCGCTTTGACGCTTAACGCATCTCCCGCGGAGATTTTTTTTACTTCAGGTGGAACTGAGGCAGACAATACCGCTATTCGTTCAAGTATTGAAACCTTTGGTTTAAAGCACGCCATTACCTCCAAAATCGAACACCATGCGGTTTTGCATACTTTGGAACACTTGGCAAAAACGGGTTTAATCGAGCTCAGTTTTTTAAATCTCGATGAAAAAGGAGAGGTGGATTTGCAGCATTTAAAAGAGCTTCTGGAATCAAATCCAAGATCGCTGGTTTCCTTGATGCATGGGAACAATGAGGTTGGAAATTTACTGGATCTTCAGGCTGTAGGGGATTTATGTGAAGCATATCATGCTATATTTCATTGCGATACTGTGCAAACCATGGCGCATTATCGTCATGACTTACAAGCTATAAAGCCGCACTTTATCGTCGGGGCAGCGCATAAGTTTCATGGACCGAAAGGCGTAGGTTTTTTGTATATCAGAGCTGGTACAAAAATCAATTCATTTGTGCATGGCGGTGCGCAGGAACGGAATATGAGAGGCGGAACTGAAAATGTATATGGTATAGTCGGCCTGGCAAAAGCGCTCGAAATTGCCTATCGGAATATGGACGAGCACAGAAGCCATATAAAAGGTTTGAAGCAGCGAATGATTGACCAACTTACAGAAAAGATTGAAGGGATTGAATTTAATGGTAACTCCGGCCAGATCGATAACAGTTTATATACTGTATTGAGTGTTAGTTTGCCGCCTTCCGATATCAGTGATATGCTCTTATTTAATCTGGACATTGCGGGAATAGCTGTTTCCGGAGGAAGCGCGTGTTCGAGCGGAACAGATGTAGGCTCACATGTACTTACTGAGCTGGGTGTAGACCCGGCGCGGGCGAATGTCAGATTTTCCTTTGGAAAATATAATACGATTGAGGAGGTTGATTATGCTGTGAACGCGCTCGTTGATATCTACCAGCGGGAAAAGGCAATGATATAAAATTCTTAAAATTGAAATATCAAAAAGCAGGCTTAGCGGTCTGCTTTTTATTTGTGCCAACGCTCGGCAATTTTCAAGGTATATTTCAAGAAATCTCCGATCCCTTTTTCATATATCACATTGCCCTTTGAAGTGCCGTCTGGTTCAAGATTGGAGGCAGTTTCATGAGATTCAAAAAGCTTCGGAGAGACGATAGAATGCACATTCAGGAAGCTGATCAGCTTATTGACCATCCTGGTAATCTCCAGACATGGAATTCTCCCACCCCGACCACTTGATACACCCACAAATGCAAATGCCTTATTATCGAAGAGGTAGGCAGTCGCGTCATTTCCCAGTTGATGCAACGTGTTGATCAACTCGCCACTCGTTATCCAGTTGTACTCAGGCACGACGAAAATTACCAACTCAGCCGCCTTCCATTTATCAATCAGCTCAGTTTGAAAAGCAGAAAGGTTAGCAAGATCCAGATCACCACGACCAACCATCGGGATATCGACGCCAACAAAGCTGAATATCGATGTTTCGTGGGCAGTTCCATTTAGCTGTGCTTTGATATATTGAGCAACTTTAATTGAATTACTATCAGGACGCGGTGAAGTGGATAATATGGAAATTTTCATATTTGTGGTTTTCCTTCTAAAGTATTGGAGTGGGTAATAGGGCTTAAATCAAGCAGTTTTGATGATATCTTCCAGCGTTTCAATCCAAATTGGGCTGTCGTTCAGGCTTTCCACCAGCTGCCAGTGTTCCCCTCCTTCTTTCTGGAAAAGCTCTTTGTATTCCTCACCCACCTCGATTGTGGTTTCAAGACAATCTGCCACAAAAGATGGAGAAAATGCCAACGCTTTTTTAACACCTTTTTTAGTTAATTCAGGAATTACTTCATCGGTATACGGCTTGATCCAGGGAGTTTTACCCAGCCTGGACTGAAAGCAAGTGGTATACTTTCCTTCAGGTATTTCAAGTGCTTTTACAAGCAGGCGCGTAGTTTCGAAACATTGAGCGCGATAACAATGCTGATTTTTATGATCCAGTTTGTCGCAGCAGCTTCCGAATTGACAAATCTGCGCAACATCACCTTTGGTAATTTGACGCTCAGGAAGCCCGTGGTAGCTGAATACGAAATGATCGTAGTCCATTTTGGCCATATAGTTTCTGGCCAATTGAGCAAATCCTTCAATGAATTTTGGATGATCCAAAAATCTGTTAGTAAACTTGATTTCCGGTAAAACTTCCCAATCCTGAACCACACGCATTACTTCCTTATATACAGAACCTGTTGAGGCGGAGGCATATTGAGGGAAAAACGGCACGACTATAATCTCGGTCAGGCACTCTTTTCTCAACTCTTTCAGGGCACCTTCTATCGAGGGACTTTGATATCTCATTGCCAGTTTGACAATGAACTTCTCTCCAAGTACTTTCTGGAGCTTCTCCTCAACCGAATATCCATATATTTTAAGAGGAGACCCTTCTTCCAACCAGAGCTCTTTGTAAATTTTAGCGGATTTTGGCGCACGAAAAGGTGCGATAATCAGGTTAATAAGCAACCAGCGATTGATAAATGGTATATCAATTACACGCTCATCCATCAAAAATTCACGTAAATATTTACGTACATCGGGAACGGACGGACTATCCGGTGTACCGAGGTTTACAATAAGTACACCTGTTTTTTGAATAGAAGGATCTTCGGAAATACTGCTTTTTCTCAACGTTTCGTAATTCATGATTTAATATTTCTGAGTCGATATGGCTTTCGTTCTGCCGACTTCAATTAGCTTGGTAATATTTTGAGGCAATTACAATCCAACGATTATTTCTCGCAACACAGCCTGAGCCGACCATTCTCTGTTAGCAGCCTGGTCGATCACTAAGGAGCGTGGCCCGTCCAAAACTTCGTCAGCCACCTTCATGTTTCTACGAAGGGGCAGGCAGT
The DNA here is from genome assembly GCF_056895215.1 of Dyadobacter sp. HNCC25DJ184. Classification (NCBI taxonomy): domain Bacteria; kingdom Pseudomonadati; phylum Bacteroidota; class Cytophagia; order Cytophagales; family Spirosomataceae; genus Dyadobacter; species Dyadobacter sp. HNCC25DJ184. Next base: position 192,456 of record NZ_JBXHAQ010000011.1, on the reverse strand, counting down.
GCATGAACTTTCCATTATCAGTCAATGACATTTTTTGCTCTGTCACCATCCATGAAGGATTACTTGTCAAAACCTGGCCATAGGACTCGTATGACGACCAATTTTTGCCATATACGAAATCCGCGCCTTCAAAAGCTTTGTCCTGATCATATATCACCTGTGCATTTCCTCTGAACTGGGGAGCTAGGTCATATCCTTCAGGATGTGTAATTACAAACTCCACGTCCGACTTATTCATCCACTCTGCAAAACTGTTAGCAACAGCTTGAGGAAGTGGTTTGAAATGTGGCAACCAGGTAAGTACGACTTTCGGACGTTCCTTTGTTTTAAATTCTTCAATCGTAATACAATCAGCCAGCGATTGCAACGGGTGGCGTGTCGCCGATTCCAGATTTACGATCGGAACATTGGCATATTTCTTAAATTGCTCGAAAACAATCTCTTTGTAGTCTTTTTCACGATCCTGAAGCCCGGCAAAAGACCGGATTCCGATAATATCGCAATATCTGCCGATTACCGCGGCAGCTTCTTTTACATGTTCCGCCTTATCTCCATTCATGACCACACCTTCCTCCATTTCCAGTCCCCAACCATCTTGCCCAACGTTCATCATGATAACGTTTAATCCAAGATTCTGAGCCGCTTTTTGCGTGCTAAGACGTGTCCTCAAACTTGAATTGAAGAACAAAAGACCGATTGTTTTGTTCTTGCCAAGCTCCTGATCGCCGAAGGGATTTCTTTTGGAAACTATACCACTTGTAACTAGTTGGTTAATATCTGTTACGTCGTGTATGGATAGAAAATGTTTCATTCTTGTGTAATGTTTAAACGCAGAGTTTAGAGAGGTTACGCTGTGTTCGAAGAGTTAAAATTTTAATAAGATCCTTCCTTGGTTCAAAATTTGTTTACAATTCTTCTGATCCCGTCTTTCAACGAAATCACATTGAAATTGATTAGTAATCCCACTTTACATTTTGAAAGACGAAGATACGTGAGAGTTTGTGCAAAATATACGTCATTTAAGGCTTCGACAGATTTTAATTCTATTATTACCCTATTCTCAACCATTAAATCAATTCGGTATCCTGACTCCAAAGTTATAGCTTTATAAACCACAGGTAGCCCCTTCTGTTTCTCTACCAATAATCCTTCCTCCTGTAGTTCATAAAACAAACACTCAGTGTAAACAGATTCTAAAAGACCCGGTCCAAGAGCAGAATGAATTTTAAAAGAGCACTTTAAGATAGGCTCAGTGATATTATTTTCTGTCAATTCGTATTCTTTGCCTGAATTCATTACTCGCCAAAATTAAAAGTTTAGCGAAGTTGCTCGTTGTTTGAGTAAAGTTTGAATAGGGAGAGACTCCGTGTAACTCGGCGTTAAACTCTTTTTAACTCTGCGTTTAAACAAACCTGCAATGCCTCCAGGAATGCCTCCGCCTCTTCTTTTCCTAAAGCCAATGAGGGCAATAGGCGAATGGTATTTGCTCCTGCAACGCCAGTGAATATTTTATGTCCGTATAAAAGCTTATTCCGAAGATCTTTCACCGGGAAATCGTACTCAATACCGATCATCAATCCGCGGCCACGAAGTTCTTTATATCCACCGATTTCCTGAATACCTTTCATCAAATATTCCCCGATCTTGGCGGCATTCTCCATCAGGTTTTCATCCTTCATGATGTCCAGCACAGCGATCCCGGCTGCACAGGCCATATGGTTACCTCCAAAAGTGGTACCTAATAAGCCATAGCTCGCTTTGAATTTAGGTGAAATCAAGACGCCACCGATAGGGAAGCCATTACCCATACCTTTAGCCATAGTCATCAAATCCGGTTCAATACCGCTATGTTGATGCGAGAAAAATTTACCTGAACGACCATACCCACATTGAACGCTGTCCAGAATTAAGACTGCGCCGGTCTGATCGCATTTTTTTCGCAACGCCTGTAGAAATTCGTCCGTACACACCTGAATTCCGCCAACACCCTGGATTCCTTCAACAATAACCGCGCATACTTCGTCCGTAATTCCTGCCTCCAGTGCTTCCACATTATTGAAAGGAAGAAAAGAAACATGTTCATGATAATTAACAGGAGCAACAATGGACGGATTGTCTGTTGCTGCAACCGCGCCTGCCGTTCTACCGTGAAATGCTTTAGTGAATGCTACTACCTTTTTTCTTCCGTTGTGGAATGAGGCCAGTTTGAGTGCATTCTCGTTTGCTTCGGCACCCGAGTTGACAAGGAACAATTTGTAGTCAGGATATCCCGACAAGTTTCCCAGCTTTTCAGCCAGCTCCTCCTGTAAAGGAATTTGAACGGAATTGGAGTAAAAATTAATGGCGTGAAGCTGCTTTTCGAGCATATTCACATAATATGGGTGACAATGGCCCACCGAAATAACGGCGTGACCACCATATAAATCCAGATATTGAGTCCCCGACTTATCCCATAGATAGCTACCACGAGCTTTTACAGGTTCGATATCGTACAAGGGGTAAACATCAAATAAATGTGACATAAGTTCTTTTGTTTTAAACGCAGAGGAAAATGAGTTATAGCGCAGAGTTTTTCGGAGTAAAAGTTTCAGCGCCCTCTGCGCTTAACTCCCATAACTCAGCGTTCAATAAAATTAAAACGATGGAGCCTTCAATCGAAGACCAGCATCTTCCGCTAGCCCGAATAGTAAGTTCAAATTTTGAACTGCCTGACCCGACGCACCTTTGGTGAGGTTATCAATCGCACTGGTGATTAGTAGCTGATCTTCATGTTTCTCCAGATGGATCAGACACTTGTTAGTATTAACCACTTGTTTCAGGTCTATTGGCGTATCGCTGATATGGGTAAAAGGATGGGAAGCATAATAGCTTTTATAAAGTGCTTTTGCGTCCTCCAGCGAGCCCTCGAATTTTGTATAAACATTGGCCATAATACCCCTCGTAAAATCGCCCCGATATGGGATGAAATTAACGGCATAATTAAAACCCGGCTGCAATATGCTCCATGACATCTTGATTTCTGTCAAGTGCTGGTGCGTAAAGGCCTTATATATCGACATGTTGTTATTACGCCATGTGAAATGGGTGGTTGCACTCAACGCCTGGCCTGCGCCCGTGCTGCCGGTAATTGCACTTACATGCACGTCGTCTTTTAACAGCTGCTGGCTAGCTAACGGCAATACCGCCAATTCGATACTCGTGGCAAAGCAGCCGGGGTTTGCAATTTTATTCGCAGTCTTTATTTTATCGCGTTGAAGTTCCGGTGAACCATATACAAACCCATTTGATTCATCTCTGAAATCGGTACTTAAGTCAATTATTCTGACCGTTGCCGGAACGTTGAATTCCTCCAGAAACTTTTTCGATTCACCGTGTCCTGAGCAAAGGAAGATTGCATTTAGATTACTGTCGATCAGTAAGTCGGCAATGTTCTCACCTGAGAAAGTCAACTCAGTATCCCCGAGTAAGTCGGTGTGAGTTGCATATACTGGTTTTCCAGCCTGACTTTTGCTATGCGCAAAACTGATTGCTACATCAGGATGGTTGATCAGAATTCTGATCAATTCGCCCCCGGTGTAGCCTGCAGCTCCTATTATTCCTATATTAATTTTATTCATTTACAATCCAATTTTCAATTTTTAAACCTCTTACCCGCTCAAACTCGCGGACATTGTTAGTCACTAAAGTTAAGTCCAAACTGAGAGCGTGGGCAGATATTAACAAGTCATTAGAGCCTAGATTGATCCCTGCCTTTCCAGATCAGCACGGACGAGTCCGTAGAATTCGGCAGCCCGAGTATCAAAATTTACGATCTGAAAAGGTTCTATGAAGTTTCTTAGAGCAGTTCCGTTTTTTTCGATATGCTGATTTTTTGCAACTCCATGCCAAAGTTCGGCCATTACAATCGACGAAAGGCATATCTCACTCCATGAAACCTGTTGAAGTTTGTGAGAACTTCAACAGGTTTTTTGTTGATACAGTAAGCTACAATATTGGTATCTAATATGTACACTCCTTTGTTCCAGGTCGTTCCTACTGATTCGACTCGCTCACTTTCTGATATATCATCACCTGATTGGATGCCACTTTTGAGAAACCTCTCACGTCGTCACCGGTCCAGGCGTTGTTCATCTCTCCATAGCTACCAAATTTTGATGACATCAGATCGTGTTCTGACTCAATACCTTCGACATGGAAACGATATGGTGCCAGGTAAACTTGAACTTTACCAGTAACATGCGACTGTGTATCTCCAAGGAAAGTTTCAATGTTCCGCATCACCGGTTCAACGAACTGACCCTTGTGGAGCAAGCTTCCGTACCAGTTGGCCAATTGCTCTTTCCAATATAGTTGTTGTTCAGTCAGTACGTGTTTTTCAAGCGTATGGTGGGCCTTAATGATGATCAGCGGAGCGGCAGCTTCGAAACCTACTCGCCCCTTGATACCAATAATCGTATCGCCGACATGAATATCGCGGCCAATACCAAATGGTTGGGCAATCGCCGCCAGTTTTTGAATTGCTTCGACTGAACTTGCAAAAGTCTCACCATTCAAGCCTTTCAATTCACCCTGAACAAATTCAAGAGTCACAGTTTCAGGAGCAGACTTGGTTACTTGTGTCGGCCAAGCTTCTTCCGGAAGGTATTTTTCTGATGTAAGTGTTTCTTTACCGCCAACAGAAGTTCCCCAGAGTCCCTTATTAATACTATAAGCAGCTTTCGCCCATTCACGTCCAACACCTTTTTTAGTAAGGTATTCGATCTCAGCTTCTCTTGAAAGTTTGAGATCGCGAATGGGAGTTATGATTTCAGCATCCGGAATAATGATCCGAAACGCCATATCAAATCTTACCTGATCATTTCCAGCACCAGTACTCCCGTGAGCGATTGCGCTTGCTCCGATTTCCTTCGCATATTCCGCCACAGCAACTGCCTGGAATACCCTCTCGGCGCTTACTGAAAGTGGGTAAGTATTGTTTTTCAGAACGTTACCAAAAATCAGATACTTAATACAGTCGTTATAGTAATCCGCCGTTTTGGAAATAGTAGCATGATGCTTAACACCCAGTGAATAGGCGTTGGCCTCAATTGTTTTCAGATCCTCGTCTGAAAAACCACCCGTGTCAACCAAAACTGAGTGAACTTCATAGCCTTTATCTTCGGCCAAATATTTTACACAGAAAGAGGTATCCAGTCCTCCGCTAAACGCTAATACTACTTTGGGTTGTGACATTATATTTGAAAAATAATTCTTATTCTGATTAACTGATTTATAAATCTTAACTTCTTATTTACTAGGCGGCTGTTTTCGTTTCAACCCAGTTGATGATACTTTCGGCTCTATTAAATGCCGTCTGCGCCACTTTCGCATCCTGAATTCCGTCATAGGCCATCGAAAGGTGTAACAATTCATAGGCAGACAAAAACGCATTCAATATTTTTTTATCCGATTTTGCCAAGTGGTTTTTATACCAATCAACACCCTTTCTTCCTTTTGCTTTTTTACCAACTAACTCATCCAATGCTACCAAAACACCAGCATATGCCGTGTTTCCAGCCATTTTAACATATTTCGAGTCTTGGTAATAGCCATCTTCTTTCCTAGCCTTTTCACTCAATATTTGTTTGGCGTTGGAAAGATATCGACGAGCTTCGCTAATGGCTTCCATTTGTTATTTTTTAGTATGAAGATGATTGTGAAATACTTCTGTAAAAGTACACAACCCTTCCTTAAATGGGAAAATGTACATCCTTTAATGTCGTTTAAAACGAAAAATACCTCGCAACGGACCTTTTACAGATGCCGGGCGAGGTATTCAATGATAATATGGTATCAATATGGCTTGTACTTAGTGTACAAGTATGGCCCCGGCATTTTTTTTCTTGGCACGCTCATCCCTTCGCAACAAAATGCGTTGCTTAATATTCATCCAGCGTTCGTAAAGGCTTGACTCTTTCAAAAAGTCCCATGAGCTTTTCTCACTTTCAGGCTCAGCCATGGATTTTTTGTGATCGTCGGGATTGTACATCATGCCAGTGCATAAACAGTGCTTTCTGCCGGTCCGGGTTAGTACATCATAGTTCACACAGCTTGCACAGCCTTTCCAGAACGAATCATCTGCAGGAAGTTCACTGAAAGTTACAGGCTCATAACCCAAATCCGAATTGATCTTCATTACCGGAAGACTGGTTGTAATACCAATGATTTTGGCTTCGGGATATTTGGTGCGGGATAATTCGAAAGCTTTCTGCTTGATTGCTTTGGCCATGCCGCTATTTCTGAAGTCAGGATGAACGATCAGGCCGGAGTTAGCAACGAATTTTCCGTGCTCCCAGGTTTCGATATAGCAAAATCCAACCCATTCATTCGAAGTTGTGGTGGCAATAATTGCTTTTCCCTCCACCATTTTCTCCATGATATATACAGGAGACCGCTTGGCGATACCGGTTCCGCGTTTTTTGGCACTTTCTTCCATTTCCGCACAAATAGTTTCTGCGAAATGGAGGTGATCTTCGTTGGCGGTTTGAACTATGAATTTACTGCCTGTTATTTCGTTATTTTTCATTGATGGCTAGACTACAAAAACCGAAACATAATAATTGACTATACCCAGAATTAAAAAACGATGGGACGTTTAAATTAAAACTCTAACAATAATGGGGGGGTATAAAACTTTTACCACGTAGGTAAAATAAGATCATGCGGTCCGGTTGGACCTAAATCGGAAAGGTGTAGTATGAAGAACAGTATGTATGCCGTTGCTATTCATTGACTTTGTCTTGTCTAAGAGGATGCAAATTTCGATAAAAAAATGCGTACCTCAAAGAAACGTAAGAGATATTTTTATAGTTCGAATTTTTAAAGAAAATTGTGCTCTCGTTGCTCCACAGGTTTTGTTTGGTGCTTTGATTGGATTTCTTTTTCATTACATATGAGTGCTATCAGTACCGATGATCTTATTTACGGTTATTTAAACGGAATATTCCCGATGGCGGAAGAGGATGGCACCATCTATTGGTATTCGCCCGATCCCCGCGCTATTATTCCCATAGAAAGTTATAAACCATCCAAATCATTGCGTCCAGTATTAAATAAGCGGCTATTTGATATAGGAGTTGACTCTGATTTTGAGGGCGTTATGCGAGGTTGTGCTAAGCCTCGGGCGGAAGAAGAAGGTACGTGGATATCGGAAGATATAATTGCTGCATATTCCGCTTTGCACCGGATGGGCTATGCTCATTGTGTCGAGGCCTGGCGCGACGGAAAGCTTGTTGGCGGTCTGTACGGCGTTTGTATAAATGGGGCCTTTTTCGGGGAATCAATGTTTTCAATTGAAAGCAATTCCTCCAAAGTGGCATTTCATTACCTGATAGAGATACTTCGGAGAAACAATTTTTTACTGCTTGATACTCAGTTCATCAATAACAATGTCCTTCGCTACGGAGCCATCGAAATTGCCAAAGACGAATACATGAATCGGTTGGGTAAAGCGATCCAGGCTGACCGGAAATTCGATGCCAAATTTCTGTTTGAGCCGATTTCGTAGCTATTCGACTATCAATTCCTTTCCCAGACTGTTCATTTCGGCATAATTAGGTTAATTTCGCAAACGGTTTCAGAGTGTGTAAATCTGGTGGCAGGTATATTGTAGCAGGACGATTGCCCCGAAAACCCTCAGTCACGAAGAAAATAGCTGTTTAATATTTGAGCTTTCCACCTTCCTGTCTTAAACAGACTTAACACTATTTGAAAACCAGTTTTGCAAATATTACCAGCATATCAAAGTGTCAAAACCAATACTTGTTATCAAATTCGGTACGGCTTCGATTACCAGGAGCACAGGGGAACCGGATACGTTAATTATTGAAGGGATCGCCCGTCAGGTTTCTGAGATCCACGATCAATACCGGATTATCATTGTTTCGTCAGGGGCTGTGGGAGCCGGAAAAGCTTATATACAAGACTACAAAGGGACAATGACGCAGCGAAAAGCGGCCGCATCAGTTGGGAATCCGTTGCTTGTAGGACTATATGCTCAATCTTTTTTGCCCAATAAGATCTACATCGCTCAAAGTTTGTGCGAAAGACAACATTTTGCCAATCGCAACAAATTTCTCCAGTTAAAGGAAACTTTCGAGGAGTTGTGGGGAAATGGGATCATTCCGATCGTTAATGAAAATGACGTTGTGAGTGACAGAGAGCTGAAATTTTCGGACAACGACGAGTTGGCCACCTTGCTTGCTGTGGGCTTTGGTGCAGAGACCTTGATGTTCTGCACGTCTGTGGGCGGGTTGATGGACGAAAATGGCAATATTCTTCGGAACGTATCCGATGTAAATGAAGTTTTCAAGTTTGTACGCACAGACAAATCCTTTCTGGGTTTGGGAGGTATGGCGTCTAAATTGACATTCGCCAAACTGGCTTCCCGCATGGCAATTAAGGTCGTAATTTTTGGAATGAACCAAAAGAATGAGTTGCTAAGTGCCTTGGAAGGAAACGCCGGAACGCAGATTACTCCGGGGAAGAGTACGCTTTCAGCTCGAAACAGATGGCTGGGCAGTGGAGGATTGGTTTCCGGCAGACTGCAAGTAGATGAAGGAGCAGCGAAAGCATTGGCCCGTCGCAAAAGTTTGCTTGCTGTTGGCGTTGTGGAGGTGAATGGAGATTTTGAAGCGGGCGAAATTATTGAAATATATGCAGCTGATGATGAAATGGTTGCAGTTGCAAGAGCACGAGAGGATTCCTCGTCCATCAGGGCAAATTTGAAAACAGTAAATTTTGAAGTGGCACATGCCAACGATATAGTATTATTATAATGGAATCGATTTTACCTCTTTTGAAAAGCACACAGGACGCAGCCGTTGCCGTTCGCAGACTTTCTGACCAGCAGAGAGCTGATTTGTTGATTGATATATCCCAAAGAATTCTTGCCAGTTTGCCGGCAATTATTTCTGAGAATAAAAAGGATATGGATCAAATGGAAGACGGCGATCCCAAAAAGGACCGGTTGCTGCTGGATGAGAAGAGGATAAAAGACCTGGCGCAAAGTTTGGTAGATATAGCCGCATTGCCCGATCCCTCAGGAAAGCTGTTGCTGGAACGTACCATCGAACAAAATCTTTCACTGAAAAAGATTACAGTTCCTCTGGGCGTGGTGGGCGTAATTTATGAATCGAGACCCAATGTAACGGTCGACGTTGCGGCTTTATGTTTACGTTCTGCAAATGCCTGTGTATTAAAAGGCGGAAAGGAAGCGCATTTCTCGAATCAGATTCTCGTTAGTATTATTCATGAAAGTCTGGTGAAATTTGGAGTTCCGGCCGAGGTTGTTGCCCTTTTACCAACCGGGCGGGAATTTGTTGCGGAGTTCCTTCATGCGGCTCAATATGTGGACATCATTATACCGAGAGGATCTGAAAGTCTGATAAAATATGTGCGTCAAAACTCGCTGGTACCAACTATTGAAACAGGCGCCGGCGTGTGTCACACTTATGTTGAGAAAACCGGAGACCTGGATAAAGCCGCCGATATAGTGGTCAATGCGAAGGTGTCACGGCCATCTGTGTGTAATTCATTGGATACAATATTGGTAGATAAAGAAGTCGCGGCCGAGTTTTTACCTAAACTGAAAGAAGACTTCATCAAGTGGAATGTGGAGGTTTTTGCGGATGATTTATCGTATGACATTTTGGAAGCTGCCGGATATCCAAATTTAGCCAAGGCAACTCCTGAAGATTTTGGAAGAGAGTTTTTAGATTATAAATGTTCTGTCAAGGTGGTGGAAGGGATTGAGGATGCGCTGAACCATATCAGAACTTTTTCTTCCAGACATTCAGAGGCTATCATATCGAAAGATGCCAATGCAATCGAGACGTTTCTAAACGAAGTGGATGCAGCTGCTGTATATTCAAATGCATCTACCCGGTTTACAGACGGTAGCGTTTTTGCTTTGGGAGCAGAAATTGGAATATCAACTCAAAAACTGCACGCCAGAGGTCCTTTTGCTCTTGAAAAATTAGTCACCGAAAAGTGGGTTGTCCGGGGTGACGGACAAGTGAGGTGGTAGCGCATATTCGTGGGATTTCCGTAATTATTGAACAGATATAGTCGTTCTAACAATATTCTAAGGGAGTGGGAACAGGTGGTTCCACTCCCTTTTTTTATACCTTTGTGCAAAGTTTTTTGGAACAATCCGATTTAATATGAGTGCATCCGTCGCAGTTGAAAGTGTTAAAGTGCTATATGAAGAGGCCGTCGCGCTTCTAAGAAAACTGATTGAGACTCAGTCATTCAGTAAAGAGGAAGATAAAACTGCATTATTAATTGAAGCTTTTTTTGAAGAAAAGAATATCCCTTTTAAACGGAAAGGCAATAATATCTGGGCATATAACGAGCATTTTGATCCAGCAAAGCCAACTGTTTTGCTAAATTCTCACCACGATACCGTTAAGCCCAATAAATCGTGGACACGGAACCCACTTGCTGCCGATATAGAAGATGGTAAACTGTATGGCCTAGGAAGTAATGACGCAGGAGGGTGCCTGGTTTCTTTGATCGTTACGTTCGTACATTTTTATGGAAGAACTGATCTGGCTTATAACGTCATAATTGCGACCACTGCCGAGGAAGAGATCTCCGGAAAAGAAGGGCTTGAAATTGTTGTCCCGGAGTTGCCACCCATATCATTCGCGATTGTGGGCGAACCAACTGAAATGCACCTTGCAGTAGCGGAAAAGGGACTTCTCGTTTTGGACTGTACTGCAAAAGGAGTTTCGGGGCATGCAGCAAGAGAGGAAGGAGACAATGCGATTTACAAAGCTATAGAAGACATTCGGTGGATTAAAGATTATCGCTTTCCAAAAGTGTCGCCGACTTTGGGCCCTGTTAAAATGTCTGTGACGATTATGAATGCGGGAACCCAACATAACGTGGTTCCTGATATCTGTACCTTTACGATCGACGTTCGCGTTACAGATCAATACAGTCTGGAAGAGATTATAGAGGAGATTCAGAAGAATATTAAATCCGAGGTTTCCGCAAGATCCATACGCCTGCGGCCGTCGAGTATACCGATGGACCATCCGATTGTTTTAGCTGGACTTGCTTTAGACAGAACTGCCTACGGTTCCCCTACAACTTCCGACCAGGCACTTCTCGATTGTCCTTCTCTCAAAATGGGACCAGGGCATTCAGGCCGTTCGCACAGTGCTGACGAATTCATTTACTTGCATGAGATTGAACATGGTATAGGTCAGTATATCGCAATGCTGGAAAAGGTAGTGGGGTGATATATAAATGAGCTGTGACCTCCCCAGAATAAAGATTGAAATTAGGCGAGACTAAGTAATTACCCTGTTTTTTTGGGGCAGTCATAATGAAGCAAGGATATGCGATTTTATACAAAAGAAGATATTGTCCGATTCAATGAGGTCGACTTTTTATATATCAAAACCTTTTCAGAAGGTCATGTTTTTCGTATTCGTCTCAGCCGACCAGAGAAAAGGAATGCATTTACGCCTGTCATGGCAGAGGAAATAATATATGCGCTCGCATATGCACATTATAGTCCGGAAGTCAGATGTTTAATTATTGAAGCAGAGGGACCCGTTTTTTGTGCCGGAGCTGATCTTACTTCTTTTCATCATCCCGAGAATACCCCGCCCAATATTACATTACCAACAATTCGTGAAGACGCGAAATTGGGCGAAGCTTTTCAACAGCTTTACAAACCCTGTATTGCCAAAGTAGAAGGCCCGGTTCTGGCAGGCGGTTTTCTGATTATATGCGGTTGCACATTTGTGGTAAGTACTGAGGAAGCAACCTTCGGCTTGCCGGAAGTAAAAAGAGGGCTTTGGCCAATGCAGGTCATGGCATCCCTGTTAAGAATAACAACCCCGCGAAAAATTCTCGAGATGGCGGTGACGGGAGATCTTTATTCCGCTCAGATGGCCAGGGAAATAGGGCTGGTAAGTGAGATAGTGTTTAAGGATATCATTTCCGAAAAAGTCGATGGGCTTGCCGAACTCATTTGCCAAAATGCTCCGCTGGCTATTCAAAAAGGAATGGAAGCATTGGATGCACTGAGTGGTATTCCGATGGCGGAACAACACACATACCTGAAACAGCAATTGGATATTTTATTGCAGACAGAGGATGCAAAAGAGGGAACTGCTGCTTTTTCAGAGAAGCGGATTCCGGATTGGAAGGGGAAGTAAGTTTGTATGGTTTGTTGCAAAAAAACGAAGAACTTCCAAAGCAACGAGACCTTAGTATCACCGCAATCAACTGAGCAATCGTCATAACTATATGACTCGACATCCCCGACTAGGCTTCTCCCAAAAAAAATGATTGTAGTCAACAGAGACCTAACTCCCCGGAACAATTTCAATTTCTTCCCCGTACTTATTGTGGAATTTAAAATCGACTACTCCTAGTGATGAGTCCTTGATCAACTTTACCCAGGTTTTGTATTTGAAGAGCCATTTCATTTGCTCGGAAATAAATCCTTTGGTAAAATAGGCGTAAAGGAATGGGTGCAACAGTATTGTAATTCCTTTTTCGTTTTGTTTCGTAAGCATGTAGTCGACGTTGTTGGCAATTACATCCGAAACCAGAATACTTGCCTGAATGCTGCCGCTGCCATTACAAGTCGGGCAAACTTCGCGGGTTACAATATTCATTTCCGGCCTCACACGCTGACGGGTAATTTGCATCAGGCCGAATTTAGACAGAGGTAAAACCGTATATTTTGAACGGTCACCTTTCATCTCGTCACGCATGGTATCGAACAGAACACGCTTGTTTTCGGCCTTCTTCATATCGATGAAGTCGATCACGATAATCCCGCCCATATCCCGAAGACGCAGCTGACGAGCAAGCTCCTTCGCTGCTTCCATATTCACGCTAAGTGCTGTCGCTTCCTGGTCTTCTTCCGAATTTGACTTGTTGCCGCTGTTTACATCGATAACGTGCAGCGCTTCGGTATGTTCAATAATGAGGTACCCACCGTTAGGCAAGCTTACTGATCTGCCAAACAACGATTTGATCTGCTTTTCTACACCAAACTGCTCGAACATCTTGTTCTTGCCGTTATGAAGTTTCAGGATATTCTCTTTGTCCGGAGCAATATTGTGGATATATGCTTTGATATCGTCATATACCTCCTTAGAGTCAACGGTAATGCTGTCGAACGATTCGTTCAACATATCACGAATGATTGATGAAGCACGGTTCATCTCCCCTATAACACGATCGCGCGGCTTTGCGTCGCGCAGGGTTTTGATACCCTTTTCCCACTTATCAAGGCAATCCTGGAGATCTTTATTAAGATCATCGACATCAGTTCCTTGCGCAACAGTACGAATAATCACCCCAAAATTGGCCGGTTTGATCGACGACATTAGTTTTTGCAAACGGTTTCTTTCCTGCTTGTCCGTAATCTTTTTGGAAAGGTTAACAGAATTCGAGAAAGGAACGAGAACGATGTAGCGACCGGCAATCGAGATATCACAAGAAAGGCGAGGGCCTTTTGTAGAAATAGGTTCTTTTACAATCTGAACCAGTATGGGCTGGTTTTTGGAAAGAACTTTGTCAATTTTACCAAGTTTCTCGATTTCAGGCTCCATTTTGAAGCTATTCAACTTGCCTGAATTGACACGCTTGGCGATTACATCCTTGGTGAGTTTGTTGAGGGAATTAATGTTAGGTCCCAAATCGAGGTAATGCAGAAAAGCGTCCTTCTCAAAACCTACGTCTACAAAGGCCGCATTGAGCCCTGCTACCAGTTTTCTAACTGTACCGAGGTATATATCACCAACAGTAAAGCTTTGATCTGGTACTTCAACGTGATATTCTAAAAGTCGTTTATCCTGCAAAAGGGCAATACGTTCTCCCTTTTGAGTAGAATTGATAAGTAATTCGTTACTCAATGTTCAACCAACTTAATGGCTATAAAAAGTTAATACTTAGCTCCCGTAAATGATTTGACACGGGACTATACATCTGGGGGAAGAGCACACTTAAGGCCGGATCATACAAACAATCCGGCCAAAGTATATTATTTCTTCTTATGTCTGTTTTTTCTAAGACGCTTCTTTCTTTTATGAGTTGAGATCTTATGTCTCTTTCTTTTCTTTCCGCAAGGCATAAAGTTATGTCGTTTATAAAATTAAAAATTGTTTTATTTTCATCAATTGTTCATCCTGGCTTCCAATTCAGCGATCGCTTGTTGAATCACAGGATCTTTCTCCTCCTTTTTAACTTCTGACAGTATCTTCTTAGCATCGTCATTTTTCCCTAGTTCAACCAAAGAAAGTCCCAAGTAAAACTTGGCTTTGGTATTAGCAGGGTTATTTGTCAATATCTGTCTGAACCTGTCAGCTGCTTTTGAGTATTGGTTTGAGCGCATGGAAAGAACTCCCAAATTAAACAAAGCCATTTCGTTTGTTGGGTCGGTATCCAATATCTCACGCAACATCAAAATTCCCTGCATCGGGTTTTCTGTATTTACGTAAGTCATTGCCATGTTGGCCTTTACATTCAAAAGCGCAGGATTTTGATCAATTGCTTTCTGATAATATTCGCGGGTTTTGGCACCAAAATTTTTGGCTTTCTGATCTTCAACAGCGAAGCTGTATGCATCGTAATACCTGTCGCCAGTCCGCACGATATTCTCAAGCGCCGGCGCAATAGTACTTACTTTTTCTGCATAATACGCAGCACTGTCAAATTTTTGAAGTTCATGGAACTTCTCGGAAAGCTTGATGCCTGCACCAATTTTATCCTTATCGTTGGACACGAGAAAGCTGTTTCGCAACTGATCAACAATTTTTTGCTGATCAGGAGGCAAAACAGCTCCGTCGTGTTTGGCCGGAGAATTTTCAGAAGGAGCAGCAGTCGCCGCTTCCTTGCTCTCCTGTGAATCCATTTCTTTGGCCTTGTTGTTTACCACCACCTTGGGAAGACTAAATAAGGTCCCAACCAAAGCAACTGCCAATACACAAGTAAGAATGATGGATTTGTTCATAATTTTAAAACAGACCTCCGCGAGGTATATTATTTTTCAGCAACTGCTTTCAACTTGTCACTTTCCTTTACCTGCTCAACAAAAACTTTTGCTGGCTTAAAGCTTGGAACAAAGTGCTCGTCAATGATCATGGAAGTTCCTTTTGAGATGTTACGAGCTACTTTACGAGCGCGTTTCTTGTTAATGAAGCTTCCGAAACCTCTAACATAAAGATTTTCGCCTTCAGATAGTGATTCCTTAACCACGGTGAAAAACGATTCTAGCGTTTGTTGAACATCGCCCTTGTCTACGCCTGTTTTCTCAGAAATTTGTGCGATTACGTCTGCCTTAGTCACTTTGATTCTTTACTTTAAGTGGATATTATTTCGTTTATTTACTTATTCCTCCAAATTTTGGGAACACAAAGGTACGGTAATTTTACCGAAAATTAAAAGTCAGAGGTTTTCATTTTTTTTCTAATTCGTTAAATCACAGTGTATATAAGTCAGGAAGACATCGGGGAGGGGGCTTTTGACGTGCTTGACTTTAATAAAAAGCTTAAAGCATGGTACATACAAAATCATAGAAAGTTATTGTGGCGACAAACAAAGGATCCGTACAGGATATGGTTGTCGGAGATCATTCTGCAACAAACCAGGGTTGCTCAGGGAACACCATATTATGAGAAATTCGTGGATAACTTTCCCAATGTCAGCGACCTTGCAGCAGCAGACGAGCGCGATGTACTTCGGCTGTGGCAGGGTTTGGGCTATTATTCCCGAGCGAGGAACATGCACCACACTGCACGGCTGATTGTTTCCGAATATGGTGGTGTTTTCCCCAAGAACGCTTCCGAACTGGAGCGACTCAAAGGTCTGGGCGCATATACGGCCGCCGCTATCGCCTCCTTTGCGTACGACGAAAAAATCCCGGCAATTGATGGAAATGTATATCGCGTAATGGCCCGTTTGTTTGGTATTGATTCTGACATGCTGAGTGGAAAAGGCAAAAAGGAGTTTGCCAAAATAGCTTCCTTAATCATCTCTGATGACGATCCCGCGACATACAACCAGGCCATGATTGAGTTTGGAGCGTTGCAGTGTGTTCCGGTATCACCCAATTGCCCCGCCTGTGTTTTTCAGGATATTTGTTTCGCTAATCAACACAACTTGCAATCTTCTCTGCCGGTGAAGGTTAAAAAACTAAAAATCAAAAATCGATTCCTCAATTACTTTATCATTGAACTTAAAGGGAGTTTAGTCTTCAAGGAAAGAAAGGGTAAGGACATATGGCATGGCCTCTATGATTTTCCATACGTGGAAGCAGAGTCGCCATGGACATACCCTGATGAGAATCATTTGACGGCGGAACTGAAAATGCTTTTAGAACACGGGATACTTAGAGAGGTGGAGAAGAGCTACTTTCATATACTGACGCATCAGAGATTGTCGGTCAAATTTTGGTGGGTTACTTTGAACACCTTGCCCGTTAATTTCCCCTTGGAATATTTTAAGTTCTACAACCCATCGGAGGTCGACGATTTGCCCAAACCGATTCTGATTGATAATGTTTTAAAGGATGAAGGGTATCTTCAGATTGTTTCCTCCTTGTAATTTGTGGTGTGAAAAATTGTGATATGTTTTTACAAACATTAATTTGCACAAAACTAAAATACTATCAAGGGGAGCTATGCTACATCAATCTCAAATAGAGGATTATAACCGAGACGGATATGTCTTAGTCAAAGGGTTGTTTAGTGCGGAGGAGATTAATCTGCTTTACGGAATTGCTACCGAGAATGCGGCAATGAGTAAAAATGCGATGGATTTGAACGATCAGTCGGGGAAGAAAACGAAGCTATCTCTTTGGTTTACCCCGGGCGATGATAAGTTTGGATATTTAATAAGAAGTGAGCGGATTGTGGGCGCAACGGCCCAGCTGCTGGACAGCGAAAGTCCGGTTTGTCATTTTCATACCAAACTGATGCAAAAGGAGCCGAGGGTTGGAGGAGCATGGGAATGGCATCAGGACTATGGATACTGGTATAAAAACCAGTTTATTTTTCCTGATCAACTGATCAGCGTAATGATTGCGTTGACGCCGGCAAACAAGGCCAATGGCTGCCTGCAGGTGATCAAAGGTTCACATAAAATGGGTCGCGTCAATCACGGTTTTGCTGGCGAGCAGGTAGGGGCGGATATGGAAATGGTCAATCATTCATTAAAAACCATGGATCTAATCTATTGTGAATTGGAACCAGGCGACGCTTTGTTTTTTCATAGTAATCTCCTTCATCGCTCTGAAGCCAACTTATCAGATAAACCACGTTGGTCGCTGATTTCTTGTTATAATTCGCAATCTAATATCGCCTATGCCGAAACCTCAACTTCATGGAAAGTACCAATATCGACAGTGCCGGATCATGCGTTGATGGAGTGGGACGGAAAATCTTTTGAAGATGCTGATTTTTTAAAAAAGGAAAATGATCCGGCCTTGAAGACGACAGGTTGGGAGGCAACGGTGAAGACGAATTAAGGAACTTGTTGTTAGATTTTGCCAGGAAGTGGTCATGTAATTGTTGGACGAAAAAATCCGGGCTTATCTGGTATTGAGTTCTTTCATAATAATATTAAGAGATGGCCCAGATATCCATAAGGAAGATTTGGGCCATTATTTGTTTGCATTACCTGATGCCCAATTTGCTGTAAAATGTTATGTCATTGGTACTTTTCGCACGAGGTCTGGAAATTGGGAAATTAGTATGTAATACCAGGATTTTACTTTAAAAGACACAAACTAAAACATATTCTATGCAGAACATTGCGATGCTTGGCTCTGGCTTTATAGGGCGTTTTTATGCGGAATCCATTCATGGTCAGCGGGGTCGTGACCGTGTTGTGGGAATATATGCCAGGCGGATTGAGAATGCGAAGAAATTCTCAAATGATTACGGTTGCGATTTCTTTTCTGATAATATGGAAGAGGTGATCGCGCATCCTTCGGTAAATATGGTGTGTATCGCGTTGCCTAATAACAAGCATGAAGAGGCCGTAATGCTTTGCGCCAAGCATAAGAAAGCCGTTGTGTCGACCAAGCCTTTGGGAAGAAATGCGGATGAGGCTTTAAGAATGTTAAAAGCAGTTGAGGAAGCCGGAATTTTTGCCGGATACCTTGAAGATTTATGCTACACTCCTAAATTTTTGAAGTCTCTGGAAAGTGTGAAGAGGGGAGCACTTGGCAGAATTCTGTGGGCGAAATCGAGAGAGGCGCATCCGGGGCCCCATAGCGAGTGGTTTTGGGATATAGAGCAGGCTGGGGGTGGCTGTATTCTTGATCTGGGTTGTCACTGTATCGAAATTTCCAGAAATTTTATTGGCAAGGACATCAAGCCGGTCGAGGTAATGTGTTGGGCGGATACTCAGGTGAAACCTATTGATGCAGAGGATCACGCGATTGCTTTAGTGAAATATGAAAACGGAGCGATTGGCCAATTCGAGGTAAGCTGGACTTTCCGTGGGGGTATGGATTTGAGAGACGAGGTGATGGGAACAGAGGGCACAATATGGATAAATAACTTCTTGAGAACAGGCTTTGAAATGTTCACAACCGGCAATAATCCGGATGGAGAAGGCGAAGATTATGTAGCGGAGAAAGCTGAAAGTAATACAGGCTGGTTATTCCCTGTCGGTGATGAGGTGAATGATCTGGGGTACAACCATATGTTTACCGATATGTTCAATTCCGCAGAGAAGGGTGTTGAGCCGTCTGAAACATTTTATGATGGATATATTGTTAACGCGGTAATTGATGCGGCATATAAGTCAGCCAAAACCAAACAGTGGGAAAAGGTGGAGCTACCGGTTTGGCGAGGAAGAGAGGGCGTTGAAAAACCTTCTAATTATGTGGATTATGATGAAAATTACTACCTCATCAAGCAGGAAATGACGCACGATGGCCGTCATAAATTGATATTGAAAGACAAAGCCACGGGTAAAATCAGCGAACGGGATATATAAAGGTAGTTGTTACGCTGTGTGTGAGCTGACAATTGCCACTGAGGAGGCGTGATTACCATTATCAAACAACTTTCTAAGCTAGTTTCCTTGTGACTTAGTGGCAAAGTCGAAATGAGCACGTGGTTGGGGTGAAATTTTAATTGTGAAACGCACATTAATTGTTTGACGTTATTTTTAACTTTCGATTTGGTCGAACTTGTAAATTATTAATCGGAAAATATCATGGCAGGAAGTGTTAATAAAGTGATTTTAATAGGGAATTTGGGCAGCGATCCGGAGGTCAGATACTTTGATAATGGGGGAGCCGTGGCGAAATTTAGTATCGCAACAACCGATTCTTATACCAACAAAAGTGGTGAAAGAGTTGAAAATACGGAATGGCATCGTATCGAATTGTGGGAAGGCCTTGCCAAAGTTGCTGAGAAATATCTAAAAAAAGGGAATCAGGTCTATATAGAAGGGCGACTGAGAACTGACACCTGGACTGATAAGGAAGGGCAGCAGAAATCGGGTGTAACAATCAGGGCTAATACGTTGACGATGCTTGGAAGCGCGCCAGGTAACTCAGGGAACACAGAAGGCTCTTCAGGGTATAATCAGTCTCCTCAGAATTCAGCACCAAGACAATCAGATCCGGTTCCACCATCATTGGCATCTTCTGATGATGACGATTTACCGTTCTAAGTTTTAAAGTTTTGTCAGCAGATCTCCTTCGGGAGATTTGTTTTTTATGACTATATACAAAAATATTTAACGGGGGCGCCAAATAGGTAATTTCTCAATTTTGAAGTAGTATTGGTAACTTTGGATGTTTTTGTTGAAATTAGAGTTAATTAGAAGAAAGTGGATTGCAATTAGTTAATTCTATCAAAATCGTGCTTTTTTATTCACCAATATTAATATTTAGTGGAAGAAACCTCAGAATGTGACGACCCCCTTGCCCGAAAGCCCAACGGGATTACAAATCCCGGTAACCAATCGTTAATATTTCTTTCAGGTGTGGCAACTCCTGTTACACTGGTCGCATTATCTGATCTCATTTTCGTAGTTTTCCTTTTTGCAATATCACTTTTTCTTTCCGGAATCAGAGCAGCATATGCCGCAGCTACTGCCATGGAAAATCCATGGGAAAAAAAGAGTGAGACCGAAGCATTTTCGCTCCCGAACCGGCAACAGCAGCTTGCTTTGTCAATGTTGCAGAGAAGCACGTCCCTCTTAGCACTGATTCTTGCCTCCAGGGTCATATGGTTTTCTTTGTCCGGAAACGACGATAATCTGGTATTATGGATTTCAGTTGCGGCACTCGGGTTATGGATATGGCTTGACGCCGTGATCAGATTTCTTTGTGCAAAAGGAGCTATTGATTTATTGCCAAGGATATCCGGGTTTTCAAAACTTTTATTGGTAATTCTAAACCCTTTAATTTCTCCATTCATCAGATTCGGGCGCTTTCTGGGCCTTGTTGAAGTGGATATGAGTCAAATGACTCCGGAGCAACTGGAAGCAAAATCTGATAGCGAAGAAGAGACTGAATTGTTGAAAGGGTTGGCCCATTTTCGTCAAACCAATGCTAAAAGGGCGATGCAGGCTCGGGTAAATATCACAGCCTTTGATATAGAGCTTGATTTCCATGAACTCATGGATAAAATCAATAAATCGGGTTATTCGCGTGTTCCTGTTTACCGTGAAGATCTGGATTATGTAGAAGGGATATTGAATGTAAAAGACCTTCTTCCTCATATCAATAATGATGAGCATTTCAACTGGCAGCGCCTTTTAAGACCGGTGTATTTTATTCCTGAAAGCAAGCGGCTCGATGACTTGATGAAAGAATTTCAGAATCGCCGCGTGCATATGGCCATTGTTGTGGATGAATATGGTGGTACTAGTGGATTGATTACGTTGGAAGATATTATCGAAGAAATCTTTGGCGATATCAACGATGAATATGATGAAGACGATGTGGTTAATTACACGCAGGTCGACGAAACTACCTATGTGTTCGAAGGGAAGGTGCTCATTAACGACTTGTGCCGAATTCTCAATCTCGATTCCGATTATTTCGATCAGGTAAAAGGAAATAATGAATCGCTGGCAGGTCTGTTGCTTGAACTGTTTTCAAGATTGCCACGAACCGGCGAAATTGCCTCCCATAAAAATATTTCTTTTAAAGTTCAATCAGCAGACAAGAGGCGAATTAAAAAAGTCAGGGTGCTCATTTCCTGAAATAATATGAAGCACGTTCGAGAAATATCAGAATATGCTTCTGAGCAGAGATGTCCTGATCACAGAAAAAAGCAATTTTATACCACAGAAATTTTAGTGGAATAGTCCAAAATGTTTTAATTACTGAGAACTTCTTACTAATTTTGCCCGGCAAATAACAATAGATTATTTGCTATGAGCACAGAACCATCCAAAGTCCTCTTTGAGGCATTAACGTACGACGACGTTCTTCTGATTCCCGCTTATTCTGAGGTTCTTCCGCGCGACACTACTACCAAAACCAAGCTAACCAAAAACATCGAGTTGAATATTCCGCTTGTATCCGCTGCTATGGATACGGTAACGGAATATGAATTGGCGATCGCCATGGCTCAGGAAGGTGGAATTGGTATAATACATAAAAACATGAGCCTCGAAGCGCAAGCGGAGCAGGTTCGTAAAGTGAAGAGATCGGAAAGCGGGATGATACTTGACCCGATTACACTCTCCGACAAAGCTACCCTTGGTGATGCCCACCAAATCATGCGTGAGTTTAAAATCGGAGGTATTCCGGTGATCGATTCTGATCATAAGCTAATCGGTATTCTGACTAACCGTGACTTACGTTTCCAAAGGGAAATGGGAAAATCGGTAACGGAAATCATGACGAAGGAAAACCTGATTACTGCTTCTGACGGTCTTTCCCTGGACGATGCTGAATTCATTCTTCAGGAATACAAAATCGAAAAATTACCTATCGTAGATTCACAATACAGACTTACAGGTTTGATTACGTATAAGGATATCCTGAAACGTAAATCTCACCCGAACGCTTGTAAAGACGAGTATGGCCGCCTTCGTGTTGGTGCTGCTGTTGGCGTTACTCCTGATTTGCTGAAAAGAGTTGAGGCACTTGTTAAGGCTGGTGTTGATGTAGTTAGTCTTGATACGGCTCATGGCCACTCAAAAGGTGTTATTGACGCCTTGAAATCAGTAAAGGCTGCGTTTCCTAAACTGGATGTTATCGCTGGTAATATTGCAACTGCTGAAGCGGCGATCGCGTTGGCAGAAGCCGGCGCAGATGCTGTGAAAGTTGGGGTTGGACCAGGAAGTATTTGTACAACCAGAATCATCGCCGGAATCGGCGTCCCTCAGTTGACGGCGGTTATGTTAGCGGCACAGGGACTTGCCGGAACAGGCGTACCAGTCATTGCTGACGGAGGTATACGTTTCTCAGGCGATATGACCAAAGCCTTAGCTGGCGGAGCGAGTACGATCATGATCGGTTCGATGCTGGCAGGTAGCGACGAAGCCCCCGGTGAGATCGTTATTTACGAAGGACGTAAGTTCAAAGCATATCGCGGAATGGGGTCTGTGGAGGCAATGGAAGACGGGTCGAAAGACAGGTATTTCCAGGACGCAGAGGATGACGTAAAGAAACTGGTTCCGGAAGGTATCGTTGGTCGTGTTCCATTCAAAGGAAAGGTTTCTGAAATCGTTTATCAAATGGTAGGCGGCTTAAAAGCCGGAATGGGATATTGCGGAGCGGGAAATATTGAGGCATTGCAAAAAGCACAATTTGTGAAAATTACATCAGCCGGTGTTCGCGAAAGCCACCCACACGACGTTATGATCCAAAAAGAAGCACCCAATTATTCGTCGAAATAAGAATCTCAAAATAAGATTCGAGCAACATAAAACCAAAAAAGCCCCAATTCGGGGCTTTTTTGGTTTTATATAAAACAAGGTGTAAGTTCTTTTAATTTTGTAGGAACTTGAAAAGCTAAAATATAATTTTCTAACAGCTAACAGCTAACAGCTAACAGCTAACTAACTGCCGGCTTGCTGAACTTGCTCTTCAGGAATTGGAATATCATTGGAAGAACAGAGAATCCGATAATACCGAAAATAACCAATTCAAAGTTCTTCTTCACGAATTCTAAATTACCGAAGAAGTACCCAAGCAGGGTGAGAGATGGAACCCAAAGAATGGCGCCGATTATACAGAAAACGATATACTTTGAATATTTCATACTTCCCGCGCCGGCCACGAAAGGAGCAACAGTTCTGATAATCGGGATAAAACGAGCCATAATTACAGTACTTCCACCGTGTTTTTCGTAAAAAGCCTCGGTGCGTTCCAGGTATTCACGTTTCAGAAATAGTATTTTCTCGCGTTTCTTGATTTCACCTCCAAACTTATTCCCCATATAATAGTTGACATTATCGCCTAGTAACGCCGCGACGATCAGGATGATAATCACCAGCCAAACATTCAACGCGCCGGTTGAAGCAGCAATGGCACCTGTTGCAAATAACAGGGAATCGCCTGGTAAAAGCGGCATCAGTACCAGTCCTGTTTCTGTAAAAACGATTAGAAATAAGATGACGTAAGTAAGGGTACCATAATCTTCAACGATCTGAAAAAGGTGTTTATCCAGATGAAGGAAAAAGTCAATAAACTGCGTAATGAATTCCATAGCTAATAATAAGGTTAGATAATGTGGCAATTATCTGATCGTGTGGTAAAAGAAGATTACTTGTCAATCTTCCATTTTTGTTTGGTTTTATTATTCAGGAAGTGGTTGAAAGTATCACCTCTTAACCCTAAACGAATTGTTTCCAGTGGTATTAGTTCACTTGGCGCGATATTTCCGAGATTTACATTCGCTCCTAAAAGCTTGACAAACCAAACCTGCTGGGATTTTTGAGGAGCTTCCCACAGCATACTTTCAAAAGGGATTTCAGTAAGGATCTCTTCAACAAGACCCTGACGAACCTCTCCACTCGCTCTGAAAAGACCAACATTTCCGGATTCTCTCGCTTCTCCAATTACTTTCCATGCGCCTGCCTGTAGTTCAGCTTTTATTAGCTGAATCCATTTGTACGGCGGGATAATTTTATTTTCATCTTTGGATCCAACCTCTGAAAGGACAGTTACTTGTTTAGCCAAAGTCTGAATAAATTCACATTTCATGTCTTGCGACATCTCAATTGAACCATCTGAAACTTCTGCGTATTTAAGGTCGTATTTGTCCAGTAATCTGCGGTAGTCGTCAAACTGATTTCTGATCACAAATGCCTCGAACAGCGTTCCTCCAAAATAAACCGGAATATTAGCAGCTTTGTAAACAGCTAGTTTTTCATCAAGATTCGGGCTTACAAATGAAGTTGCCCAGCCAAGTTTTACGATATCGATATATGGACTCGCGGTGGAAATCATATCCTCGGCTTCCCGGACGCTAAGTCCTTTGTCCATCACCATTGTCAGACCCTTTTCACGTGGTTTTGAAGATCTCGCGGGAACTTGTGATAACGTAAAATTCATATTATGATATTCTATTAAAGCTCTTTTAATATCGGGCAAAGGTAGCAATTACCTTTAATACGAGACAATAAAATACATGCAATTGCCAGTTTTGCATGTATTTATCTATGATAATTACTATTTTTCGCTCATTGCCCGTAACAAATATACTATCTCAATCCAAAAGAAAATGAATTCATTTTCAGAGCCTGGTCAGGAAAGCCGCAACAATCGCCTTGAATATATGCAAACGCTTATTGGTCAAAGTATGAGCAGGAGTATATCTCCTGTGGGTCGGTGGCTAAACGGGATACTCGAATCGATAGATGCGTCCAGTATGCGGGTCCGTTTTCAGGTTCGGCATGATATGTCAAATCCTATGGGCGTGCTCCACGGAGGCATTGCTGCCACTATTTTGGACGACTGTATAGGCGTTTTGGTATACACTCAGGGGCGGGATTACGCATTCACTACGATCAATCTAAGCTGTGATTTCTTGCATGCCGCAAGAGTTGATCAGCTTATTTATGCAGAGGCGAATATTATGAGGGCTGGTAAGAATGTAATGCACGTGGAAGCCAGAATTTTGGATGATGAGGGCAAGATCATCGCAAAAAGCAGCAGCAATTTGATTCAGACAAGCTTCAAAATAAACGACTGACTTTCCGCGCGGCCTTTTGTTTACCTTTGCAATATGGAAAAGAAATTTGAAGAACTGGATCCAACGCGTCAAGGACAGCTGATGGCGTTCGACCGCCTCCTGACGATAATGGACGATCTCCGGGAAAAATGCCCTTGGGATCGAAAGCAAACGATAGACACGCTGAGGCACTTAACGATTGAGGAAACCTATGAGTTGTCGGATGCGATTCTTAATAATGACCTTCCCGAAGTAAAAAAGGAACTCGGAGATTTGTTGTTGCATATTGTTTTTTATGCCAAAATAGGTTCAGAAGATAAAACTGATGCTTCGGTAAGGTTTGATATCGCTGATGTTTTACATGGGATCAGTGAAAAGCTGATATCCCGACATCCGCATATATATGGTGATACAGTAGCGGAAGATGAAGAGGCAGTAAAGCAAAATTGGGAAAAGCTGAAACTTAAAGAAGGCAACAAGTCCGTTCTTTCAGGTGTGCCAAGTTCGCTGCCTGCGTTGGTGAAATCCATGCGTATTCAGGAAAAGGCGCGCGGCGCAGGTTTTGACTGGGATGAAAAACATCAGGTTTGGGAAAAGGTTGAAGAAGAATTGAATGAATTCAAGGAGCATTTTAATATAGAGACAGGTGCTGAGATTAATCCGCTGGAGGCAGAAGGCGAATTTGGCGATCTGATTTTTTCTTTGGTAAACTACGCCCGATTCGTGAATATCAACCCGGAGACAGCATTGGAAAGAACGAATAAGAAGTTTATCAAGCGCTTCCAGTTTATGGAAGAAGCTTCCAAGGCTGATGGGAAAACCTTGCATGATATGACATTACCGGAAATGGATGAATATTGGAATTTGGCCAAAACGTCGGGGATTTAAGCACACAACTATATAAGTAATAACGAAATGACTTGCGCTCGCAGGTCATTTTTGTTTTACTCTCATCGAAGAATTCTCGGCCTCCGCCAATAGAAACCCGGACTGGCTTACTTTAATGGACAAGTACACAAAAACTACTTATTATGAGGCTTTTTAGTAAAATAGTATTAGTTCTTTTTTTTGCCGTCATGCAGTTTTCATGCGGTGATTCAGGAAAAAAACAGACCAGCGACGACGGCGAGGCCAAAATTACCATTGGTGCGACGATGTTAAGTATGCAGAATGAGTTCATCGTCAATGTTACTGATGAGATGGAGGCCAAAGCTAAGGAGCTTGGTGTGGAGCTGATCGTGGTTGATGCCGAGAGATCTGCATTGAAGCAGGTCGAGCAAGTGGAAAGTTTTATTGCCCAAGGCGTTGATGCCATTATTATGAATCCATGTGAGGTACAAGCAAGTTCTCCTGCTATTAAACTGGCGATGGATGCTAAAATTCCTATTATAAATGTCAATTCTGAAACAACCGCGGAACCTAATGCCTTTGTGGGTTCGGATGACGAAGAGTCTGCCCGAATTGCGATGAAGTATATATCGGAGAAGCTTGGGGGGAAAGGAAATGTGTTGATGATTGATGGGTACATGGGTCAGGCGGCACAGATCAAAAGAGATAAAGGAGCTAAGGAAATATTGAAATCAAATCCGGGTTTAAAGCTTTTGGCTGAGCAAACAGGTGAATGGGATCGCGCAAAATCGATGTCGCTGACCGAAAACTGGATTCAGTCTTTCGGCGAAACGATCAATGCGATATTCGCTCAAAACGATGAGATGGGTATGGGGGCTCTCAAAGCGCTTGAAGCAGCTGGGAAAAAAGACAAGGTAGTGGTAGTCAGTATTGATGCAATTCCAGACGCTCTTCAGGCTGTAAAAAGTGGGAGATTAGATGCCACGGTATTTCAAAATGCTGCAGAACAAGGTGGAAAAGCAATAGAAACTGCAATAAAATTGGCAAAGGGTGAAAAAGTTGAGAAAAAGGTTGTGATCCCTTTCCAGCTTGTGACGAAAGAAAACGTTCAGCAATTCATTAAGTAGTTAACTTAAATACCGATAGACTTGGATTCAGAGCAGTACGGTACAGGATGCCGAGTTGCTGGCGTGAGCCCAAATTACATCCGAATGATTCTCGAAATAGTAATGAATATCATTCGAATAACCTCATAAACCATCATTTCTCTATCTCATGCAGGCTCTTTTAGGTGTAATATTTCATTTTATTGGTGGTTTTGCTTCTGGCAGTTTTTACATTCCATATAAAAAAGTAAAGGGTTGGTCTTGGGAAAGTTATTGGATCGTGGGAGGTGTTTTCTCATGGCTGATCGTTCCTCCATTGGCTGCATACCTCACCATTCCGGATTTTACATCGATTATTGGTCATACAGAGACGACTATTTTGGTCGTCACCTATGTTTTTGGTGTCCTTTGGGGGATAGGGGGGCTTACGTACGGTCTCGGGGTTCGTTATTTAGGCGTTTCTCTGGGTAGTAGCATTATTCTCGGGTTATGTTCGGTTTTTGGTGCCTTGATTCCTTCGATATATTATTATTTTTCACCCCGCCCGGGAAAAGACTCCATCGCCGATCTTTTTTCAAATACATGGGGACAAATGGTATTGCTTGGCTTGCTGGTCTGTGTAATTGGTATAGTGATATGCGGAAAAGCAGGCTCGATGAAAGACAAAGATCTGAAGTTGGCGAACAACCAGGATTTGAATAATTCTGAGTTTAAGATTGGCTTGGGATTATTTGTATCAATCGTATCCGGGGTATTAAGTGCATGTTTTGCTTTTGGAATTGATTCTGGAAAAGTAATGGCTGAGGAGGCCAATAATATATGGAAAATGGCCAATCCGGGAGAAGGCGAATTCCTTTTTCAAAATAACGTAACCTATGTGGTTATTTTACTGGGAGGACTGACTACCAACTTCATATGGTGCATGATGTTGAACGCGCGAAACAAGAGCTTCGGTGATTATACCAATGCAAAAACGCCTTTGCTGTCTAATTACATCTTTTCTGCAATAGCCGGAACAACCTGGTTTCTCCAGTTTTTCTTTTATGGAATGGGCGAAAGTAAGTTAGGCAACGGGCCGAGCTCGTGGATACTCCATATGGCCTTTATCATATTGGTTGCGAACTCTTGGGGTCTTATTCTCAAAGAATGGAAAGGCGTATCGAGTAAAACCATGACCACTATCGTTTCCGGCATATTGGTAATTGTGCTTTCAGTTCTGATTGTCGGTTATGGCAATTATCTGCATGAATAATCCAGAAAAACGTAGTCTAATGCGCCATCTTGCTCGTAAATGTTGTGGATTAATATTGGTATCGGGGATTACCATATCCTGCGTATCCGAACAGAAAAATGATAAAGCGGATTTGAAACAGAATATGACATACGTAGAAGGATCGTTTGGATATGATCTGGACTTTCTTGAAAAATATCAAAAGACAATTGTATTGACGGCCCCTAATGCTTCGGATTCAAAAGCAATTCTGATCGCAGCATATCAGGGACGCGTGATGACAACGACTGCTGCCGGCGACTCAGGTAATAGTTACGGTTGGATCAATTATGATCTGATCAAAAGTGGTGAATCGCGAAAGCATATGAATGCATTTGGTGGAGAAGATCGCCTATGGCTTTCTCCGGAAGGCGGGCAATTTTCGGTGTATTTCAAAAAGGGTGAAAAGTTTGAGTTTGAAAATTGGCAGACTCCCGCCGTTATCGACTCTGAACCATTCGATATTGTCGAACAGGATTCTTCTTCAGTTTTATTTCAAAAGAAAACGCATCAAACCAACTATTCCGGAACCGAGTTTGATATAACGATTAGACGGAAGGTTTCTATGCTTTCAAAAAAGGAGGTGTCCGAATTTTTAGGTATTGACATATCCGGAAAGCTGCTTCAATCTGCGTATCAGTCTGAAAATGAGATCATCAACGAGGGGCGGAATTGGTCGAAAGATTCCGGGGTTTTGGGGCTTTGGATATTAGGGATGTTCCGGCCTTCGGAAAAAACAGTTATAATTGCTCCATTCGATAATCGCGTTCATGCCAAGCCCAAGCTCACTTCGGATTATTTCGGCGTGATTCCCGCAGACAGAATTCAACAAAATGCTTCGGCGATTTTCCTGAAAGCAGATGGGAAATTCAGGAGCAAAATAGGCCTTGAGGCTGTTTCCAGTACATCACTGGCCGGAAGTTACGATCCTTCAAAAGGTTTGCTCACCATTGTTCAGTTTGATATGGATATAAATGGAGAGTATCTTAAATCAGCCTGGAAGATTCATGACAATCCATACGGAGGCGATGCGTTGAACGCTTACAATGATGGTCCGCTGGAAGATGGCACACAAATGGGGCCATTTTACGAATTAGAGTCAAGCTCAAAAGTTGTCACATTGAAGAACAGGGAAAAACTAACCCATCGTCATCGAACCTATCATTTTGAAGGAGAAAAAGCGGAACTCAACCATATATCCGAAAAATTATTAGGCGTGAAGCTGGAGGAAGTGGAAAATATGTTTAAGTGATGTTTCCCGTACCATTTCCTGACAAAACTGACTTTAGCAAGATCCTGAAAATTCTGATAGAAGTAAAAAAAAGCATATAGAGCGCTTTACTATAATATCCTAAACATAACTTTTGAAATGTATATGTTCAATAATAACGCATTAAAAATCAGCCTTTTACTTATTGTTTTGAGCGTGACGAGCGGGTTCTCTCAGAGCAAAACAGAAAAAGCGCATGAGATAACTTTTAAGAAAAGCGAACCGACACACCGCTTCATTGCAGAAGGTGCTGCCATTGGCGATGTTAATAAAGATGGGAAAAAAGATGTGTTCTCAGGCGCATATTGGTTTGAAGCTCCGGACTGGAAGGCGCATGAATTGGCCAAGCCGGATTCGTTCATCGTAAACGGAAGCTATAGTAATTCATTTCTGAATTTTGCGATGGACGTTAACCAGGACGGCTGGGTAGATCTGATCCGCGTCGACTGGCCGGGAAAGGCAACGGTCTGGCATGAAAACCCTAAGAATCAGTCGGGGTACTGGCCGGTTCATCCGATATATCCTTCGCTTGGAAATGAATCTCCGAATTTTGTAGACATGGACGGGGACGGCCGCGAAGATATTCTGGGTAATGATCCGACTGAGAAAAAAGTAATCTGGATCAAAGCTCCTTCGAAGAAAGGGGATATCAACTGGGAACGACATATCATCAGCAATGATGAAAATCAATCGACCCATATGTACACCCATGGAATCGGTTTTGGTGATATTAATGGGGATGGTCGCAAGGATGTAGTGGTTAGAGAAGGTTGGTGGGAAGGGCCGGCGGAAGGTTTGGTTAAACACGACAAAAACACGCCCTGGAAATTTCATAAGGCTGATTTAGGCAAGGAAAGCTCGCAAATGTATGTGATAGATCTGAATCAGGATGGGCTGAACGACGTGATCAGTGCGTCTGCTCATAACTATGGTATTTGGTGGCATGAACAGGGAAAAGATGCAAATGGAGCAGAAACCTGGAAGCAGCATGATATCGATACAAGTTTTTCTCAAACGCATTCTCTGGCTTTAATAGATATGAACAAAGATGGCAATCCGGACCTGGTGACGGGAAAGAGATACTTTGCGCATAACGGCCACGATCCGGGTGAATTTGAACCTGCTGTAATCTATTGGTATGAATACAAGCCAGGAAAAACGCCACAATGGATTCGTCATGATATAGACAACAATTCTGGTTCGGGATTGAATGTGGCAGTCGATGATTTGAATGGGGACAAACTTCTGGATGTTGTGACCTCTAATAAAAAAGGCGTCCATATTTTCATCCAGCAGAAATAATCACGCACGATACAGGTTAATTTTTAGCTCATGGAATTTGGTATTAATACCTATTTGTTTGCCTCGCCTTTTACAAATGAAAGCGTCGAATTGTTTCCGATTTTTAAATCCTGGGGTTTCGATTTTGTAGAGATAGCCGTGGAAGACATCTCCTTGATTGACGCGAAATTGATTCGTGATGAGTTGGAAAAAAGTAACTTACGATGCAAATCGATATGCGCTGCAACTGGGCCGGGAAAAGATTTGAGAGGAAATAAGAAAGAGCAAATCAATACGATTCAATACATAGAAGAGCTAATTGATATTGCCGAGACGGTCGGAAGCAAGCTCGTTGCTGGCCCGATTTATTCGGCGGTGGGGAGGGCGGAATATTATACTGATGCTGAAAAGAAAAAGCAAAAGGCTTTAGTGGTATCCAACCTTAAAGCGCTGGCGACTATCGCTGAACGGCGAAATATCAAGCTCGCGATCGAGCCATTAAACAGATATGAAACCGATATGGTTAATACCTGTGCGCAAGCGATGGACTTAATTAAGGAGGTGGGCAGCGATGCTTTGCAGGTTCATCTGGATACTTTTCATATGAATCTCGAAGAGAAAGATCCAGCAAAGGCGATTCGTCTTGCGGGTGATCGGTTGGGGCTTTTACATGCGTCCGGAAGCGACAGAGGAACGCCTGGGGGTGATCAGATTAATTGGGATAATATATTCAGTGCTTTAAAATACATCGATTATCAAGGTGATATCGTGATCGAATCGTTCACGCCTGATGTAAAAAGTATAGCAAAGGCCGCGTCTATCTGGCGACAAGTCGAGCCTTCAAAAGAAGCTATTGCTATAGATGGTTTGAAATTTCTTAGATCCTGTTTAAACGCGGAGTAACGGAGTCGGACGCAGAGTTTCGCGGTAGCTTTAAATCCTGCGTAACTCTGCGTTTAACTCATATTAACCCTGCGTTCAAAAACTCTAGTTTGAGAACTCCTCCTCTAAATAAGACGTATTCAGTTGTAAAACCTCACTCGTCCAGCTACGGGTTTTATTCGCAAGTTTTTCGTCTTTCGATAGAGATTTGCCATATGAAGGCACCAATTCTTTAAATCTTTGTTTCCATTCCGGAGTCTGCGCCTGCTCTTTGAAACATTTATTGATAAGGTCGATCATGATCGAAACAGACGTTGAAGCCCCCGGTGAAGCTCCCAAGAGTGCAGCAAGGGATCCGTTTGCAGCCGTTACCATCTCGGTTCCGAATTCCAGAATACCACCTGCTTTTTTATCTTTTTTGATTACCTGAACCCGTTGCCCTGCCGTTTCCAGCTTCCAATCTTCCAGTTTCGCCTCTGGCATATATTCAGCCAATGCCGCCAAACGATCTTCTGGGGACTGTCTAACCTGATCGATCAGATATTTGGTCAACGGGATATTATTAATACCCGCAGCCAGCATAGGCTTTATATTGTTCAATTTAATTGAAAGTGGCAAGTCAAGATATGAGCCGTTTTTCAGGAACTTGGTTGAAAAACCAGCATATGGTCCAAAAAGTAAAGCTCTTTCCCCATTGATAATCCGTGTATCCAAGTGAGGAACCGACATCGGAGGAGCTCCTACAGAGGCTTTACCATATACTTTTGCCTGATGTTTTTCGATAACTTCTTGGTTGTTGCATACCAGCCATTGGCCACTAACCGGGAATCCTCCGAATCCTTTTCCTTCAGGAATACCAGATTTTTCTAACAACGGCAAAGAACCGCCACCAGCACCGATGAATATAAATTTGGTCTGAATCTTGGCAGACTTTTTAGTCTCACGGTTTTTTACTTCCACAGTCCAGGATCCATCTTTTTTCTGCTTCAGATCGTCTACCTCATGATTCAGGAACAACTTAACACCGTCTTGTTTTTCCAGATAATCAAACATGAATTTTGTCAACGCGCCAAAATTGACGTCAGTTCCAAGTTCCATTTTTGTTGCAGCAACAGCGTCATTTTGATTTCTTCCTTCGATAATCAAAGGAGCCCACGATTTGATCTCCTCAAAATCCTGAGAAAATTCCATCCCTTCGAAGAGATGATGCTGGGTCAACAGTTCGTGCCGTTTTTTGAGAAATGCTACGTTTTCCTCTCCCCAAACAAAACTCATGTGAGGTATATGGTGAATGAAGTCTTCCGGAGTCTCGATGATATCATTTTCAACGAGAAACGACCAGAATTCTTTCGATACTTCAAATTGCTCGGCGATTTTAATCGCTTTGGAAATATCAATATTACCATTTGCCTTCTGAGGTGTATAGTTCAACTCACAGAACGCTGAGTGGCCTGTTCCGGCGTTGTTCCACGGGTCGGAACTTTCAGCAGTAACCCTGTCAAGACGCTCGAATATGGAAATTGTAAATGAGGGATTTAGTTTTTTGAGTATAACCCCAAGTGTGGCACTCATTATACCCGCTCCGATCAAAATAATGTCGGAAGAAGTGGATTTTGATGATTTTTTAGTAAGCATTGGAAATCAGAATTTTATGATCACAAAACGTTGATAGCCCGGAAAAATCCAAAACACATGTTTGTAACAATAAGCTATGTGAGATTTGTTTCCAAAATAGTATAATTCTATAAACAAAAAGAAGTCTCGCGCGAAACTTCTTTTTTAGTGACAATAAAAACTGAAATTGATTCAATTTAAAATACTTCCATATAATTTTCAGCCAGAATATATGATTTGTAACCTTTTTTTGCGTTATCTGGACTTTACAATTTTATAACTTTTATCGTTGATTTTGATCGTGTAAAGCCCAGGCTGATATTTCGAAAAATCCAGACGCGCAGAATTCTCGTTTGATTCAAAAGTTGCTATTTTCGAGCCAGTTGTATTATAAATTTCCATTTTAGAAATTGTATTATCGGAAGATATATGCAAAATATCCTGAACAGGATTTGGGAATAAATTGACTGCTGTTCTCTCATCTAATTTTACGGCCCGGATTTGACTTAGGAATTCTGTCCCGTCCAAATCGACCTCTTTCAATCGATAATAATAAGTCAAGGGTACGAGTTCCATGTCGGTGGTTTGGTATTTAGATTCGACGATGGAAGTACCTTTCGCATCCAATGTTGCGACAATCTGAAATGTCAGACCATCAATGCTTCTCATAACCTGAAAATGCGACGCATTGGTTTCAGAACTGGTAGCCCAACTAATATTGACCGAGCCGGCATTTTCCGCGGGGTTGGCCCGGAAGTAAGTAAGGGTTACCGGAAGGGATATGTTGCTGGTAAACTGAAGAGGTGAATATACCACATTACCGAAGCTGTCTGTAGCTTTCAGGCGGTAAGGACCCGGACTTGTGGAATATTCCTGAGAATTGGAAACGGAGCCGTTACAATCATCAGGTGTAAGCCAGTCATACAGAGACCATCCGTTTGAAGCAGTAAGCTTAATCATTGATACAGAAGGCTTTGTGATTGAAACGGTGGGTAGGCTAATTGCTGGATATGGTTGTGAATTGGTTAAAAAGTCATTGTCGATTTTATCAGCCCAGAGCTGAGCGAGAAAGGCCAATCCGTCTCCTGCAAAATGAACTTCATCCGACCGGTATTCGGAAGTGTAATAGGCATCGGTTTCCGGGCCTGGAAAAGCATGGTGAACATAATCGGCCGGATTATTAAGTCCGATGATATCATTCTGCGCATCAATTACATCCGGCCAGGTTCGCGTTTGCCCCTCTACGTTGAAACGTGTTGCTCTCGAAACCAGCCAACCCAGGTTTGGTTTTCCCGACAAATCGCGAGTTGCCGTGATAATCGATTTCAAATCATCGTAATAATCAGAACGGGACCTGTTGACTAAATTATCAGATTCTCCCTGATGCCAGAGTACCGCCCGAATCCCTGATTGTGCGATGTAATTATTGAGTGCTTTTCGCATATGTCCGAACGGCAATCCCTGCGGGAAACTATACCCGAAAGCACTTACAGTAGGTGTGGAGCTGGTAAAATCAATGCTTTCTTTCCAATTCCAAACGCCGGTGCTTGACCAGCCGGCGTTAAAAATCATGACGGGCACTCCCAGTTTTTGCACCAGTTTGTCTCCAAAAGTACCCCAGCACCATGCATAATTACCGAATGGGGCAGTTTTTGTATATTGATCCAGATGCACATATTCCGGGCAAGGAAGGTTAAGATCGTTATAGGATTGAATTGGGACATTTTGAAAATTTACACTGCTAACGGCATCTTCGGCAGAACCTGGTCCTGAGGGGTTCGAATCTCCGCCTGTGGCATTAGATTGACCAGCGATTAGAAATATTTCGCCTACGCCTATGTGACCGATGGAAGTTTCTCCGGCCGGATTTCCGTTTTTTATGGCTCGGACTTCCAATCTATACCATCCGCCGGACGCTGAAATTTGTCCTTCAAAATTTTCGCAAACAGATCCGGATGAGAGTACTTGCCAGCCGCCGCCAATTGGCGATGCTGTTCCTAGTTCTGGTCCTGATGGATTTGATTTTATGGGAACAAGTCGGGCTTCAATTTGGTCTCGGCACTCTGTAACGTATCCGGCAATTGTGAACGAAGCCTGATTTGAATTATCCCGTTGAAAAACAATTCTATCTGACGGATAAGTAATATTCAGCTGTGCAGTAGATACATAAGGAACCAAAAAGGCAATAATGGATAATGCGGAAAAGTAGTATTTTCTCATAAATATCGTACGGATTATGGCTAATAGAGAGGTCGCGAGAACAAAGTCGATAATGGCAAAAATGCAAAGGTAGGGAAATTAATGACTGTTCTTAATTTGTAACGGTGAGAAACTTATTGAATGGTTTTGAATTTCAGCTGGTTATCCTGTCAGATTTGACTAAGGCGATATAGTGTTTAAACGTCAGATATTCTCTTAGCAGGAAGAGTTCAAAAGCGGATTTTCCGGGAAATTGTATCGGTTACATGAGATAATCTAAAACCAGATTGGACGTAGAATTAATTATCAATTAAATGGCGGAAATAAATAAAATTGTGATATCTTAGTACTAGGTAAAGGATAAATAAGATTATTTGTAGTTGATTGATGATTCAAAGGACAAATAGTCTTGATAATTCATCAAAATGCCTGATTTATAGTTATGTTTATTGGGCGCTATATTACCTTGGGTAGTAATCGGGAAATGGATGGGAAGGGCAGTGATTTAAGTAATAATAAATTTATTGTCAGTGCGTTACATTTCGAAAGAGATTTTGTCAAATTAAAAGAAACTCGTATTAAAGAACTTTACAACTTATGAGATTTTGTGATCTAAGACAGGGGATGTCGTGGTTAATTATTGTAATTATATCAGGACTTAGTGCGCGAGCTCAAGATTTAACACCATGGACATCAAATCCTTATGGAAATCAATGGATTGATTATTCAAAGAAGTACGTCCGGGTAGGTGTTCAAACAAATGGTATCTACAAAGTTTCTTATTCTTCACTTGCGACCGCACTTCAAATGGACGGCGTAACGATCACCCCAGAAAAAATTCAGTTGTGGCATCGAGGCCAACAAGTATCCATTCTCAGTGCTAATTCTACCGAAGTGGTGTTTTATGGAGAAAAAAATGACGGAGCTTCCGACGGACTCATGTTCCGTCCAGGACCAGAGGCTAGACTGAATATCCATAGTAGTTTTTACTCTGAAGAGGGATCTTACTTTTTCACCGTGGCCGACTCCCCTTCCAGGGCCTCAAATGTGAACAGTGCACCTGTCTCGGCCGTGACCCCTGAAGCCTATCATCTGGAGACTTATCTTAAAAAATTCGATGATTACGACGCGAATCGGCAGAGACTCTCTTCGCAGAAATTCGCTTTTGCGACCTTTGCCACCGATGCAACTTTGAACAATAGTTACCACACAGACGCGAATGCCTGGACAAGCCCGATCATATATGGGCCAAATGCACTGACCGTCGGTGGCGCCGCTACGAGCCCTAAGAGCTATGATGTAGCCTCCCTTACACTTAAAAATTTCGTCAGCACGGCTGTCGCCCCTGTATTTTCCATGGCTGTGCATGGCCACTATATTGGATCACACATTATTAAAACCTACATCAGCAATTCTACTTCAGACATTGAATCCAAGGAAATAGGAACTGCGACTTTCACTGGATATGGAGGACGGAAGATATCAGGAAATCTGGTTGTGGGAAGCAATATCGGAAGTGACGGCGTATTGAACCTTAAAGTAAAATCGATTTCCACCAGCTCGAGCGATTATTTCGGAATCTCTTATTATACAATCATCTATCCGCAAAGTATTAATGTGGCCGGTGTCAATTCAGCTGTCTTGAATTTTCCTGCAGCCGGGAGTGCAGTCAGTATCATTCCAATTGCGGGTGCCAGTGCCGAGACAAAAGTCTACAATATCTCGAACCCAAACAGTCCGTCTCTCCTTACCAACGGAGATTTCAACTCAGGAACATCCACCCTGACGGTGGAAGTACCAAGATCTATAGGAAATCCTCTAAAACTATTTGTAGTGAACACAGGATATACGATCAGTACGCTATCTACTTTTAAAAATGTGGATTTGGGAACAGTATACGAAAATGGGAAATCGGGCCTGCCCGCGCGACTCGGAACTGGTTCGCTTAATCCGGCGGCATTTGACTATCTGATCATTACAAACAATGATGAAGATCCGGTGAGGTCAGGCGACCGGGATTTAAGAGATGGAGCGAAGGCATATGCGCGCGATTTTCGTAGTCAGCCTGCTGGAGGAAGCAATAATACTTTGGTAATGGATATCCGAAGCATTTATGATCAGTTTAATTATGGTGAACCCAGCGCAATGGCCATTAAACGGTTCGTGGATTATATGCTGCAGGCGGGCGTTCGTGCGAAACATAATTTGTTTCTTATTGGTTACAATGCATCGTACCCGCCAAGAATTGTAGCCGAAATGCCGGGCGAGGTACCAAGTTTTGGAGATCCTGGGTCTGACGTGCTATTAGTCACCGGATTAACCAATAGCCTGAACCCGGATGTGCCTGCTATTCCTGTAGGAAGAATCAATGTTTTTACAAAGTCCGAACTGGCAAACTACCAGGCAAAAGCTATGGAGTACAGCACGCAAACCAGTGAAGGAAATGCTGAGGAACTGGCATATAGAAAAAATATAGTGCACCTGATAGGAGCGAAGTTCAAGCCAGAGCTGGCTGAATTCAAAGGCATATTTTCTGGTGTGTCGGAATATGTACAGGAGCTTGAACCATCAAGACAGATTACGACACTTAGTAACGATGCTGCTGCTACCTCGGAAACCGTAGATGCTCCCAGAACAGTTGCTCCAATGTCTGCGCAGGTGAATCCAGGTGTTGGAATGATAGCGTACTATGGGCATGGGAATCAAACAGGAACCATTTATGATATCGGGAAAGTTTCTGACCCCGCGCTCAATTTTACAGAAAACCACAAGTATTCCTTTATTTATTTCAATGGTTGCGGAATAGGCAATATTTTCACCAGCAGGGATGTACAGTTACCTTCAACAGATTGGTTGATTACACCTAACAAGGGAGCCGTTGTCATGTTTTGTAATGCTTACAAAAGTTATGTGACTCCAACCAAGATATACATAGATAGGCTCTACCAGCAAGTTTTTTTAAAGGGCGATGCTTCAAGGAAAACAGCAGGGCAAATTCTGGTCGATTTGGGCAAGATTACAGTGAATGGTTCGGCCGATGCGCGTCTCATGGCTGCTGGCGATCTTGAAATTGCCAATATCCACCAAACAAACCTGTATGGGGACCCAGCTTTATCTATCATGAACATTACACCAGCGCAATCCTTGCCTGTAAACCTTGTAGCATTCAAGGCGAACGCTCAAAAGGATGGATCGGTGTTACTGAAATGGACAACAACTTCGGAAACAAACAATAGCCATTTCGAAATTGAAAGAAGTTACAATGCACGTGATTTCAAAAAAATCGGCCAGGTTGATGGCAAAGGGACAGTTTTAACTGTTTCTGACTATCAATTTTCAGATACCCAGCCATATGGAGGTTTGAGCTATTATCGCTTGAAGCAGGTGGATATCGTAGGCACCAGTAAAAAAGGATATGACTACTCTCAGATCGTAGCGGTGACGCTTGATGAAAATGAGTTGGCGTTCGTATATCCCAATCCTGTAAAGGGAGATATCCAAATCAAAATGGAATCTCCTGCTAGCTTGAAGTACTGGAAGATTTACAATCAGAATGGTCAGCTGATTAAATCGGGGACAAAATCAGCAACAAACCTCTATGCTATTCCGTCCGGAACGTACGTCATGGAAATTGAGTCAAACGATGGGACGACACTCAAACGAAGTATAATTAAAGAATAAAATCAATTTGATTGAGGGCTGTTGCGATTGCATTCAGCCTTCAATTTTCTTACACCGGCATGGCACACATTTTCCAAAATAGACTCACAGGGTTCTTTACAGCACTGCTTATCTTTTCAGGTAACCCCATTTTTGCACAATGGAAAAATTTTAATGGTACGGAATGGATCAGCAGAGGGCAACCTTATGTGAAATTATTGGTAGAAAAGAGGGGCCTTCAGAGGGTTGCGTTTTCGATGCTGCCGACGAGCTTCCCGACAAATGAAACCGCCAAACTTCAAATGTGGCATCGGGGCAAACAAGTGGCTATTTCCGTTACAGATAAGGAGATAATTTTTTACGGTCAGCCGAATGACGGAGCCAGCGATTCACTTGTCTATCGTCCGGAATCTGCAAGACTGAATACACACGTTAATCTTTTTTCCGACAAGGGAGCTTATTTTTTGACCATTGCGTCCAATCCAAATCGGATCGCTACCAAAAGTTTTTCGGAAACAGGTAAACAAATTATTGAATATCAGATACAGGCCGATGTAACGACTTTCACGAATCAATTTGCCTTCTCTACATTTGATATTAAAGCAGCACTGAACAAAAGCTATTATGAAGCAGTAAATACCTGGACAGGACCAACTCTGGCAGGTGTTAGCACAAATATCGGAGCGGTTAAGGATTCGGTATTGATTAAACAGTTTTCTTTAAAGAATTTCAGAAGTGACCTTAACGATGCTCCTGTTCTGGAGTTGTTGTTCGCAGGATTAAATGTGGGTAACCATAATATCCAGATATCAATAGGTCCTTCCGACTCAGATAGCGAGATGAGAAAACTGGGAACAGCTGCATTCACAGGCTTCGATGCTAAAAAAGTGAGCTATAATTTGAGGGCCGAAGATGTTAAGCCCGATGGTACGGGTTTTATTAAGATCCGATCGACCACGGTAAGTAATAGCGGTGACTGGTATAGTTTGTCCTACTTCTCGCTCACCTACCCGCAAGGAATAGATATGGCTGGTTTGAAATCAGCAGAGATGACTTTCCCCTCAACAAACGAAAACGAGACAAATATTCGCGTAAAAAATGCCGGTCAAGGATGGTCATTGTATGATGTTTCCAATCCAGATCAGCCTGTTAAGCTGGATGCTAAGTTTTCTGAGGGAGCAGCTGACGTCGTGATAGACCGGAAGCCTGGTAAAATGGCAAGAGTATTGAGTTTGGTAGATTCTGAAATTAACGACATCGCATTGGCCAATATCTCAACCGTAAATCTCAAGCCGCTTTACCCGAAGACTACGCAAGACATTCTTAATCCGGCCGAGTATGACTATTTAATTGTTACTACAAAGTTGTTAGCGCCGGGCGCAATAAAATATGCGGAATACCGTGGCTCCGCAGAGGGCGGGTCCCACAAAGTGGTAGTGATGGATATTGCTGACATCTATGATCAGTTTAATTATGGAGAGCCGTCACCGGTTGGTTTACGAAGATTTGTGAATTACATGCTGAAGGATGGGGTAAGAGATGCACACAGTTTGTTGCTAATTGGACATTCGGTATCTTATCCTGCACGTGTAAAAAAGGAATTACCTGATGAAGTTCCCACCATGGGAGATCCGGGGTCGGATATGCTGCTGGTTTCTGGCCTTGCTGGGTATGATAAAGACGTGCCCGCTATACCGGTAGGGCGAATTAATGCCTTCAATGTCAATGATGTGGCGGCATATCTGGACAAGGTAAAGATGTATGAATCGGAAGAGGACAAAGGCTGGAGAAAAAATATTCTTCACCTTAACGGCGGGCATAGTGTTGCGGAGGTGAATCAGCTGAAAGGAGTGCTAGCAACATTGGCTCCAATCGTAGAAAAAGGAGAAATGGGAGCGCAAGTGAAACCCTACGTAAAAAACAATCCAAACCCAAGTCAGCCACAGAAATTGGATATCAGGTCTGATATCAATGGAGGTGTGGGTATGCTCACGTATTTCGGGCATGGCTCACAACAGGTTACCGA
The DNA here is from genome assembly GCF_056895215.1 of Dyadobacter sp. HNCC25DJ184. Classification (NCBI taxonomy): domain Bacteria; kingdom Pseudomonadati; phylum Bacteroidota; class Cytophagia; order Cytophagales; family Spirosomataceae; genus Dyadobacter; species Dyadobacter sp. HNCC25DJ184. Next base: position 151,127 of record NZ_JBXHAQ010000011.1, on the reverse strand, counting down.
TCTCGATTTTGGATATGTGTCAGATATCAGTAGGGGCTATGAGGAAACACGGAAGTATACTACGATGTTTTTCAATGGCTGTGGAGTCGGTAATATCTTTACCAGCCCGACCACACAAGTGCTTTCAAGCGACTGGATTATGTCTCCTAACAAAGGGGCGATTGCGGTCGTGGCCAATGCTTACGACAGTTACGTGAGCACGTCTACTGATTATCTGAAGCATTTGTATACAAAACTTTTTGGTGAGAAAACCATCTATACCGTGGGAGAAGCCGTTAAAGAGGTGGCCATGGCAATCGTGAAAGAGGGTGCCAGCGATTATGACATTGCAAATTTCCAGCAAAGTAATTTACAAGGAGATCCTGTTCTAAGGATTATGCGGGTTAGCAAACCTGACTACGAAATATCAAATCCCGATATCATCTTGTACTCAGACAGTAAGGAAGTGACATTGGAAGCCTCGCAAAATCCTAGATTAGCCATTGTTAGGCATAATCGCGGAAGATATAGTGAAGCAGAAAAACCAGTGACTAGATTAAGATTGAGTAAAGGAGACGGGTCTTCATCTACTATCGATATCGCCTCGGTGGCGGTGGCATATTCCGATACCGTATGGATGCCGATTAGCAATATCAGAAATGTTGCTTCGATAGGTGTGACCCTTGATCCTCAGAATCTGATCAGTGAGCTTGAGAAGGGGAATAATACCGCATCTTTAGAAATTGATTGGGAGATAGCAAAATTGCAGTATACTTACTCCAATTCGGTTATTAATGACAAGATCGCCCCTCAGCTTTTTGTGACCATCAATAATCAGCGCATAACGAATGAAGAAAAGGTGCCTTTGGAGCCGGTCCTGTCCATAACTATTCAGGATGACCGGCAAATGGAGATAGATTTTTCTGCCATTGAAGTGTATTTAAAATCGTGTTACGACGATGCCTGTGATTTTGAGCGAATTTCAAACGATATGATGGAAGTTGCCAGGAGTGGATTGGATGGGAAGCAACTGACGTTTACATATATTGGTCCCGATTTACAGGAGGGTAAATATTCTCTTTTAGTATCTGGAAAAGATGCTGCGGGGAACACAACAACAGATCCTTATCTGATCCGATTTCAGGTGGAGCAGAATACGGATGTCCTGGACATCGTGACCTATCCAAATCCTGCCTCGGAGTATGTTAAGTTTGTTGTAAAAAACGGGGCGTCAGAAACGGCGAGACAAGTCCTTTGGCAGGTTTATAGCTCAGATGGCCACAAGATATGGGAAGGTGAAAAAAAGGTAACTGCACCGGATGGTATTAATTGGTATTGGATACCGAATTCGCCTAACGGTATTTACACATATAAAGTTGTCGTTGCAACAGACGTCGGTGAAAAAGTGTTTACCGGTAAGATTTCATTAGTCAAATAGAAAACGACTATATACAATTAAGATAAAGTATTGCAACAATCAGAGATGCAATGCTTTATTTGACTTTAATTTCTTTTACTGAAATCGAGGGTATGCGTGAACGAAACGCTGTCGAAGCCATTATTGAGGTATAGATCCAACCATACCGCCAGGCAAATGACCCTGTGTATAAAAAAGCCAGGCATACGATGGAGTGACAAGTGGGATGGATTTTCAAGAATGCCCAGGCATTTCTGATATTTGTTACGAGCAACGATTTCCCAGATTGGTGCGTTTTTCGTTAGCAAGTGCGCAGCTTGCCTATTCAAAATAATAGCAACCTCTGTGGAATAGGCATTGAAGTTAGATTTATTGGTCCGAAGGGCTACGCTGGCGGGTAGTAAATCTTCCATAGCCTTTCTCAACGGAGCGCGAAAATAGCCATGGTTAAATAGAAACTTTTGCGGAACCGACAAACACAGCTCATAAAGTGCTTTGCAGAAAAATGGATGGTAAATGTGGATTCCGAATTGGCACGACATGGTATGATAATCCTCATTAACCCTGATGTTTTGTCCAAACATAATTCCTTTACAATACTCCAGATTTGGCCCCGACACTGTTGCAGAAAAATCTATTAATGAGACCTTGTCTACGAAAACCCGGTCGCCACCAATGCTTTTCTTGAGAACGGTTTTTGGTATCTGTCTTTGATATTTTAATGAATGAAGCAAACTGCCAGCCGTTCCTTTCAGAAAATATGTCGGAGAGATGTTAAAATGGTGATAGGCATTTCTCAATAAACTATATGTCCGCCGCAATTCTTTTTGCCTGAGTGCTCTTTTTACCCTCCCCAAAAGAAATCGCTTTAACAGTAATTCTGTTCGTGATTTATTGGAAATATGCCGGGTTTCCGGGTGAGTTTGGATATAACCTTCCAAATTTGCATATGCTGACGCTTCGAATTCGAGTTCTCCCCACTGGTTGCTGTCCAATAGCTGATTGAAATAATTATTTCCATTTCCAACAACACTATCCCCGTCGTGGCCTGTTAACAATACATCGCAATTGAGCTCCCGGGCTCGTCGTAAAATACCAACGTTTAGTCCTGCTGCCCCGATCATATACAATGGCTGACCACTGGCTTTTGTGAAGCCATAGAGTTCTCCTAGCTGGTTCCCCGGGGGGAGGATATGATAGTGATTAGACTGGATTTTCCTTGCAACGTCGTTTGCATAGCCCTCTTCTGGAATTGAACGCGCAGGAGCGTCGAAAAAAAAAGTATTGATCGGTTTTTCGGGAGCGACTTTGCGAGATGCAGCTGCAACTGACGACGAGTCCAGCCCGCCACTGAGATGTATCCCTATGCATTCGTGGTTTGAGATACTGTTTTGAACGCTTTGAAGGAACATAGTGCGAAAATCTCTGCCAATTTCTGTTGGAGTTGCTTCTTCATTCAATTCTGTTGGATGAAATTCAACAAAGGGGTGAATCTCAAGTGTGCCGTTAGTAAATTTTAATATGTGACCGGGAAGAAGCGAATTGATTTTTGAATAAAAGGTCGCGGATGAATAAGGTTTGCCCAATCCTTGAATATCGAAATAAGAAATGACTGATGAGTGATTAACCGAATTAGATTTATCCGGAAAGTTTATCAACGGAATAATATGACTTGAAAAAGTGAGACCCAAAGTTTCGTCCAATCGATAGTAAAGGGGTATCTGGCCAAATAAATCTCTTGCAATATAAAGGCTCTTGGAATCCTCATCAAACCATATTATGCTAGCGATTTCAGATGAATGTTTCGAAACAAAGGAGAAAAAAAGGGCAGAATTTAAATTTTGAGCCTGTTCCTCAATGTTATTTCTTTCCGTTAACAAATGTAGTTTTGTACCGCCATCGACGGTGTGGAACAAATATTGTTTGTGCAGACGGCTGAATTGCGGAGTATAATTAAACACGAAACCAAAATTATCCATCGCTGATCTTTGTTCCGCTTGTGGATATCGGTTTTTTTTCTCTTTTGTACTTTCACTGTAAGTTCCCAGAAATTTTATCACCGTTATATTGCGTCTAATTGCACTTGGCGTCCACCTGGGTCAATATTCTCTCAGGAGTTTTACCTGGTTTACAGAGTTGGTTCGTTTGAGGAAAGGATTCGAGTGTTTGATCCTCCGAATTTGTAGGGAATGCTCGTCATTTTCCATTTTGGTTAGTGAAGGATCTTCGAGAACGTGTTATAGAAAAAATAGCAATAATGAATAACGCCTTGTTCCAAATTGAAGGCCTGTCAAAAACGGGTACCCCTGACAACAGAATGGGCTTTAAAACAAAAAAAGAAAGAAAAGAGCCTCTCGTCGTGTGAAGCAACTATTTCTTCCTTCTATTATTGAAAGTCCTACCCAGGATTGATTGTTAAACTGGACCTGGTTCAGCAAAACCTGCACCGTCGGTGTCAGAGCTTCCTTTTTCCGCTTTAGTCAATTCACTTACCATTCCAATTTTTTTCAAAACCGGTTGACTGTACTTTTTCTTTTCTTGTGTAAAGTGTGTATTTGTCTTTTTCATACTAATTATTGTATTAGGTTGAACGCAGGTGTAAAATTAATTATATTTCTTTTAATTCCAAGCTTTCGCTAAATATTGATAATATATTTCATTTTCGGCTCTTTTGACCAATAATTGCGAGTACTACTTAGACGCAAAAACCTGAAAAAGTCACTTTTTTACTGCAAAATTCCGTAAGAATTTATTTTTTTCGTTGTATGATTTCCGGATTCTACGGTGTATTCGCCGATACAAGCATCTGCTTGGCAATATTCGAATGAAGTGTTCTCGTCGAGGATCAGGCCTACTCCCGGGGCGTAGGTTTTGACAAGTACATAGTTATCGATAATAGAAGTGTCGTCCCTCTCATTGACCACCACAGAATTTGTAAACGTCTGCGAGTCAACTGAGATGGATTCGTTCGTGCCAACATATTTAAAATCTTGGGCATCCTGGTTATTATACATGTTTCCGTTCCAGGTGAATCCGTCTCGGACTGGGAAAATCAGTGAAGCTTCTGTGCTGTTGTCTATTGTACGGATGATTTGATCGGGAGATTTCTCAACAGCATATTCTTTTACTTTTTTCCATGCGTCGTTTGAGGATGAACGTTGGTAACGCGCTACTATATATGTTGTAGAAGTAGCATTCTGTTCACCAATTCTATCCACAACGTCTCGTTCTTGCCAAATAGTTGTTGTAGAATCAGGAATATCCACAGAATATACCACCTGTTTGACATCGTAAATTTGGTATTGGCCTATTTCTAATGGGTAGTAGGCACTTGCATTTGTGGGAACTCCGTCTTCATCCTGGCAGGATATCAGGAAAAGAACTAAAAGGAATGAAATGGAGAGAGATTTTAGCATGTGATGTGTGTGGTAATTGGCAATATACTTATTCACGAAATTGAATTTTCATTATGGTTTGATACAGGTCGGTTCTTTAATATCGGAGATTCAAAAGGAGGGAATAAACCCTATTGACCCCATGTTAAACTTGGTTTAAATCGGCTTGTAAACGATACAACGATAACTTAAAACAATAAAAATTATTGTGTCATTAACTTCTTTCTCTCAATTTTTCTCGGAGGAAGGATGTCAATACGTCCAGCCCTACATCAAACCGGGCATTGTTGTTTATTATAATATCAGCGTCAGCTTTCAAGGGTTCGATGAATTTGTCATATGTCGGGGCAACGTGATGCTCCCAGCGATATAGTACGTCATTCAAATCATATCCTCTTTCGTTATTATCCCGAATAATGCGACGTTTAATTTTGACATGTTCCTTGGCATCAACAAACACTTTCAGGTCAATGAGACGGGATATTTCTGGAAAGAAAAAAACAAAAATGCCCTCAACAATAATTATTGGACGCGGCTCAAATGTCAGGATATTGGGTATAACCGACGGATTGTTGAATGTATATTCCAACTGCTGCACTTCACGGCCTGCTCTCAATATAGCCAGATGCTCGGCAAAAAGATGATGATCAATTGTTTCAGGAAGATCAAAATTCTCAATTCCATTTAAGTCCTTCGGGATTTCATGAATCGATCTATAATAGTTGTCCTGCGATATCCTGCAAATATCTTGCTCCTCAAAAGAATCCATCAAGGATTTCATGAAATAGGTTTTGCCTGAAGCACTACCTCCGGTAATTCCAATTATATAGGGTTGTTTTTCAGTTTGCATGACATTACTATTTGAACGCAGAGTACGCGGGTCTCGCGAAGTTACGCTGGGTTTTTACTTTACCGTATTTGCTCCCTTTTATAGCTAAAGAATGATTGCCTAAAGCCGATTAACAACATTAATTCTCCACTTTAATAATCGCTGCACCTTTTCCAACTCCTGTTCCGCAACCACTTCTTAGGGAGGTGATGCTATATTCAGTGGTTGTTTCAGGAGAAACAGATATCAAATATGGATTCAAAAATGTTCCGCTGATTGTACTTCCATCAGACAAGGTGAACGACCACGGAGGTAAGCCGTTTTTGAACTTAAGCTGAATCCTGGTCGACTTCCCAGGCGTAATGGTTCCTCGCCCGGCCACCTCGCCGATGGCTTTATTGGATCCTACAATGTGAATGTCTTCAATACCACTTGCGACTGCCGGAGAAGACGAAATAATCCTGATACGTTCGGATTTGATAGTATCCGTCGGAGCCAAGACAGGAAGTTTTACATTCATTACTCCCTCATTGACAGTTGTTGGAAGATCGACGAATCGCCCGGTTTTGTCCGTAATCTGAACCACAAATTTGTTGCTGGCATTAAATCTTCCAGAGGTTTTGAAAGGTATGTCGACCGTAGAACCCGAGCACGCCATATTTTGTGGCAAACGATCCATCGTAATCACGACCGGAGGACTTTTAACAGTAACTTTTGCGCTACCAGAAAACTTGCCTACACCGCAAAGTCCACCCGCAGAGGTAATCTGATAATCCGTATTGTAAATCGGTTTTACTTTAATTTTATAAGGCGAATCGAGTATATTATTCTCATAGGTTCCGTCAGATAAAAGCACAAACCATGGGCCGCCCCCATCAAATTTGACAGTCAGCTCACCCGATTGATTTTCATCCAGATGGATGGAATCTTTCATCAGAGTTGCAGTTGCTGGAGATAAGATACTGACGTTTGCCACTTTACTGATCAGGCGGGGTGCCGACGAAACGATGCGCAGTTTGTAATCGCCCGGGCTGTAACTTAGTGGTATTTGTGTGGTGATGGTTCCGGAAGAGTCCGGAGCCGAGATATCCTTAAAAGCCCCTGATTTGTCGGCAATTTGAACAGTGAATTTGTTGCCTTCTTTATACTTCCCCGTTGCGCTGAATGGAACCTGGAAAGGTACTCCGGTACAGAGTCTAAGCACCTTTTCTGCTTCTTTAAGATCCAGTTTTGGTTCCGGGTTGTTGTCCACATTCACAATCGCTTCTCCCGAGGTGGTGCCGCTTCCGCAAGCGTTGGATACGCCATTGAGTTTATATGCTTTGACATTCGCAGGCTTAACATGCAGATAGTGGGGGTTCGACAGAGTTTGTTTCACAACAGTACTATCCGAAAGTTGAAACGACCATGGCGCTGTTCCGGTAAATGATACTCTAAGTTCCGCTTCCTGACCTGGCATAATTCTGCTGGTTTGAGTTCCATCCGCTACTTCGATTCGACCTGTTGGCATCTGAAGGAAACGAATCGGCATTTCCTGACTTTTGATAAGGGGAAGTGTACTTACAATTTGAATTCTATAAATTTCTCCACTGGATTTGTATGCAGGGATTACCGCTTTGATCGGGCTCTTTTTTGTCTGGAGTGATATGGATACTATTTTTCCAGATGCGTCGATGATCTGCGCAGAAAACGTATTTTCTGCGTCAAAAGGCCCAACGGGCGTGAAGGGAATATTGATGGTACTACCCGGACAAACAGAAAGGTATGATATATCGTGGCCAATGATTCTGTAAGAATGTACAGAGTCGGCTTTACTGCTTTCCTGTTTCTTTAGCATATCTTCTGCTTCCTGCTCTGTAACAACTGGCCCGTCGCCCTTGGTAGTGGTATCAGGAATTACAACTGGTTTGGGGACTGCTTTTAAGGGCTTAGGAGCAACCTTGGCCTTTTGAGCAACCGACGTTTGCAGGGTTAATATCAATGAAAAGAAAAGAATCAAGCTGTATTTTAACATGCTGCTTAGGTGTTAGCTATTAGCTACGGTCCGTCGAACGGTTAGCCGTTAGCTTCTGGTTTTGTATATCGATCTTAAAGTAGAAGATGAACTAATTTCATCGGAGAAGTTTCTCCTTACAAATATTCGCTCATGCACTCACTCGCTCATTCACTCATTATTCATTGCGCCGCAACTAATTTGCTTCCCCGTAATACAGGAATAACGTCATACAGATCCTGTTGCAGGCAATATGCAATGTCTTTATGGATTCCTAAACGCTGCAATCTCCTTACGTGAGATGAATTGGAAACGCTTGCCAAAAGATTTCCCTTACTTTCATTGTAAAGTCGTTGAGCCATCAAAGTTCCATCTTCCAACAGCATGAATTGTTCTTTCAAAGCTTCTGCCAGGGCCCCTGCATACAATGTATCCTCCAGGTTAGGCCGCCCTTTCCAACCAGCGCAAAGAACCGTTATATCATATGGTTCAGAGCGAAGGTAATTAGCGAGCGCACCAAGATTCAGAAAAGATCCAACCATCACTTTTACTGCAGAAGATTTTGCCATGGAAATAGATAACGTTCCGTTTGTGGTAGTCATTGCAATTTCCGCGCCAATCAGTCTTTCGTCCATATAGCTGAAAGGAGAGTTGTCAAGATCAAAACCTTCTTCCTTTTTCGCATCGCGTTCCGCAGCAGCAATCATTCCTTTGTGCTGAAGATTCCGGCATTCTTCTATTGTGGCGACGGGCGTAATGCTTTTGATACCATATGCCAGTCCGGTTACCATACATGAAGTGGCCCGAAATATATCGGCAACCACCACGATTGAATTGTCCAGTTTGTGAAGATGAAGTAATTCGGGGGTTAAACAAACATCAAGCTGTTTCATGCGTTTAGTTCAGGGTGTATTTTGAGAATGATATTGTCGGTTGAATTATTTTACAAATGGCAATTTAACCACCTGTGCCTTCAATAACCGCTCTCGTACTCTAACAAATATTTCAGTTCCGGGTTTCGCCAGACTCGTCGGTACATATCCCATACCAATTCCTTTCTGAAGCGTTGGCGATTGGGTTCCGGATGTTACTTCACCGATTTTTTTGCCCTCTGAATCACAAAGTTCGTAGTGGCTGCGTGGTATACCGCGGTCGATCATCTCGAAACCTACCAACTTTCTGGATAGTCCATTTTCTTTCTGCGCCTTCAGGTTTGAAGAATTGATGAAATCCTTTGTGAATTTTGTAACCCAACCCAATCCTGCTTCTAACGGAGAAGTTTCGTCATCAATATCGTTGCCATATAAGCAAAATCCTTTTTCCAGGCGCAAAGTGTCACGGGCACCAAGACCAACAGGCTGGATTCCAAATTCGGCGCCGGCTTCAAAAACAGCATTCCAAACCTTTTCGGCATCCTGATTCTTTACATATATCTCAAAACCACCTGATCCGGTATACCCTGTAGCCGAAATTACAACATCCTTTACTCCTGCTAATTCACCGATTTGGAAGGTGTAATATTCCATAGCAGACAGATCGACCGAAGTTATTTTTTGCAAAACATCAGTAGCTTTTGGTCCTTGAACTGCAAAAAGACAGGTCTCAGCAGAGATATTCTCCATCGCCACTCCTTCTGTATTATTGCTTTGAATCCAATCCCAGTCTTTATCGATATTGCTGGCATTTACAACCAGTAAATAATCGTCTTCCTTGATTCTGTAAACTAAAAAATCGTCTACAACTCCCCCTGTCGCATTTGGTAAATAGCTGTATTGAACCTTTCCGTCAAACAACGCAGTCGCATCATTCGCCGAAACCTTTTGAATAAGTGCCAGTGCACCAGGGCCTTTCACGGTAAATTCGCCCATATGTGAGACGTCAAAAACACCAACATTGTTTCTGATGGCATGGTGTTCTTCAAGATCTGAAGTATAGCGAACAGGCATTTCAAAACCCGCGAATGGGACAATTTTTGCTCCAAGATTCACATGAACCTCGTGAAGTGGGATAGTTTTCATGAAACCAATTAATTCAGTTAAGATTGCAAAAGTAGGTAAACGCCACAAAATGGCGTGCAAAAATTCTTTCCAATGAAAATGAATGCCTTCTTTTTGAAGTATATTGGGAAATAATGTACATTAACAAGTGTGCAACCAGTAACTGTACAAAGGATCTCAACCCGTTAGCCTAGGTCAAAAATGAAAAAAGGATATCTATTTCTTGTCTTATTAAATGTTGTCTGCTCAGCAAGCCACGCACAAACTGCTACTTTTAAAGGAGAAGTGATTGACAAAAACGTTGCGATCGGATATGGTCTGGCCATTGGTGATGTGGACGGTGACGGCAAAACCGATATTCTTCTTGCGGATAAAACGGAAATTGTCTGGTATAAAAATCCGGGCAAGAAAAGTGGAGCCTGGATTCGTTATGTGATAGCGAAAGATCTGACGGAGAAAGACAATGTTTCCATTGCGGCCAGAGATATAGACGGCGATGGAAAAGTTGAAGTGGCGGTAGGCGCGCAGTGGAATCCGGCAGAAACAAAAAATATCCAACAGTCGGGAGCAGTGTTTTACCTGATTCCTCCCACGGACAGAACAAAACTGTGGCAGCCGGTAACGTTGCATCACGAAGTGACAATCCACCGGATGCGTTGGGTAAAAAATTCAGATAACGAATTCCAGCTAATGGTACTTCCGCTTCATGGTGAAGCAAATGAAAAAGGCGAGGGTGTGGGCGTGAAAATGATTGCTTTTGATGTGCCGGAAAAGAAGGATGGTATATGGGCATACCATTTGGTCGATACAGGTATGCATATGACGCACAACTTTCAGCCCATGGAAGTGCCTGGTCGTTTCTTAGGTCTGGCTGTCGCCGGAAAAGAAGGGGTTCAGGTGTTCCTGTATGGCGCAGATGGCTGGGCACCGTCTGGGAACTGGATGGTGCCGGAAAGAGGAGTGGGCGAAGTCAGAATGGGTGGATTGGGAAACAACCAATTATTCACAACTACGATTGAACCGATGCACGGAAATACGCTGGTAGTATATTCAAAAGATAACCGCACTGTATTAACAGATAAAATCAAAGAAGGACATGCTTTGGTAACTGGTGATTTTTTTGGTTTGGGAAGAGATCAGATCGTCATGGGATGGCGAAACCCGAATGTAATCGGAGAGACCGGCGTTCGCATATATGTAGGAACGGATAAGGATGGAAAAGAGTGGAAAGAGTATACGCTGGATGAATCGATCAAAATGGCCTGCGAGGATATCACTGCTGCTGATCTGGACGATGATGGCGATTTGGATGTGATCGCGTCAGGCAGGGCTTCCAACAATGTAGTGGTATACTGGAATCAGAAAAAACAAAATAACTGAGCACCGACTAATCGATGCTCAGTTATATGATTTCTATAAACGCAGAGTAAGGGGAGTTATTCGCAGAGTTTCACAAAGAAATCAAAACTCCGTGTATCTCTCTTCGTTTAAATTTTTTAATCTCTTCTACCCATCAAAAGGCTTACGTAGTAAAGCAAAGTAGCCAAAGATCCCAAGGCTGCAACCAGATATGTACGAGCGGCCCATTTAAGTGCATCTGCTGACATTACATATTCGCTTTCAGTTACTACACGGTTATTTTTGATCCAGGCCAAAGCTCTGTTGCTCGCGTCATATTCAACCGGAAGGGTGATAAAACTGAATAAGGTTGTCACGGCAAACAAAGCAACTCCGATGGTCAATGGAATAATACTCGTGTTGATCATAATTACACCCAGCAAAATAATCCACTGCATATATCTGGATGATATACTCAAAAACGGCACCATTTGAGACCGGAATTGTAACCACGTATATGCGGTAGCATGCTGAACCGCGTGTCCGCATTCATGGGCCGCGATCGCTGCAGCAGCTACGCTTCTTCCATAAAAGACATCCTGGCTCAAGTTCACAGTTTTATCCTGCGGATTGTAGTGGTCTGTCAACCGACCCTCCACCGAAACAACTTTTACGTCAAAAATATTATTAGCTCTCAGCATGGCTTCTGCGACCTCTTTGCCGCTCATTCCGTTGCTAAGACCTACCTGCGAGTATTGTTCAAACTTGCTTTTCAATCGCCATTGCACATACATGCTGACGGCCATGACGATAATACCTATTAAATATGCACCTGCCATAATTCTGATAAATTAATTTTTTGTCCTAAAATACTTCTTTTCATAATTATCAAGTGGGATATAGCGGCCATATTTTTCAATATGTTTTGCTGATCAATATCCTTGCTTGATCTTCTCAATAAGCGCTGAAGTCGAATAACCTTGTACCAAAGCTATCGTTTTTACCTCGCCTCCACGTGATAATACAAATTGCGAACCAGCGATATTTTCGACTGTATAATCGTCACCTTTTACCAAAATGTCAGGTTTTACCGCCTCAATCAGCTCACTTGGAGTCGGTTCGTCGAACAAAATGACAGCATCTATAAAAGATAAGGCTGCCATCAAACGGGCCCTGGCATATTCATTCACTACCGGACGAAGAGGACCTTTCAGTCGGCTGACCGATGCGTCGGTATTCAGTCCGAGTACCATTTTGTCACCCAAAGCTCTGGCTTTTTCAAGATAATCGATATGGCCTAAGTGAACAATATCAAAACAGCCATTGGTGAAAACGACTTTCTGACCTGCGCTTTGCCAGCCGGCCACCGTTTCAACGGCTTCGGGTAGGTTTAATATTTTACTTTCGGTTGCGTTGCTCATTTATTTCAAAATAAGAAATGAAGGAAAATTAAAGGTAATGCTATATACTTCGATGTTTCCCTCAAAGACTATAACTGCCTCAATTTTACCTCTAAATTGTGTGGTAAGTTTGGGTCAATTATATATTTGGTCAGGTTATTTCAGGAGCTTGTCAAGCGGTTGAAATAAGAAAAAACTTAAACGCAATAGGCGCGACAGGTTCCGCAATGTAGGCAAAGTCTTTCAGTTGAAGTCGCTGTCAAAATTCTGTTGAGTCTGATGTGAGATGGAAGACGACGGTTTTAAAACTGTTTGCCTTCAATCATCTCTGGCTTTTGCTCAACCGTCTTAGAGCCTTTTGCCAACACAACCAAAAACGCCAGTGCACCGATAATCAGCATGAAGATCATTTGCGCACCATGGATGAATGTGGCCAGCGTAATACCATCCTGTTGTGAAAGACCGTAAAGAATCATGACATTTCCAACCAGTAAATGGTAGGCACCGATCCCCCCCTGCGTGGGTGCGGTCATCCCGATTGCGCCCACCACTAAAAGAGTGAGACCAGCCAGTGGCCCAAGGTTTGCCGTTTCAGGAATGCAGAAAAACAAGACATATGATACGAGGTAATACAATACCCATATCAAAACTGTACTTAAAATAAACAATCCCGGATTACTTAACTTTCTTACGCTCAGCAAGCCTTCCACCATACCTTTTGCGAAGTCTGCCACTTTTGCGATCAGCTTGTTCTGGAGAAGACGGTCTTGTAGGCTTTTGTTGTTTTTGATATATAGTAATGCTCCAACGACTGCGATCAATCCCAGTCCAACAATGATCAGGAGGATTGAGCTGCCGCCGTTGCCGGAACCGCCCAATTTACTTTGAAAGAAATCTGTGAAAAAAGTACTTAATCTTTCAAATTCTAAAATAAAATTCAAGCCTATCAGAACCAGTAATATCAAAACATCAAAAATCCTCTCGGCGACCACCGTTCCGAAACTGAGGTTGACGGGTACCTTTTCCAATCGATATAACGTGCCACATCTGGTCACTTCGCCCATTCGTGGAACGATGTAATTGGCAAAATATCCGGTAAGAACCGATATGGATGTATTGAAAAGTCCGGGACGGTGACCCAGTGGTTCCATTAGCATACCCCACCGCCATGCACGGGTTACGTGGGCGCAGAGCAGGAAAAAGCACGATATGGCTATCCATTTCCACTCTGCATTGGCAAAGCGGGTCATCATATCCGCCAGGTTTATATCCTTGAATACAAACCAGATCAGACCGCCAGCCAAGCCCAGCGATATTATGTAACGAAGTATATTTTTCATGAAAGTGTGCTAATTATCCGAAAGGGCAATGGCGTCTAAACCAGTTTATTGTTGTGATCGGGGAACACGATCATGGGCTTGAATGTTTTGGCTTCCTCCTGAGACATACTGCCATAGGCAATAATAATCACGATATCTCCGATCTGAACCCGTCGGGCAGCAGCTCCATTCAGGCATATCATACCCGTTTTTCGCTCTCCCTTTATAACGTATGTTACAAATCGCTCTCCGTTGTTATTATTGACAATATGCACCTGTTCATTTTCAATAAGTCCTGCGGCGTCCATCAGATCTTCATCGATGGTGATACTCCCCACGTAGTTCAGTTCGGCCTGAGTCACCTTTACACGGTGAATCTTGGACTTCATCACTGTTATTTGCATTACTATTTAACTGATGAAATTGAATCTTAAATTATATAAGCCCGTCAAAGTTACGGCATTTATTACCACCCATCAAAAACATTGATATCATTCACCAGGTTCCCTGGATAAGTAGTCGGCGAAGGTCAGATGCTTTTCTTTGTATAAACCGTAAAGTATTATTACGTTTATCTGATTTTAGTTATTGTTTTTAAAATTTTAATACAAATTCTTTTCTCCAATGAATCAAGAAGACAAAATTAAAGATGTGACTCGTCGCGATTTTTTGCAAAAAAGCACCGCCGCTGCCATAGGTAGCTTCTTTATCGTTCCGCGCCATGTGTTGGGCAAAGGATATAAAGCACCGAGTGATAAGTTGAATATTGCCGCAATCGGAATCGGAGGGAAAGGGTTTTCAGATATCAGCAATGCATGGAACAATGGCGCGGAAAACGTAGTTGCACTTTGCGATGTGGACTGGGCTTTGGCGAAAAAATGCTTTGATAAATTCCCTAACGCGAAGAAATACAAGGATTTTAGAAAAATGTTTGAGGAAATGGGAAAGGATATCGATGCGGTAACGATTTCAACTCCTGACCATACCCATGCTGTGGCGGCCATGATGGCGATGAAAATGGGAAAACACGTTTACGTGCAAAAGCCTCTTACGCATGATATATATGAGGCTAGAAAACTGACCGAGGCGGCGAGAGAATATAAAGTGGTGACCCAAATGGGAAACCAGGGCTCATCCAACCCAGGTCAGGAGCAAATGGTAGAATGGTTTAAAAAGGGTCTAATTGGTGACGTAACAAATGTCGATATCTGGACAAATCGTCCGGTGTGGCCACAGGGTATTCCTGTTCCGACCAATAAAGTAACTCCACCGGATACTTTGGATTGGGATCTGTATGTGGGAACCGCACCTTGGGTTGACTATACTCCTGCGTACCATCCGTTTAAATGGCATGGTTGGTGGGAATTTGGAACAGGAGCGCTGGGAGATATGGGCTGCCACCTGATCGATTCGCCTTTCCGTGTGCTGGGTCTGGATTATCCTACGGCTGTTGAATGTAGTATCGGATCAGTTTTCATTAAAGATTGGACCCCTGAATATATTCCGGAAGGATGTCCTCCTTCTTCAAGAGTTGAGATTAAATTCCCGGCTACGAAGGCGAACAAGACTCCGGTGAAAATGACATGGCACGATGGAGGTCTTCGTCCGTTCCACCCGGATCTGATTCCTGCGAACGATCCGCTGGGTGATGACGATAGTACTAATGGTGTTTTGATGATCGGTACAAAAGGTGTAATGACCTGCGGAACTTATGGTAAGGTGCCAAAGGTATATCTGAAAGGCGGCGGCAAACTGGAAATGCCAAAAGGAGCTCATGAAACAAAATACACTGCATTGCCGGAATTTGGCCATCAGGTAGCATGGACTGACGCTTGTAAGGCAGGATTTGCCAGCAAAGAACATAAAGCACTGACGTCGTCGTTTGACTATTCTGGGCCGTTGACTGAAACTGTGATCATGGGTAACCTGGCAATTAGAGCATATACTTATCGCACGAAAACAGAAAAAGGATTCGATTTCCCTGGTCGTAAACAATTGCTGTGGGATGGTAAATCAATGAAGATTACAAACTTCGAAGAAGGAAACCAGTTTGTGAAGCGTAACTATCGCGGCGACTGGAAATTGTAATATTCCCAATAAGATATTGATATCCCTGGTTCAAAATTTTTGGATCAGGGATATCTTTTTAGCACCCCAATCCCTTCCCTCAAAGCCCCTGCTAAAACACAATATTATCAATCAACCGAACGTCGCCAAGGAAAATAGCAATACATATGGCAGTACCACCGGTAGTTTCGATTTGATCAATAGGCTGAAGTGTAACGGTTTCTACGACTTCAAAGTAATCGAGCTTAAAAAGTGGGGATTTTTCAAAATGAGCAATTGCTGATTCCTTTGCCTGAACTACACTAACGCCCGAAATGAGCTGTTTGCGCGCTTCCTGAAGGTAAGCGTAGATCGTTGGAGCGAGCGCTCTTTCTTCGGTGTTTAAACGCCGATTTCTGGACGACATGGCAAGTCCGTCCGTCTCTCTGACGGTAGGTGCTATAATTAATTCCAAACCGAACGAAAGATCAGCGATCAGCTGACGCACAATAGAAACCTGTTGCAGGTCTTTCTGGCCGAAATAAGCCTTATCGGGGAGTACTATATTGAACAACTTGGAAACGACAATTCCTACTCCGCTAAAATGACCCGGTCGGGAACTGCCTTCCATCACGGTTTCAAGATTTCCGAAATTGAAAGTTGTTTTGGGATATACCGGATACATTTCTTCGACCGAAGGTGCAAAAACTATGGCGCATCCGGCCTCCTGTAACATTTCCAGATCGGTATCAAGTGTCCGGGGATATTTTGCGAGGTCTGCCTGGTTGTTGAACTGGACAGGATTGACAAAAATGCTGCAAACGGTGATATCGTTTTCATTTACGGCCGCTTTCACTAACGCAATATGGCCTTCGTGGAGCGCGCCCATCGTCGGGATAAGGCCTATGGATTGTTTTTGAATTTTACATTGATTCAAAAAAGCGCGAAGCTGGCTGGATGAAGTAAAAACTTCCATGGAACTGAAATGTGGAATCCTGACTCGAAAAACCAACTTTTACTGCATGAAGGTCACGGTCGACGGAATTCACTCAAGAGGCTGGTCAAACACCTGGTTTGGGTAGTATTTTCCCAAACTGGGCGCAATATTACAATTAGTTTGGAATATCTTTTGAAAATGCGATTTTTTTTGTATAATTTTGCAAAACTTTTTTTCACAAACTGCTAAAGATCTATGGAGAAACTACGAATTTTATATGTAGCCAGTGAAATCAATCCCTTTCTTCAAACCACCGATGTTGCCGATTACGTTAGAAAACTTCCCCAGGCAATGCAGGAACGAGGAGCAGAAATCAGAATTCTAGTTCCACGTTTTGGTCTTATTAATGAGCGCAAGAACAGGCTTCATGAAGTAGTTAGACTCTCTGGAATAAATATAACGGTAGGAGACGAGGAAAAACCACTTATTATCAAAGTGGCTTCGATTCCTAATGCTAAGTTGCAGGTTTATTTTATCGACAATGATGATTACTTTCATCGTAAATCAGTTTTCTTCGATAAGGAGAACAACTTCTATGATGACAATGATGAACGTGCAATTTTCTTTTGTAAAGGCGTGTTGGAGACGGTGAAGAAGTTGGGTTGGGCGCCGGATGTCGTTCATTGTAATGACTGGATGACTGCATTGATACCTCTGTACCTTAAGACTACGTATCGCAACGATCCGATGTTCAAGGATACCAAGAGCGTATTTACAGTGCATAATAATGGTTTTGATTATAAGTTTGATGCAGACTTGCAAAACAAAGCAAAAGCAATGGACGTAAGCGACGAAGCTTTGGCTCATTTGCATTCTGCTGATTTTGAGGGATTTGTAAAGATTGGTTGCGCTTATGCTGATGCTGTTTTGAAAGCAGAAGAAAATTGCAGCGAATCGTTAAATGAAATTTTTAACGCAGCTCCAAAAAGAGTACAGCTTGATGAGCAGGACGAGAAATTCTCGGAATCTTATTTCAATTTGTACAATGATCTGATGAGCTAAGCGGTTTCAGGAATTTTAGTGGTGGGTCCGGATTGAAAAATCCGGACCCATTTTTTTTGTCTTGGTGGATACGCTTACGGACTATGGAATGCGGAAAATCTTGAAGTTCAATATTTGCAATAATAACCTTTGACTCTTCGTGCCTTAGTGGCAAAAGACATATCACCATATTTCTTTAAAATATTTATTAATATCCTGTGTTCGAACACTCCGTCGAAATTGGATATTTGTTAGAAATCTCGTCTCAGAATCTTTGATTTGCCTGAATTATTGCCATTTATTTGCAGCGAAAATGTGAATTAAATATCAATAAAACATCGTCAGTTATGTGTGGAATTGTTGCATATGTGGGAGAAAGAGAGGCATATCCAATCATCGTGAAGGGTTTGAAGCGCCTGGAATACCGTGGCTACGACAGTTCGGGCATCGCTTTGATTGAAGACGGAGAATTGAATATTTACAAGAAGAAGGGTAAAGTAGCTGATCTGGAGAATGAGGTGAAAGACAAAGGGCTTCATTCACAAATTGGTATCGGGCATACCCGCTGGGCGACCCACGGTGAACCCAATGATCGTAATGCGCATCCACATTTTTCCAATAATCGTGATTTGGCTATCATTCACAACGGGATTATTGAAAACTACGCCACACTCAAGAAAAACCTGATCAGCAAGGGTCATGTTTTTCATAGTGATACCGATACAGAAGTGCTGATTCACTTTGTTGAGGAAATACAAAAAGAGACTGGGGAAAGTCTTGAAGTCGCCGTTCGCCTGGCTCTGAATGAGGTAGTTGGCGCATATGCTATTGTAATTTTATCTAAAAAGAATCCATCACAGCTTATTGCTGCAAGAAAGGGGAGCCCATTGGTGATTGGGGTTGGAGAAAATGAATTTCTTTTTGCTTCCGATGCCACACCAATTGTGGAGTATACAAAGGACGTGGTATATCTGGATGATTATCAGATTGCTGTGGTAAATGACGGAAAGCTTTCGATTAGCAATCTTGATAATTCAGTTGCAGTACCCTATATCCAGAAACTTGAAATAGAGCTCGATACGATTGAAAAAGGTGGATACGATCATTTCATGCTCAAAGAAATTTTTGAGCAACCAAGGTCAATTGCTGATAGTATGCGCGGACGTCTTGTTTCTCTCGATCATACTTTACAATTAGGCGGGCTTGTCGATTATATGGATATTCTGGCAAGTGCCAAAAGAATGGTAATTGTGGGCTGCGGCACTTCATGGCACGCCGGGCTTGTAGCTGAATATCTGTTTGAAGAACTGGCCCGAATCAATGTGGAAGTTGAATATGCCTCTGAGTTCAGATACAGAAATCCTGTAATTGAGCAAAATGATATCATTATTGCCATTTCCCAGTCGGGGGAAACGGCTGATACCCTGGCTGCCATCGAATTGGCAAAATCAAAAGGAGCCATCATATTCGGAGTTTGTAATGTGGTCGGTTCGTCGATCGCTCGTGCAACAGAAGCAGGCGCATATACCCACGCAGGGCCTGAAATCGGCGTGGCCAGTACGAAGGCGTTTACTTCGCAGGTGACCGTACTGACGCTCATGGCGATTGCAATCGCGAAAAGGAAAGGCACAATATCAGATGAACTTTTTGAAAAGCTCTTAGCTGAACTGGAAACGATACCGTCCAAAGTGGAGAGGGTATTGGAGAACGCCTCCAGGATCAAGGAGATCGCTTTTATATTCACATATGCCCGGAATTTCATATACCTTGGCCGCGGTCTTAACTTTCCGGTTGCTTTGGAAGGAGCTTTAAAACTGAAGGAAATATCCTATATCCATGCAGAAGGATATCCTGCGGCGGAAATGAAACATGGTCCGATTGCGCTGATTGACGAAGATATGCCAGTCGTGTTTTTGGCCACGAAAGATAGTTCATATGACAAAATCGTGTCGAACGTGCAGGAGGTGAAAGCAAGAAAAGGGAGAGTTATCGCCATCGTTTCAGAAGGAGACCAGTTGCTGCCTGAAATGGTGGATTTCGTAATTGAAATTCCGGAAACCCATGATATGCTGACACCGCTCGTTTCTGTAATACCCCTTCAGCTCCTTTCATATTATGTTGCGGTAATGCGCGGAAGGAATGTAGACCAGCCAAGAAATTTGGCAAAATCGGTGACTGTCGAGTAATGGTAGAGACTTGCCCGGTTATTAAAACCTGGTAAGTCTAAGGCAGAAAAGCTAAAAACTCCAGCCAATAATTTCCAACTGCTTTCGTTAATTTTGGGATTCAATCGGAACCATATTTTGATGAAGGTTTATAGACTACCATTTTACTTTTTGATATTCATATTGATTTCCTGCTCTGGAAATAAGGATGAAAATTATGTGCCAAAGCCCAAGGGATATAATCGAATTGATTTACCTGTAAATGCTTACACGGTTTTAAGCCAAAAACATCCATATACTTTTCAGGTTTCCAAATTTGCAGAAGTGCTGCCAGATACCTTCCGAGGGGCTGGGAAAGATTGGCTGTTCATCCACTATCCTGCTTTCAAGGCTAATATTCAGTTGACATATAAACCTTTGGACGGTAGTCAGAAGGTGTTGCAGGAATATATTAACGATTCTTATAAGCTTGCCGGGAAGCACCAGATCCGTGCTTCATCCATTCAGGAACAAAAGGTATTGACGAAGGATGGAAAAGCAGCCATGATATTTAAAATTGAAGGTGATGTTCCCAGCCCGTTTCAATTTTACACTACCGATAGTACCCGCCATTTTATGCGTGGAGCTATATATTTCTCAACTGCTATTAAAAATGATTCGCTGGCACCGGTTATCCAGTTTGTGGAGCGCGATATGATCCAACTGCTCAATACACTCGAGTGGCGATAAAAGTAATAGCTTCTATTGTTCAGATATAGAGAAGCTTGTATATTTGATAGGTGGTGCAACGTTAACGAAATATCTATGCCCAAAAAGCAACCCAAAAACCAGCTCCCTCTTGATTTTTCAGTTCGCGGTAACAGAATGGTGCTTCGGCTGGGGCAGGTAGAAAGTCAGAAGTTGGCCGATGAGCTTTTCGAAGGCCTTATTCATGGCGATTGGATGATTGAACCAGCGGGTGAAGTGGCCGACATATCTTATGCTCATGATATCGTTCATCAGATCGGGCACAAACTTCCGTATCCCGAAGGAATAAAAATTGCTCAACTTCACCAGGTACCTGACGAACTCAAGGGCTTTTCAGCAATATACAAGCAGAAAGGTTGGGTTTTCGTGAATGCTGCATCAGAATCTAACGAAAGAAACTACCACATTCATCTTCTCACGGTTTCTCTTGGACTAAATTCATCCTATTCGAGAGCTGCTTCATTGGCTGACCGAGCCGAACAATTGGTATTCGAAGCATTGCTTCCATATGCCGATGTCGAAAGTTTTTTTAGAAGTGATATTTCGAAAATGCCTGATTTTATGGCCTCAGAAATTGCTCATTTCTTCAAAGTCCCGTTTGCCATGGTATTGAAAAGAGCACTTCTATTGAGTATCATTTCTGACGAGCAGTACCGTAACTTCATGACTGTAAAACCAAGCAGCGCCTCCAGACCTAAGAAATTATTTGTTTCTGAAGATGGAAACCTGGACGATCTGGAAGCGAGCCTGTTTTCTTGAAAATTTTATTTCAAATCCATATTACTTAGATCGGGTAACGGACTTACTGCAGTCCAGCCACCGTCTACCACCAAACTCTGTCCCGTGATATGGCCAGAGTGCGGCGACAACAGGAATAATGCGGCATTGGATATATCCTCACAGATCGCGGGCCGACCCATAGGAGTAATTGCCGACCAGATTTTTGGATAGGTCGGATCTTCGTTCAATGTTCTTTCTGTAAGAGTTGCACCGGGCGCTACCGTATTGATCGTAATTCCAAAAGGAGAAAGTTCGAGAACGAGGTTTTTAGCAAGCATTTCCAGTCCTGCTTTGGTCATTGCATATGCCCCCAAAAACTTATGCGCCTGGTGACCAACAACGGACGACATCAGCAATATCCTGCCACCCTGATTCTGAAGTCTCATCTGTCGGCTAGCTGCCTGAGTCAGTAAAAAGGAGCCCATCAGATTTACTTCGAGAACCTTTCTTAAATCCTCCACAGGATATTCGAAAAAATCTCCGAAAAGCGTGATCCCTGCGTTTGCCACGGCTATGGTTAGTTTTCCAAAACATTTCACAGCCTCCTCTACCATGCCATTGATAATATCCGGATCTGACGAGTCGCCTGCAAAGGCAATACATTCGCCACCCGTCTCTCTGATTTTTTCGGCGGCAGAAGTTGCCAGTGCTTTATCAAGATCATTCAATATAATCGCTGCACCTCTTAAACTTAGCTGCCTCGCTATTTCGAACCCAATCCCCTGGCCGGCTCCCGTTACAATAGCGACCTGATCTTTAAATAATGGGGTATTCATAATCAAAACATATCAAAATGAATGAACGAACCGGCTACCTGACCGATTCGTTTTTACAAAAATTCAAACAGTTTTTTCGATTTGGCTTCACAATCGATGACTATTCCTGTCAAATCCTGACTCTATAAATTCCTTAACTTCTAGTGCGAATCCCTCGTCACTTTGTCGCCGGAGCCTCCTCTGAGGAAATCCAGGTCAGCGCCTTCGTGGGCCTGAGTTACATGCCGGATATGTAGATTTACATAACCTCTATTATAACCAAGATCTAGCGGTTCATATTGTTTTCTTCGATTTTCGAGCTCTTCATCAGAAACTTCGAGATTCAAAAGTCGTTTTTCAACATTCAATTCAATAAAATCACCATCTCTCACCAAAGCAAGATTTCCACCAACGGCGGCCTCGGGCGAAACGTGTAAAACAACTGTTCCAAAGCCGGTTCCGCTCATTCTTCCGTCGGAAATCCTTACCATATCTATTACGCCTTGAGCCAATAATTTTTTAGGTAATGACATATTACCAACCTCAGGCATACCTGGATATCCTTTTGGACCGACGTTTTTCAAAACAAGGATACTGTTTTCATCCACGTCGAGGTTTGGGTCATCCAGACGTGCCTTATAGTCGTCAATATCTTCGAAAACGATTGCCTTCCCACGGTGCTGCATCAGTTCTGGTTTTAGCGAGGCCGAAGGTTTGATCACCGCTCCGTTAACACACAGATTGCCTTTTACGACAGCCAGACCGGTTAAGTTTTTAATAGGTTCCTTCAACGTTGCAATTACTTCCGGATCAAAACATTCTGCATTTTGCGCGTTTTCAGCTATAGTCTTACCATTTGCCGTAATGGCGTCCTTATGTAATAAATCCAACATTTCTTTCATCACTACCGGTAAACCGCCTGCATAATAAAAGTCTTCCATGAAATATCCTCCGGATGGCTGCAGGTTAAGCAACAGCGGAATTTTTTTACAAAGGTCATTGAAATGATCCAGCGTGAGATCGACTCCGATACGTCCCGCAATAGCCAAAAGGTGTATCACAAAATTGGTAGACCCACCAATTGCAGCATTCAGCATGATCGCATTTTCGAAAGCTTCCTTGGTTAATATCTGCGAAAGACGAAGGTCTTCTTTCACCATTTGCACAATTCGACGACCGGAAAGATGCGCGATCACTTTTCTCCGCGAATCGGCCGCCGGAATTGCCGCATTTTCAGGAAGGGTCAGTCCCAGCGACTCGACCATACACGCCATCGTGGATGCAGTACCCATTACAGCACAGTGGCCGTTGCTCCGGCACATACATGCTTCCGCAGTCGATAGCTCTTCCTGCGTGATTTCTCCTTTTCGGTGCATTTCACTGAAGCGCCATACATCGCTGGTGCCGATATTGCGGCCACGGTATTTACCGGTTAGCATCGGGCCACCCGAAACGACAATTGTTGGAATATCTACGCTCGCCGCGCCCATCACCAAAGAAGGAGTAGTTTTATCGCAACCACAAAGCAGAACTACGCCATCGATCGGGTTCGCGCGAATCGACTCTTCTACATCCATACTGGCCAGATTTCGGTAAAGCATCGCCGTTGGCTTGATGAGCGTTTCTCCCAATGACATAACAGGGAACTCAACAGGAAATCCGCCTGCTTCCCATACGCCGCGTTTTACCGATTCGGCCAATTCTCTGAAATGCCCGTTGCAGGGAGTAAGTTCAGAGAAGGTATTACAGATGCCGATTACAGGTCGTCCGTCAAACTCGTCTGCCGGATACCCCTGATTTTTCATCCATGCCCTGTATATGAAGCCATCCTTTCCTTCTTTGCCAAACCACCCACGACTTCTTAGTTCTTTATTTTCCATTATTCGCCAGTTTAATATGATCTTTATACAAAGGAGGAGGTTATTAAAATATATTCTAGTACCTCTTTAAAAAATAAATTATTGTATTTTCGTTTTCCACCAGTTTGGTTCGCTCAATGATTTTTCGGATACATTTCAGAAAGTTGCTTTTTATCTCGTTAAGTCTATTATATTTTCCGGTAGTGGCTCAGCATCAAGACAATAGCTTTATAGAAAAGCTGCTCAAGAAACATCCCGAAAGATTTGACGCGATACTCCGCGAGCCTGACAAATATCATATTCAAATTTTATATACCCGCATTGACCGGAACAGAAAAAATGAGCCACATTTCAGCACATTTGGATACCGTGTCAATAGTGGAGACTATTTTTATCCGGCGAGTACTGTAAAACTTCCGGTGGTTGCGCTGGCGCTGGAAAAGCTGAACCGAATGGGCATTGATAAATATACACCTATGTTCACAGAAGCCGACGGCCATGGGGAAACGGCTGTAACCCGAGATTCAAGTTCTGAAAATGGACTACCATCGGTGGGACATTACGCCAAAAAAATATTGCTGGCTAGCGATAATGACGCATATAACAGACTATATGAGTTTTTAGGGCAGGAGGTAATTAATGATTCCTTGCACGCGAAGGGATATAAAAATGTAAGACTTAGCCATCGGCTGCAGTTACCGTTGACGCCTGAGGAGAACCGATATACAAATCCGATTATTTTCCGGAAAGGGGAGGAAGGTGTTTTTCAACCGGGTCAATATTCTGCAAAAACATATTGGTCTCCGACACCCATACTAAGAGGAAGGGGATATATGGAAAACGGCCAGCTGGTTTCCGAACCTTTTGATTTTACTAAAAAGAACTTCTTTGCTCTCGAAGATCAGCACCGGGTTCTGAAAGCCCTGTACTTTCCTGAATCTGTGCCACCTTCCGAACGTTTTCATTTGAAACCCGAAGACTATACATTTCTTTATCAATATATGTCGCAGTTTCCGGTAGAGACTTCATATCCTGCGAGCTACACTGACGATTATTATGACGGCTTTTGCAAATTTCTCCTTTTCGGAGCAACTAAAACCCGCCTGCCGAGGCATATCCGTTTGTTTAACAAATGTGGAGACGCCTATGGATATCTGCTGGACAACGCTTATATAGCGGATTTTGAGAAAGGTATTGAGTTTATGGTCACTGCCGTGATATACTGCAATAGCGATGAGATATTCAATGACGACAAATATGATTATGACACAGTTGGCTTACCGTTTATGGCCAATTTGGGCAAAACACTTTTTGAGTATGAATTGTCAAGAAAACGTCCCAATCGTCCTGATTTGGAGCGATTCGAAGTACAGTACGATAAATGATCGGGAATATTAAAACTTAAACTTCAGGCGTGGAGCTATCTGGCAAATGTAGAGATTAATCATATGCCCGATAATTAGTAACGCTGAGCCCAAATATCCTAGCCAGATAAATACCGGAGCGTGCGACTCGAAAAGTATCGAGATAGAAAAAATGCTTAAAGCTCCCCATAAAAGTATTCTTAAAGGCAATGACTTATGATCCTTGGTCGCGAAGAAAACGGCAATTCCATTAATAACTATAAAAAGCAAGTCGAGTGAAAGAAGGCCGGCGTGGTGCGTGTGCATGCGCTCGAGGGAGGAGCCTATTGATATAGCAGGCACCAAAAGGCAATGGATGATACATAGAATAGATCCCATGATCCCTATGTAATCGGCCTTGTTGTTATGTGAGTGTGCTGCTTTCATAATTATAAATCTTGGTGCAAAAATACGACTACTTTTTATTTAATGCAACTGTGTTGCAACAAAATTTGTTCAATACTGGAGGAGTTTATTAAATCATTTCTGTTGAAATTCTTTTTTTAGCGGGTAGAACTTAACTTTGGTGTGTGTAGTTGTAAAACAGAGACTTTACAGCTGAATAAATCGGGAATAATGGATCATTTAAGAGAAACTTTGAAGGAACACCACTTGCGGACTACAACCTGCCGGGAAGATGTGCTTTCAACTTTTATGGATAGGAAAAATGCACTTTCACACGGGGATCTCGAAGGAGCATTGGGCGAAAATTATGATCGTGTTACCATATACCGAACCTTAAAGACCTTTCTCGAAAAAGGTATTATTCATAAAGTACTTGATGATGAAGGGCTTAGGTATGCACTTTGTTCTCATAATTGTTCGGAGGAGAAACACCAGCACGACCATATACACTTTAAGTGCAGTGCCTGCGGACAGACTAACTGCCTTGAAAACCTTCATATTCCGGCCGTTCAGTTGCCGCTTGGGTACAGACCCGAGAGTTTTAATCTGCTTATCCAGGGTGTTTGCCCTAACTGTAAATAGTTTTCGGGAGCAATCATTTCCGAATGCTCCCGAAATCCCTGCCTATTTCACTTCCAGTTTGAAATCCAGATTTACGTCATCGCTTCCCGGAGTGATCGTTCCGTTTTTGCTATTAGGCTGATGGCGTAATTGTACTTTAAGCGAGCCATCACCTGCTGCAGCTGTTTTTGCAGTTCCTGTTAATCCAACGGGAAAGTTATTTTTATCCTTGTCTCCGTAGGTATAAGTCAGCAAGCTGGCGGGGTTTGGAGTGAATACCACGAGATGCTCATAGGAAAGGTTTTCAATTTCTTCGGTGATATTGTCAACCGGAGTTTTGCTTTCATCCAGAAACTCGATATCAAGAGCATATTCAGTGTTCGGTTTAAGACGAATTGTGTCAAATTTTGTCGGTGCATTTCCACCATCTCCATCCGCGTCCTGATAAGAAAATGTTGTAACGGTCGATGTCCCGGCCTCTTTGAAATTCAAACGCACAGTAGTAATCAGTTCGTTTTCGTCGTCAGGAGTTACCGCGTCGCCGGAGTCCTTGCATTGCATGAATGCGGTTGAAAGTCCAGCCATTAACATCCAGATCAGGAGTTTGTTAGTCTTCATATTGAATATGTTTATAGTTTATTTGTAGATATGATTAATGTTAACTTCCAAACTTGAATCTTACCCGGAGTGAAACCTGTCTGCCCATTTCGTCTGAGTAGTATCTGAAACGATCCATATAATCTCGATAGGCAATATTGAGCAGGTTTTGGCAGGACAAACTAATTTCCATTTCTCTTTTATCTGAAAAATGAACCACACCGCCAGCCTGGATATTCCATAAAGAATAGGCGGAGGGAGGCGCCAGAAAATCGCTGTTAGGCGGAACCCTCTTCTGGCGGGCAACCCATAGATTTCCCAGCGAAACGAAGGTATTTGAGACTTTGCCTGTATGCGCCCACTCATACCGAAGCTGGTTATCCCATCTGTTAGGCGGGATCATCACCAGGTATCCTTCATTTTTGGTATCATATACCCTTAGGTAACTCAGTTTCGAAGTGAGTTTCAAGTGGTTGACAAACTCCCATGAAGCCGTGGCATCGATTCCCTTGAATATCGCGTTCGTCTGATTGTATTTGAAATACGGAAAAGCCCCACGAATCGTCAGTATAGGTTCCGGCTGAGGTTTTAAGAATATGTAGTTTGAGATATAGTTGATATATCCACCCAATTCAAAACTTACTTTACCTCTGGTATATTTAAGACTGGCAATCGAGTTGAATGCTTTTTCGGGAACAAGTGTCGAGTCTCCCTGTTCATATGCGGCGGCTCCGTGGTGTACGCCATCGCTGTAGAGCTCGCTCACATTGGGTGCACGCCAGGCGGTCCCGAAATTCAAATTGGCTGATAATGTTGATGAAATGTTGAAAGATCCACCCAGCGTTCCGGAAAAATTGGAATACGTATGTTCGTGGCTTACCTTTTCGCGGTTAACGATCTGGTGTGCAATCAAATACCTGTAGTCATATCTTAAACCGCCTTCGAGTGCCCATTTTTCTTTGACCATACGCTCAATCAGGAAGAGACCGGTCGTGAACTGGTTGAAATTTGGAATCAGGGGGCGGCCGCTCATGAGGTTATATTGATATAGGGTACTAACTCCCGCCTGACCCGTAAACAGCCCTCCAATAGGTTTATGATCCCAAACGACATCGTTAGTGAGCGTATTCAGCTTGAAGGATAATTCAGGGTGGTTGAGTGCCGCTATTGAGTCATTTCTTGATCGGTGCAAATCATATTCTGCCCGTTTATTAAGCTGGTTGGCAATAGTCCACTGAATTTTATTACCATCCTGAAAATGATAGTGTGCCTCAGCCTTCGCGAGCTGATGATTGACATCCTGATACGGTCGGCCGATATTATAGCTAAATCCTGACTTAATAAATGGCTCTCCATTTTGAATCACGTTGATCAGATCGGTGACACTTCCAATATGCGAGCCAGAGAAAATACCAATTTCAGTGTCAAACTGACTGTAAAAAAGATCTATACCAAAACCCTTGTTCCGATAACCTGCGGACAAAGAAAAGTTCTTCTCGCTCGTTCCGGTATTGTCCAGAAAATAGTTGGGAGTTCGGATATTTCCAGCACGCTTAATAGTTCCTTGTGCTCTCCAGCCAAACCCTTTAAAGTTTTTGATGCCGCCCTCTAGCACTGCGGAAGTAATGCCCTGTCTGCCGTTGGAAAGTCCGACGACATTCACCTCGCCACTCAACGGCTTATTGAAAGGAAGTTCTTCCATATTCACCAATATCACCCCGCCGATTGCATCCGAACCATACCTTACACCTGCGGCTCCTTTTACAACAGACATTCTTGTTGCAATAAACGGGTCAATCTCGGGTGCATGCTCTGAACCCCATTGCTGGCCTTCCTGACGTACGCCGTTGTTCATAATCAACACCCTATTGCTATGCAAACCGTGGATAACCGGCTTGCTAATCGATGAACCTGTCTGCAAAACACTTACCCCCGTTAGTCCTTTTAAACTTTCCGCTAACGTTTGTCCACGCGTTTGAAATAAGTCTGATCCGGTGATCAATTCAGAAGGCTGTGATATTGGTGCATCGGTGCGATGAGCTGTGATTTCGACATCCTTTAAATGGATCTCATTTTCTTCCAATGAAAAATTTTCTTCATGGCCTTCAGTAAGGTCAATTTTTTCTTGGAAAGGCGAGTAGCCGATAATGCGGCATTCGAGGGTATATTTTCCCGGGCAAAGCTTGTCGATAAGATAGGCTCCTTTCGCATCTGTCGACACTGCTTCATTGTTTTCCAAAATCAAAACCGTAGCGCCCACCAATGGCTGTCCGCTATGCTGATCTTTTACTTGTCCCTTAACAAAACAAGAGCATGCATTTTGTTGACCATAGGCCAATCCCGAAGCCGCAAAAAGTAGCAGGAGTAGGAAATATCGAAATTGAAAACGATTACTCTTAAATTTCATTTGGAAGAACAGCCGA
Organism: Dyadobacter sp. HNCC25DJ184; assembly: GCF_056895215.1. Taxonomy (NCBI): domain Bacteria; kingdom Pseudomonadati; phylum Bacteroidota; class Cytophagia; order Cytophagales; family Spirosomataceae; genus Dyadobacter; species Dyadobacter sp. HNCC25DJ184. The sequence goes on along the minus strand of NZ_JBXHAQ010000011.1, from coordinate 121,741 downwards.
TCCGGCGGGGTATGACCCGATTAATACTGATATATAAAACTTTCGAGTGTGTGAGTATATGCTACAATGTTGCAAATATATATCAATTGCAACAACGTTGCAATTGATATATTCAAGTTTCCTCAATTTTTTTGAGATCAGATTGGCAATCGTAGTATTTTTGAGTTGTTAAGCTTCACAATTCAGTCGCGTGTCTTATATATTACTTGTAAAATTAGCATTGATGCCACCACTGATCGGTGGCGTGACATTGGCGGTACGGAAATGGGGAGAAGGGATCGGTGGTTGGATCGGGGGATTCCCATGGGTTGCCGGACCTATCTCTTTTTTTATAGCCTTAGAAAATAGTCCTCAATTCGCAGTTTCATCCATTCCATCGGCCCTGTTGGGATCTATCGGAACCATATTTTTTGCGCTCGTATATGCTATTGCCGCTCCGAGGTTGAATTGGTTTTATAGCGTTATGGTCAGTTATGCAGCCTTTTTTGTTGTGGCGTTGGTCGCCATGGAAAGCAAAGTTTCGTTACTTCTCGCAGTAACGTTGAACCTGATTGCTTTGACGGGTGTCTTATACGTTTTCCCTGTACCCTCGCAAAAGACCGAACCCAGGAAACAACCTGCTTTTGATATTCCTTTGAGGATGCTTGTCGCTACTGTTTTTGTGGTGGTTGTGACTCAGCTTGCGGAAGTGTTGGGTCCAACCTGGAGCGGAATATTGACACCTTTTCCTATTATGACTTCGACTTTGGCCATATTTACGCATGCACAACAAGGTAGTGCGGCAGCGTCGCGAATTCTGTATGGACTTATGCTGGCGGGCTACGGTTTCGTAGCTTTTTTGGTAGGAGTAGCACTTTTGCTACCTCATTTTTCAATTGGCGTGACCTATGGGATATTAGTGCTCACGACCATGGCAATTAATGGAATTACAGTCAGGCTTATCAAGAAATAATAAGCCCGACTGCCAAGCAATTCCTAAACTCTTTCCAATTTAACTGGATAAGTCTTTTTTGCATTCCATTGACAAACGTATATGTTTTTGTCGTTGTCGATACAAACATCGTGGCAATGCATGAATATTGGCTTGTCTTGTACCATCAACTGTAACTCTCCGTTTTTGTATTCCGGTTTAGTACCGCCTGGATTTGATATTACCTTGTTATTCTTGTCAAGAATTGTCACAAAACCAGAATTTGGGGTCTGATTAAGATACTTCAACCTCGACCAGCATACGCCTGCGTAAAGCGTGTCATCGTCGAACACCGGTCTGCAAACAAATGCGCCGGGAAGGAATAACGTGCTCAGATATTTCCCGTCGAGTGTAAATCTTTTGAAAGAGTTATGAGCTCTGGAGGTAACGAGCAAAGTTGGGTTAGCTTTGTCGCGATAGTCGACAGAAATCCCGTGTGCAGTAGAAAACTGAGAATCTCCGTCTCCGGAGCCACCGAATTTGTCGATGAATTCGCCTTTTGGGGTATATCTCAATATCCATTGAGAACCATATCCATCGGCTACATATATAGTACCGTCCGGGCCAATGGCAGTTTCAGTTGGTTTAAAAGCGTCAGCTTCTTTGTATGCGCCTACCTTCGACGGATGCTCTATCGTCAGTAATATTTTTCCTTTCAGGTCGGTTTTGAAAACTTTTCCAATATTCGGATCACAAATGAAAAGGAACTCCTCGCCGTTCGCGTTCCACAGCGTTAATCCGTGTCCGCCCGGAAATTCATGTCCCCAGGATTCCAACAGTTTTCCGGAACGGTCGTAAATCAGAATATTATTTTTTACTTCATCACCCACCATGATCAGACGACCTTTACTGTCCTGAACCATTTCATGGCAATTGTTAACAGGAAATTTGGAGGAATCGAGATTTCCCCAACCCTGATGCACTTTATAGCGGTGCGAACCGTGGCCGATGATTTCACCGTCCGCTTTGGGTTGTGCTTTTAAAATGTAAAAGGGCTTGACAGCCAGTGACAGGGTGGTTAGGGCAGTCAGTTTTGCGAAACTACGGCGCGAATGTGTATGTTCCATTGATATGCTTTTTTATTTCAGAAGACATACATTGGATTTTTATACTAGTTGAAAATTTCAACTGTAGCCTGGATTTAGTAAGAAAGTTGGAAATTTTATTAACGAGTGGTCGCGGAGTACCTTTTGCTATACCTGTTCAACCAGTCCATTAATCGGCCAATGTCCTGCATTTTGAAGAGTTCGCTACCTGGGCTCATAGTCGCGGCAGAACCACATGCTACACCCATTCTTACAGCTTCCCGTAGTGATTTCCCCTGTGACATCGTCCATACAATCCCCGCAACCATGCAATCGCCCGCACCAACGGTGCTGATTGGCTGAACCGGTGGGGCGGGAATATGCTCTACCTGATCTTTCGTAACCAGAACTGCTCCCATGGCTCCCATGGATACGACGACAATTTCGCACTGACCTCTGATAATCAATGCACGGGCTGCGTCGTCTATCTCGTCCATCTCCAATTTTTCAGAACCCACGAGGTCTGCGAGTTCGGTAATATTGGGTTTTAGCAGGAATAAGCCTTGTTCGCTCGCTGCTCTCAACGGTTCTCCAGAAGCATCCACGATAAATTTGGCTCCTTGCTTTTGCGCTATTTTGCCGACCTGGCAATAAAAATCAGTCGGTACACCCGGTGGTAAACTTCCACTGGCAATAATATATGAAGGTTTGGGATCGAGCTCTTCCAGTGTTTCAACAATAGAACGGACTTCCGTTGGCATCATTTCGGTTCCAGGCATACCAAACCGATATTGAAATCCGGTGCTTTTTTCCAGAATATGAACATTCTCACGAGTCCATTGCTTGGTTTCAATGACCATTGTTTCAACACCCTCACTTTTTACAAGCTTATGCAGGCGTTGGCCCGGAGGGCCGCCAATTGTAAAAATAGCTATCGGATTTCCACCCAGGCGATGAATTGCTTTCGCTACGTTAATACCACCTCCACCAGCTTCAAAAGCTGGTGTGCCACACCGGAGTTTATTTTCCGGCACTATCCTGTCCACAGTCGAACTTTTGTCCAATGCAGGATTGATAGTTAGTGTTACAATCGGACCGGTAGCCATATATAGTAAAGAGTTGTGATGTTTAAAAAGCTGCTAAGCCAACTGGATTTTAACGCGAATAAACAAAAAATATAGATATCCACCTTAGGTTTCTGGTTTTAATGGCCAGCAAGTATATGTTCAAAAAACAGGAACACGGGCGGGAATGGACTTTCGGGAAGATTAAATGTGTTTTAATAAAGCCTTGAAAAAAGAAAAACCCCGATTACTTAATCAGTAACGGGGTTTTTGCCTTTTGGTTGTTATCTATTGAAGCTTAAGCCACTGAACGTAAAAGAGACATCGACGATTTCTCGAATTTGTCTTTTGCGTAATCCAGCGACAGTGTAAATTCTTTAATTTCGGTTTGAGATGGAAGATCAAACATCGCGTCAGTCATGATCGATTCACAGATAGATCTCAGACCTCTTGCTCCCAATTTGAACATCATAGCCTGATCCACAATGAAATCAAGTACGTCGTCCTCGAAATGAAGCTTAATTCCTTCCATCGCAAACAATTTTTGATATTGCTTGACCAACGCATTTTTTGGTTCCACCAAAATTCGTTTCAACGTTTCTTTGTCCAGAGGATTAAGGTGCGTCAAAACCGGTAAGCGACCGATCAATTCAGGGATCAGACCAAAAGATTTAAGATCCTGAGCCGTTACATATCTCATCAAATTACCCTTATCAAATATTTCGATGATTCTGTTGTCGCCAGAGAAACCTATAGGACGTGTGTTGATACGTTTTCCGATATGTCTTTCAATTCCATCAAAAGCACCGCCGCAGATAAACAATATGTTCTCGGTGTTGAGTGAAATCATTTTTTGATCCGGATGTTTACGGCCACCTTGAGGCGGCACGTTGACGATCGAACCTTCCAATAATTTCAGGAGCGCCTGCTGAACACCTTCTCCACTTACGTCGCGGGTGATAGAAGGATTGTCCGATTTACGGGCAATTTTATCTATTTCGTCAATATATACGATTCCCCTTTCTGCAGCTTCCACATTGTAATCAGCAGCTTGCAACAATCTTGTAAGAATTGTTTCCACGTCTTCTCCAACATATCCGGCTTCGGTTACCACCGTAGCGTCCGCCACGCAAAAAGGAACCTGAAGAATGCGAGCGATGGATTTGGCAAGATATGTCTTTCCTGTACCGGTTTCGCCCACCATAATGATGTTTGACTTCTCAATCACAACATCGTCGTCACCAGTATTTTGATTTAAACGTTTGTAGTGATTATATACGGCAACTGCCAAAGATCTCTTTGCTTCGTCTTGTCCAATAACATATTGCTCAAGGAATTTCTTGATTTCGACTGGAGGTATAGACTTCAATTTTGGCAATTTCGATTTCTTGTCTTTCTTTTCGTCTTTCGCTCCAAGCTCTTCATGAATAACCTGATATCCCTGCGCTATACAATGGTTGCAGATGTGGGCGTCAATTCCCGAGAGCAATAATTCAACTTCATTCTTTTTTCGTCCGCAAAACGAGCAACTTACTTGAGCCATTTGATAATCTATTCTGTTTTGTGTTTTTACCGGCCGCGATGGAATCGTAAGAGACTCATCAGCAGCCCCTGAGCCCTGATTAACAAAAGATGATTTCGGATCGTTTCAGATTCCTCCGGAAATATTTCGAACCAATATTCTCAATCAATTATACATTCGGTTGAGAATAAGCTAATAACATCTTATAATTAATTGCAAAGTTCCGGTTTTTTGATCGGCTTACCAAACCTGAGGTTGCCTTTACATAAAAACAGGCGAATGAATATCATCCGCCTGTTTTTATACGTCGTTTCAGTTTTTCTTATTTGTCGCGAGTCAAAACTTCGTCGATCAAACCGTATTCCTTAGCCTCAACTGCTTTCAACCACTTGTCGCGATCCGAGTCAATACCAATCTGCTCGGCAGTCTGACCCGTATGATTTGCAAGGATTTCGTATAGCTCATGACGTAACTTAACGATCTCACGAGTCGTAATTTCAATATCAATCGAAGTTCCCTGCGCACCACCTGAAGGCTGGTGAATCATCACACGGGCGTGAGGAAGCGCGGAACGCTTGCCTGCTGCTCCACCGGCTAGCAATACCGCTCCCATGGACGCGGCCAGGCTCGTACAAACAGTAGCTACATCCGGGCGTACATACTGCATCGTGTCATATATTCCTAAACCTGCATATACAGAACCACCCGGGCTGTTGATATACATCAGAATGTCTTTCTTGGCATCAGCTGATTCGAGGAAAAGTAGCTGAGCAACAACGATATTGGCGATATTATCGTCAACCGCAGTACCCATAAAAATGATCCGGTCAGCCATCAGTCTTGAAAAAACGTCAACCTCTCTGAAGTTCATCGGACGTTCTTCGATAACCGCACGGGTCATGTTTTCAACTGTGTGATTTACATATCCGTCAACCGTGAGGCCATTCATTCCTAAATGGTGGACGGCGTATTTTCTAAATTCATTTCCGTAATTCATGAATAACTTTTTATTTTAAATGGATCAGTAATGATAAGTGCTGATGTAGGAGGTAACAAAAGACCAGGGCTCTTAGTTTCTCGTTACGATAATCCCGCTTGCTTCAGCGCCAATTGCAAATTTGACTATTTCGGCGAATTATGCTAATCTGTCCGGCCGATAAATTATCAGAAAATGCGAGGTTTATTTCAATTTCTTGGTTTTATCATTGCAATATTATTTTAAAGAGCTAGAAATTAATAATAAACGGTCATGAATAACTCAAATAATTTGCCGGACAAGATTCGCCAGATGAGACTGGCCAAAGGTTTTTCTCAAGAAAACATGGCCGATATGCTCGGAATATCCACCACTGCATATGGTGATCTCGAAAGGGGACGTACCGATTTTACTTTTACAAAACTGGAAGCGATCGCAAAGACGCTGGACGTGTCGTTTACCGAACTCTTGGGACTGGACGTCGTGACGCTTTCTGAAACGGAATGGCTGCGTCAGGAGAACGAGCGCCTCTCGAAAGAAAATGCTCGACTATTGGCAGATATAGAGCAATGGAAAGCAAGGTTCAAACAGTTGATCGGCAGGGAGCTCATATATGAAATCGGCCAGGATAGAGGACGAATCGGTTTTTAGTTGAAAAAAGAAAAGCCTGATCGGTTTCCCGGTCAGGCTTTCGAATATTTTTTCCAAAAGACTAAGCTTCTTTCGCTTCTCCTTTTGCTATCGTTTCAAACTCGCCAACTTCCACCGTTTGCTCGTCAGTTGAGATATTGCCACGGATAATACCAAGAATTTTATCATCAAAAACCTGATTGTAAATGCTTGTATAGTTATCGCGCTCTTTGTCAGCAAGATATCCTTGAGCAACACGGTCGATAGTTTCTTTCATGCTGTCGTCATCGCCGTAAATTCCGAATTGACCTTTTACCATCTCGCGTGTAAACGCAAGGATTTCAGGGTATTCAACTTTTACATTTTCAGTCTCAGCAATTTTATTTTTGATAAGGCTCAGTTTCAACGATTTTTTGAAATCTTCGAATTGCTCCTCGATTTGCTCACGAGTAAATTTGCCTTCGTTTGTACGCTCCAGCCAATTTTTCAGGAAGTCTTCAGGAACGTCAATCGCGATTTGGTCAAGCAGAGCCAATTCAATATCGCGTCTTAGAAGTGCCTCAGTTTCGCGCTCGTAGTTGCCTTTGATAATCTCAAGTACTTTTTCGTTGAACTGCTCTTCGTTTTCAACAACTCCAGGTCCTAAAACTTTGTCAAAAAGATCCTGATTTAGTTCGGCAGGTGCTGAACGAGTGATATCAGAAACTACCAATGTATATTCGCCAGAAAGTGACGCTACGTCCTCTTTCTTTTTGCCAGTGATATGCGCGATTGCAGCTTCGTCAGCAAATGTATTCTGAATATCAAAAGTTATGGTGTCGTCTTTCTTAACGCCGACGAATTTGCTTACTGAATCTTCCTTTACTTGCTTAGTAGGAACAGCAGTTTTAGTAGTAAATTCAGTAGAAGCCTGGCTCAACTCACCGAAGATCATATCTCCCGGTTCGCTAACCTCAGGATGAGTGCTTTCTGCAAATCTTTCTTTAAGGCTGTCGATCGTTTTGGTCAGTTCGGCGTCGTCAACATTGATGGAGTAACGCTTGATAGCTGGCAATTGACCGAAGTTAACGTCGAAGTCGCTCGCAAGACCAAGTTCATAAGAGAATTCGAAGTCACCTGGCTTGTCCCAGTTAACCTGTTCGGCTTTTTCACGATCAGGGATAGGATCTCCAACTACTTGCAGTTTATTTTCTCTGATATAGTTGCTTACTGTTTTGCTAAGAACGTTGTTTACTTCGTCCACCAGAATACTTTTACCGTACATGCGCTGTATCACATGCGTCGGGACTTTTCCAGGGCGAAATCCTTTCAAATTCACGCGTTTCGAATAATCCTTAATGGTTTTATCCACGTTTGGCTGGTAATCTTCTTTGCCCAGCGTGATTTTAAGCGATGCTATCGTGGATGAATTTTTGTCTAACAGAACTTCCATGTGATACTTGTATGATATTTATAAAAAGTCCAAAAATAAAATGAAAATAAAAAAGCCCTCAAAACGAAGTCCTGAGGGCTTTTAACGGGTTTACCGGAGCAGTATATCTGGTAAAAAATTTCCAGACATAAATCTGACGCCCCCACATTCCCTTATTTCATCGTACGGGCGGAGGGAATCGAACCCCCACGCCTTGCGGCACTAGATCCTAAGTCTAGCACGTCTACCAGTTCCGCCACGCCCGCTTTTACCAACTTTTTCAACAGCGATTGTTGAATTGGGAGTGCAAAGGTGAACCCTTTTTTTTAAACATCCAAATCTTTTTGGAAAATTTTATCATTTAATAAATCAATGTTGAATAATGTCGTCAAAATTTGTTATTTTGGAACAGTATACCAATTACTTTTATAAGTGGAGCAACTCGTGGATACGCTCACCATTGATCTGGAACAGGAGCGCAAGGATATCCTAAAAAAGTACAGAAGGCTGTTGCGAACTGCGAAGCCGTATTTAAAAGGGAACGATGCCAAATTGATCAAAAAGGCGTTTTATACCTCTGTAGAAGCTCATAAGGATATGCGTCGGCGATCCGGAGAGCCTTATATATACCATCCGTTGGCCGTTGCTCAGATTGTTGTGGAGGAGATTGGCCTTGGTACAACGGGAATTGTCGCAGCTTTACTTCACGATGTTGTTGAGGATACTGACACATCAATCGAACAAATTGAAGGTTTATTTGGCAAGAAGGTTGCCAAGATTATCGATGGGCTTACCAAGATTTCCGGCAGATTTGAATATGGATCTTCTCAGCAAGCGGAGAATTTCCGGAAAATGCTGCTCACGTTATCGGACGACGTAAGGGTAATTCTGGTCAAGCTTGCAGACAGGCTGCATAACATGCGGACGCTGGATAGCATGCCACGCGATAAGCAATTGAAAATTGCATCTGAAACCATCTTCATATATGCTCCGCTTGCCCACCGCTTAGGTTTATATACGATCAAGTCGGAGCTGGAAGAGCTTTACCTGAAATATACAGAGCCCCAGGAATATCGTGCTATTGCCCGGAAATTGCGTGAAACGAAAGGAACGCGGGATCGGTTTATAGCCAAGTTTATGGATCCGATTGCTCAGGATCTTGAAACCGCGGGCCTTAATTTTATTATAAAGGGCAGACCGAAATCAATTTATTCCATCTGGAATAAAATGAGAAAACAGAATAAGCCTTTCGAAGAAATATATGACCTTTTTGCAATTCGGATCGTGTTGGAATCCTCTTCGGAAGTCGACCGTGAAAAAGCGATTTGCTGGCAGGCATATTCGATTGTAACAGACCATTACAAGCCAAACCCGGACCGTCTTAAAGACTTTTTAAGTACTCCTCGTGCGAACGGATATCAGTCGCTTCACTCGACAGTGATGAGCAAAAGCGGTCAGTGGGTGGAAGTTCAGATCAGGACCTCGCGCATGGACGAGATTGCGGAGAAAGGATATGCTGCGCACTGGAAGTACAAAGGAAATGACACCAAAGTAAAAGGTAATATAGAGCTTTGGATCAATCAGGTACGCGAAACGCTGGAAAATGGTTTTGGAGATAAAACAGCGGCGATAGAGTTTCTGGACGAATTCAGAAGCAATCTTTTCAATGAAGAAGTTTTTGTTTTTACGCCAAAAGGAGAGCTGAAAGTATTGCAGAGTGGTTCGACTGCTCTGGATTTTGCCTTTGATATCCACTCCGAAGTGGGCGCGCACTGTATGGCTGCCAAAGTTGGTGGGATATTGGTGCCGATCAGCTACGTATTGAGCAATGGTGATCAGGTTGAAATCATTACTTCCGGCAAACAAAAACCTAATGAAGACTGGCTGAGGATCGTTGTTACGTCTAAAGCGAGGGCAAGAATTAAGGATTTTCTTAAGGAAGACAACCGCCGGTATGAAACGGATGGGCGTCAGATGGTGGAGAAGAAGTTAAAGATTCTGGGTATTGATATGACTGCCGAGGTCGTCAACCAATTACGCGCGTTTTTTGATTGCAAAACTCCTACGGACTTCTTTTACAGAATCGGCAAGCAATATATTCAGCTGGATGAGTTAAAACGATTCAAAAGAGAAAAGGAGGCAAAAGAGAGAAAACAGGAAAATGTTTCGCATAATCAGACCGGGGCTGTTTCCGATGCGAAAACATTTACCAAGATACTTAAGAATATCCATGGCGACCGCGCAGACAGCGATACATTGCTGATCGGCGACGATATGGATAAAATAGATTACAAGCTGGCGCCTTGTTGTAACCCCATCGCAGGTGACGACGTTTTTGGTTTTGTTACGATCAATGAAGGCATCAAAATTCACCGGACTACCTGCCCGAACGCCGCCGAACTCATGTCGAAACATGGCAATCGTATCATCAAGGCAAAATGGGAATCCAGCAAGAAGGAAGCATTCCTTGCAGGTTTATATATATCGGGAACTGACCGCGTTGGTTTGGTTAACGATGTGACCCGGATTATATCTAACGAGCTGCATATCAACATGCGCGGGTTGACAATTGATACAAAAGACGGTGTATTTAACGGAGATATCAAGCTATACGTTCAGGATACAAAGCACCTTGATATTCTGATCAGCAAGCTTGACGAAGTGGAAGGTGTTTATAAGGTGCAACGATTTGACACCAACTTACAGGCCTCATCCTGAGTTTTGAACGATTACGGCTGTATCCTGTTATGATTTTGATAATTAAGTGATAGAAGAGACGTTGTTTTAACTAAAACCACGTAATTTTGCGTGATATTTTGAGATACTATGCCACAAGCAAGCAAACCGAATTTCGAGGCCGCAAAGAAAATACTTACGGCTTATCTGGAAAATAAAGGTCTTCGCAAAACCCCGGAACGTTTTGCGATATTGGAAGAGATATACAATCGTGAAGATCATTTTGATGTGGATGAGTTGTATATCAGCATGAAAAATAAGAAATATCGTGTGAGCCGCGCCACTGTTTATAATACTCTGGATGTTTTGGTAGACTGCGATTTGGTGACCAAACACCAGTTTGGTAAAAACCTCGCGCAGTTTGAAAAGTCATACGGCAGCAAGCAACACGATCACTTGATCTGTACAGATTGTCACAAGGTGATGGAGTTCTGTGATCCACGGATACAGTCTATTCAAAATATGGTTGGTGAGATGCTCAATTTCAGTGTAATGCACCACTCGCTTATTTTTTATGGAAACTGTACAAAAGAGAATTGTCAAAACAGAAACGAGTTAGCCAAAGAAACTGCTTCTGCGGCACATGGAGACTAGGTTTTCTGTATAGTATGAACTGGTAAAATTGTTTTTAGTAACCAATTATTGAATGAAAGTTGACATATTGCTGGGTCTCCAGTGGGGAGATGAAGGTAAAGGAAAAATTGTAGATGTTCTTGCGCCGCGCTATGAAGTTGTGGCTCGTTTTCAGGGTGGGCCGAATGCTGGTCATACTCTGGAATTTGATGGAAATAAGCATGTTCTGCATCAAATCCCCTCAGGTATATTCAGAAGTGATATTCTTAACATCATTGGAAATGGTGTAGTACTTGATCCGGTTGTATTTAAACGTGAGATTGAAGGTCTTGCCAAGTATAATCTGGATTTGGTAAGCAATCTTTTTGTTTCAAAGAAGGCGTCATTGATATTGCCAACGCATGCATTGCTGGATGCGGCATATGAAAAATCAAAAGGAGATTCTAAAATTGGTTCGACTCTAAGAGGAATCGGACCAACTTATCAGGATAAAACTGCAAGACTTGGTCTGAGAGTTGGTGACGTTTTGTCTCCGAATTTTGCTGCCAAGTATAAGAAGCTGGTGGATAGCCATAAAGTTATTCTTGACTTCTATCAGTTTGACCATGCTTCTGTTCTATCAGAAATGGAAGCTAAATTCTTCGATGCGGTTGAATTCCTGAAGCAATTCACTTTGGTGGATAGCGAATATATGGTGAACGACGCGTTGACTGCTGGTAAGACTGTTTTAGCGGAAGGAGCGCAAGGATCTTTGCTTGATATCGATTTCGGCTCATACCCTTTTGTTACGAGCTCAACAACGATGGCGGCTGGTGCCTGCACAGGTTTGGGAGTTGCTCCAAAGCAAATCGGTGAAGTATTCGGGATATTCAAAGCATATTGTACACGAGTTGGAAGTGGTCCTTTCCCAACCGAATTGAACGACGAAATTGGTGAGAAAATCAGACAGGAAGGCCGTGAATTCGGCGCAACAACCGGACGCTCACGTCGTTGCGGATGGCTTGACTTACCTGCATTGAAATACGCGATCATGATTAATGGCGTAACCCAGCTGATCATGATGAAAGTAGACGTTTTGACTATTTTCGATTCGATCAAGGTTTGTACAGCATATCGTTTGCCAGACGGAACTTTGACAAATAATTTACCATATGATCTTTGTGATGAGTCAGTTGAACCTGTATACAAAGAGTTTGCTGGTTGGAAACAGTCATTGGATGGTATTCATGATTTCGATGCGATTCCTGCGGAACTATTGGCATATGTGAAATTCCTCGAAGAAGAATTGAACCTGCCGATCACTTACGTTTCAACAGGACCTGACAGAGAAGCACTGATCAGCCGCGAAGCAACGACTTTGTTAAACTGATCAAATAAATGATATTTAAGACCTGCCCGATCAAATCGCGGCAGGTCTTTTTTTGTAGATTTCAAACGCAGAGGGCGCAAAGGCTCACGCAGGGTATGCATGAGTTTTTGTAAACTTTGTCCAATCCCAAAGCACTAAGACCTAATCGCTTAAAGGTAACAGCTAAAAATGTTCAACCCGGAATTGTTGCTCCCAGAAATAGCCTTTCAAACTTCCAGAAGTGGTGGAAGCGGAGGTCAAAATGTGAATAAGGTGGAAACGAAAGTCGAATTGAGATTCGATATCCCCAATTCCCAGGTATTATCGGAGGAGCAAAAACATATTCTTTATTCAAAACTGGCGAGTAAATTGACCAAAGAAAATGTATTGATTTTAGTACATCAGACGGAACGTTCCCAACTTGGGAACAAAGACAAGGTTCTTGAGAAGTTCAAAACAATTTTAAAGCGGGCATTTGAGGTAGAAAAGAAGAGGAAACCAACCAAACCGACGCTGGCAAGCAAGCTTGAAAGAATAAAGCAAAAACAACGCGACTCCAAAGTAAAATCACTGCGCCGAAAACCGCTTTCAGAATAATTATGACATTGCTATTGCCCATTCCAATTTTTAAAACTAAATGTTAACACATAGACGCTAACAGCCATAAATGCTCCAAGATACACCTTCCCTAAACAAATCTAGCCTTAGTTCAGTCATATCTCTTCCTGTTATCGTAGCAGCGTTAGGGTATTTCGTTGACGTATATGATTTGCTTCTCTTTAATATAGTGCGTGTTCCGAGTTTACACGAACTGGGACTTTCGGAAGAACAGATATCTTCCGTCGGTTCAAAAGTATATAACTGGCAACAGGCTGGACTGCTCTTAGGAGGTTTTTTATGGGGAATATTGGGGGATAAACTCGGTCGCAAGTCTGTACTTTTTGGCTCCATATTAACTTATTCGCTGGCTAACATTGCTTGTGGTTTTACTCAAAATGTCGATCTGTATGCACTGCTCCGGTTTGTTGCAGGTTTCGGATTAGCTGGGGAACTGGGCGCAGGAATCACCCTGATTTCGGAAATATTACCGGCAAAGTTGCGAGGATATGGAGCGTCAGTCGTCGCGAGCGTAGGATTGATGGGCGCTATCGCCGCCTTCTTCGCTGTAAAACTTACTGATTGGCGGATGGCTTATTTTATAGGAGGTGGAATGGGGATTCTTCTTTTATTGTTGAGAATCAATGTTTTAGAGTCTGTTCTTTTTGGTGCAAGTTTGAAAAGAAAAGGAGCAGAGCGCGCCCAATGGTGGACGCTTTTTACCAAGCGATCCCGATTTATAAAGTATCTGAAATGTATGGGAATCGGTCTGCCTACCTATCTTGTAATCGGCATATATGCGACTTTTGGAAATGAAGTAGCCAAGGCGTTGGGGATTGGCGAAGAAGTGCAGGCGGGCAACTGTGTTTTATATACCTATATAGGAGTAGTAGTGGGCGATTTTTTCAGTGGGATATTAAGCCAGATATTGAAGTCGAGGAGGAAAGCCATTTTTATTATGATCATCATGACGTTGTCAGGAACCATTATATTACTTTCTGGGGGGATTCAAACCGCAGGTCAACTATATGGATGTTACGCATTTTTGGGACTTTCGATCGGCTATATCGCTATGTTTTTGACCACAACCTCAGAGCAGTTTGGAACAGACTTGCGAGCCACAGTCACTACCTCGGTCGCGAATAATGTGCGCGCCACCGTATTGTTAACCTTGCCATTATATCAATATTTAAAATCAGACATGGGTGTTTTGCAGGCAGGAGCGACAGTCGGCGTAATATGCTTCAGCCTCGCTTTATTATCTCTCTGGAAATTAGACGAAACCTACGGCAGGGAGCTGGATTTTGAAGAGGCTTGATCGGAGGAAGGGGAAGATGGAAGAAAGGGAAAATCGGTCAACCATTTGACCCTTTAGCCCTTTCCTCCCTCGTCCCTTCTCCCTTTCATCCTTTTCATATCAATGCTTCAAAAATAATTTCCGCTGGATGTTTCGCTTCCCGGCCTGTTCCGTCGTGGATTTGGTGGCGGCAACTGGTGCCCGGCGCGGCGATAATTACTTCTTCCGGTTGCTGACGAACAGCAGGGAAAAGCACTAATTCGCCAATTTGCATGGACAAATCGTAGTGTTCGACCTCATAACCAAATGAGCCAGCCATTCCGCAGCAACCTGAAGGAATTAATTGAACGGTATAGTTTTCCGGCAACGACAGCATTTTTTTGGTAGGAATCATGCTGGAAATCGCCTTCTGCTGGCAGTGACCGTGCAACTTGATCAGTTTTTTCTCCTTTGTAAACTGGTCTTTTGATATTCTTTTCAATTCTATTTCCCGAGCAATAAACTCGTCGAATTGCAATGCATTTAAGGCCAGTTTCTTAGCATCTTCAACCAATGACTCATCCACCAAATCGGGGTATTCATCGCGGAATGTCAATATTGCCGATGGTTCGATTCCGATCAGCGGAGTATCATGCGAGATGATATCCCTCAGCAATCTGATGTTATTTTCAGCCAGTTTTTTCGCATCCTTCAATAAGCCTTTTGATAGTTGTGGTCTGCCTGAAGGGCCGTGTTCTGGGATAACTACTTCATATCCCAGTTTTTCGAGACTTAATATCGTTTTCTTTCCAATTTCAACATCATTGAAATTAGAGAACTCATCACAAAAGAGATATACCTTTCCTTTTATTGCTTTGTTATTGCCAGCTCTGCTTTTCCACCATTTAAGTAACGTGGTATTGTGCAAAAGCGGCATTGTACGTTCCGGGTGGAATCCGACGATACGGTTGGCAATTTTGCGCAAAGGTGCATTTTTATAAATCAGGTTATAAGCCCAGGGAACATAGCTGGCAATACCCGTCATTTTGGAGAAATTTCCAACAAGCCATGATCTTAACGGAACACCATGCACGTCATGATATTGTTGCAAAAATTCCATTTTGAGTTTCGCGACATCCACATTCGATGGGCATTCGCCTTTACAGCCTTTACAAGCCAGACACAGGTCATATACCTCCTTAATCGACTGGTTATCAAACCGGTTTTCTTTAGGTGAGTTTGTCAGCATTTCACGCAGAATGTTCGCTCTGGCGCGTGTAGTATCTTTTTCATTCCGTGTAGCCATGAAACTTGGGCACATGGTACCCCCGCTTAACTGCGTTTTGCGACAATCTCCGGAGCCATTACACTGCTCGGCGTGTTGAAGAATGTTCTGATCCTTAAACCGGAAATAAGTTTTAAACTCGGGTGTTTTATGATCGGGCTCATACCGCAGGAAAGTGTCCATAGGTGCGGTATCCACGATTTTTCCAGGGTTAAAAATATTTTTCGGATCCCATGCTTTCTTGATATCCTTGAACAACTGGTAGTTATGGGGACCCACCATTTTAGGAATAAACTCGCCACGCAAACGACCATCCCCATGTTCTCCGGAAAGCGATCCGTCATATTTCTTCACAAGGTCAGCGATTTCTTCCGCAATCATTCTGAACTGGCGGTGGCCTTCGCTGGTTTTCAGGTTTATAATCGGGCGCAAATGTATTTCACCGGTTCCTGCATGCGCGTAGTGAACTGCAGACATGCCGTGCTTCGCTAGAATTACATTAAAATCCCGGATATAATCAGGTTGATCATATACATCGACAGCAGTGTCTTCAATCACTGCGACTGCCTTTTCATCGCCCGGGATATTTCCCAAGAGGCCCAACCCGGCTTTTCTCAAAGCCCATATTTTCTTAGTATCATCTCCAAAAAGCAGCGGGTAGTGAAAACCCATGCCTGCCTCTTTAAGCTCCGATATCATATCGGCAGAAACCGCTTCCACTTCTTCGGTTGTTTCTCTTGAAAGATCGACTACTAAAATAGCCGGAAATGATCCGTCTGGTTGATTGACAACAAAAAATGCATTTTTCTTTTGCTCCGAATTGGCCATCGCACATTCCAGAACGTAGTTATCTATCAATTCAACGGCTAGAGGATTGTATTTCAATGTAAGAATCGTTGCCCGCAGCGCCTCGTCGATCGAGTTGCAATGGATACAAACAAGTCCCTGTGTTTTGGGAGGAAGCGGGATAAGATTTAATTTGATTTCGGTTAAAAAGCAAAGGGTACCCTCCGAACCTGCAATCAGGCTACACATGTTAAACGGTGTCGAAACACCGGAAACTGTGTCAAACGTATATGGGTCCGTTTGCAGCAGCATATCCAGTGCGTAGCCGGTATTTCGGCGGCTAATACTCGGTTTAGGGAAGTTTTTTCGAATCTCGGTCTGATTGCTTTCCGAGGATAAGATCTTGTCTGTTTCTTTATATATTTTGTCGAGCAAAGACGCACTCCCGTTTTTGCTATTTGCAAGGCTAACAATTTCACGATAATTTGATGTTGGTAAAGATTTGAACTCCACGTCCGATCCATCAGCCAAAATTGCCTTTACCTCCAGCGTATGCTCTCTCGTGCTACCATAAACCACACTATTCGAACCGCAGGAATTATTTCCGACCATACCACCAATCATCGCCCGGTTTGCTGTCGACGTTTCCGGCCCGAAATACAGCCCATATGGTTTTAATGCCATATTTAGTTCATCTCTAATGACGCCAGGCTGGACACGAACCCACCTTTCTTCGGCATTGATCTCAAGGATTTTTGTGAAGTTTTTTGAAACATCCACGACAATTCCGTTGCCGACCACCTGACCTGCGAGCGACGTCCCGGCAGTTCTTGGAATGATCGAAACTTTATTTTGGTCAGCAAAGGCGATCAGTTTTTTGATATCGGCCTCAGTCCTAGGAATCGCCACTGCGAGAGGCATCTCACGGTATGCCGAAGCATCGGTTGCATATAGCGTTCTTATCGTATCGTCTAAGAATAAATCACCTTCAATGGTATTCGCCAGATCCCGGAGAATCGTATTATCGACAGCAATTGGGGGTATCATAATATAAATAAGCAATGACAAACTGCCGCAAAGTTACACACTTGTCCGGTTTTGTGCATGGATAAATTGATGAGAAGCAGCTCTCCGTCATAGTTAGACAAAAGCCTAAAAGATGTAACCGGCCGAATATCTTGTACTTAATTGATATAGGAATTGTACTTAAACGTAGGGTTAAAAAATATCCTGATTTTATAGGATTAAAATGGTGTGATATCGGTAACTTCAGTTGTATTATTTGGATTTATTATATTCTTTTGTTATACTGTTGCAGTTATATTCAAATAATTTCTCTGAATTAGTAAAAATATGAACCGCGTTGTTACTTTTTCAGTACGCCGTGTCTAATAGGGAAATGTTAAGATTGTACAGGAAACCTATAATAATTTAAATTAATCTAACCTATGATGAATTTTTCCTTGTTGTTAAATCGAGCTCACGACCCGTGCGCAATGAAATGGAATGAAAGGGTCTCAACTCGTCGGTTTCAGCAATTTGTCCTGTCGATGATTGTCCTGACAATGACGAGTTTTGCGATGAGTGTCCAGGCTCAGGACGTAACGGTATCAGGTACTGTTAAGGACTTAAAAACCGGCGCACTTCCCGGCGTCACAGTTACTCAAAAAGGAACAACAAAAGGAACAAACACGGATATTGATGGAAAATATCAGATTGTAGTTCCTGCAAACTCAACGCTTACATTCAGCTCAATCGGTTATGAACCTAAGGAGGTAAGCGTGGGTAACAAGTCTGTTATAGACGTGGTTCTTTCCGAGGACGTGAAAGCCTTAGAGGAAGTAGTTGTCGTTGGATATGGAACTGTTAAGAAGAAAGACGCCACAGGTGCGGTATCTGCCCTTGGTAGCAAAGACTTTCAAAAAGGTGTAATCGTATCTCCTGAACAATTGATGCAGGGTCGTATTGCGGGTGTTCAAATAACTCAGTCCAGTGGTGAGCCCGGGGGGGGGATCAACGTCCGTATCCGCGGAACGTCTTCGGTACTTGGAGGTAACAACCCGCTGTTTGTAGTGGATGGTGTTCCTTTAAGTGGAGACAATACATCAGGCGGTGGGGATAATCAAGGAGTTGGTCGTCAACCTGCTAAGAACCCTTTGAACTTTTTGAATCCGGACGATATCGCAAGCATGGATATATTAAAAGATGCTTCAGCTACTGCGATTTACGGTTCGAGAGGAGCAAATGGAGTAGTTCTTATTACTACTAAAAGAGGAAAAGGTAAGGGTACACTTGATTATGGTTATTCTTTTGGAGTAAGCAACATTACCAAGAAATATGATTTGTTAAGCGCTTCGGAATATGTTGCCGCTGGAGGCCAGGATCAAGGTGCAAAAACTGACTGGCAAGACGAGTTATTCAGGACGGCAACTACGCAGCAACATAATCTTTCTTACGGTGGTGGCGATGCATCAGGAAACTACAGATTTTCGTTGGGATATTTAAATCAGCAGGGTATCGTTCTTACTTCTGGTATAAAAAGATATAGCGTTGGATTTACAGGGATGAAGAAATTCATTAAGGACAAACTTTCGATTGGTAGCAGTTTGAACTTCGCTAACAATCAGGATGCCGGTGTTCCGATTTCTGAAAATATTGGTTTTGAGGGTGATTTGTTAGGTAATATCTTAAAGGCAAATCCGACCCGTGCCGTCTATAATGCGGACGGTAGCTATAACCAGGTAACAACGACTGAGCCGAATCCGATGGCATTCGTAAAACTGTCAAAGGATAGAACGAATTCTCTTCGTGCGCTAGGAAATATAAATGCAGAATTTGAGATTCTGAAAGGATTTAAGTTTAAAACTGTGCTCGGTTTTGATAAGTCAATGTCAACCAGACAACAGGCATACTCGAGAGACTTGGTTGTTGCTGGGATTGGCGGTGTAAAAGAAAACGAGAAAATAGGAAGGGTATATATTAGAGATGTTCAGACAGATAATCAATTGTGGGAAAACTACTTTACCTACGATAAGGAGTTTGGAAACGTATCTTTGAATGCGCTTTTAGGGTACTCGTATCAGAGCTTCGAAACAGCTAGCAAAAATGTAGCAGCTGCAAAGTTTAGAACTTCGGACCTTGATTTAATGATTAACAACCTTGGATCAGCAGGTACTGCAGTGCCAAAAGATGCTACCAATCTGACAAGCGTTGGTTCTGTTGTTCAAAACTCCAGCTATGTTAAAGATGAATTACAGTCGTACTTTGGTCGTGTAAATTTGGGTTTTAGCAATAAATACCTGTTTACTGGTACGTTGAGAGTTGACGGTTCTTCGAAATTCGGAGGAAACAATAAGTATGGTTACTTCCCTTCTGGTGCTTTCAAATGGAAATTGGTGGAAGAGGAATTTGTTTCCAAGGATTTCTTCAACGATCTGGCGGTTCGGATCGGTTACGGTATTACAGGTAATCAGGCCATTCCTCATAATGTGTATGATAGAAGAGACAGATATGGCGACTACGTTATCAACAATACAGGAGATGGTATTACCGGTGGTGGCTTGTCTGCCGTTGCGTTTAACAACCCTAACCTGAAATGGGAATCTACTGCAGCTTTCAACTTCGGTCTTGACTTCTCTTTCCTTAAAGGAAGATTAGGAGGTTCATTGGATGTTTATTCGAAAAACACAAAAGACTTACTTTTCAAAGTAGTTTCGGCACAGCCTGCTCCAAATCCTTTCGTGTATAAAAATTTGGATACGGATGTTCAAAACAGAGGTGTAGAACTTTCTTTGAACGCTGCGGTTGTCGATGGTAAGAAATTTACGTGGGAGGTGCTGTTCAACATTTCCTACAATAAGAATATGGTAAAGGATCTTGTGGGTACGTATGATACAGGTGAAATCAATGGACAAGGCTTGTCCGGTGCTTTTGCTC
This sequence comes from Dyadobacter sp. HNCC25DJ184, assembly GCF_056895215.1. NCBI lineage: Bacteria > Pseudomonadati > Bacteroidota > Cytophagia > Cytophagales > Spirosomataceae > Dyadobacter > Dyadobacter sp. HNCC25DJ184. The sequence goes on along the minus strand of NZ_JBXHAQ010000011.1, from coordinate 101,606 downwards.
AACGTCTCGCTGCGGGTCAACCTTTATTCGCATATTTCCTGCGCGAGTTCGGAGGATTTGATGACAACGGTAATTCCATATATCCAAACGGAGACTTTCAACAGTTTCTTAATGGGAAAAGTCCTTTGCCAAAATTAACTTCTGGCTTAACAAACACATTCAAGTACGGTAACTTCGACTTAAGTATTTTCTTTAACGGCGTGTTTGGTAACTATCTTTATTCTAACACGGCAAATGCGTTCTTCACCCAGGGATCATTTGCGAACGGAAGAAACGTGACAAAGAATGTGATTGGAAATGGAGAGGGGGCACTGAATGCACCAGATGTGTCTACACGCTTTTTGGAAAAAGGCGATTTTGTTCGACTTCAAAACTTGCAGTTAGCTTACAGGGTTCCGCTTAAAGGAAGCAAAGTTCTGTCAAATGCGAGAGTTTTTATTGCTGGTCAAAATTTGTTGACATTTACGAAGTATTCTGGTCAGGATCCTGAGGTAAGCACTAACAAATCGTTGAATGATATTCCGTCATTTGGAATTGATTATACGGCGTACCCGCGTGCACGTACCTGGACGATTGGAGCGAGTGTATCATTCTAATTAAAAAAGCAGAGAAAATGAAAAGTAATAAGATATATAGATTATTAATATTAAGTGCATGCGTATCATTTATGTCGGCATGCACCGACCTTGTGACTGAGGAGAAGGATTCGCTGGTTAGTAAGTCAGAGAGCGGAGAGTTTGTACCTGTAAATGTTCCTGAGGCTCTATCTTCGGCATATAAAGACTTGTCCACATACTCTGATCAGGCTGGTATTTACGCTCTGGGAGAGCATGTTTCTGCTGAGATGATTCCGCCAACCCGCGGTGTTGACTGGGGTGACAACGGGGTTTGGCGTACGTTGGATGCGCATACATGGGATGCATCTCACTCGTATATTCTAAGCGCATGGAATGCATTAAACCAAAGAGCTTACAGAGCTACGGAAATAATAGCATCTTCGCCATCGCCACAGCAAAAAGCAGAAGCTCAATTTCTAAGAGCTCTGAATACCTTTCACGTGATGGACTATTGGGGAGTCGCCCCTGTCAGAACTGTAGATCAGGGAGTTGACGATTTGCCTACAATACTTACCCGGTCTGAAGCTTTCGATTTTATTGTGAAGGATCTGGAAGAAGCATTGCCAAATCTTGAAACGAAAGGACCATCAGTTTTGAATGGTACTGCGAGTAAAGCTGCGGCAAACTTTCTACTTGCAAAACTGTATCTCAACAAAGCAGTTTATAAAAGTCAGGATCCCGCTGGCCCATATACATTCGATAAGGCTGATATGGACAAAGTTGTTGCTTACGTCGATGCGATAACACAAGACGGATATGCTTTGGAATCTAACTATTTTTCAGCGTTTTCCGCAAGTGCGAAGACAGAGCCTATTTTTAACGTGACTGAAGGAACTGCTCAGAACCGTTGGATGATGACATTGCACTATGGGCAAAATCCATCTGGCTGGAATGGGTTTGCTACGTTGGCTGATTTTTACGATACTTTCGAACAAGAAGATATGAGAATTGGAGAGCCTGGAAAACAGGATGGTTCTCAATATTCAGGAATTGGTTTAGGGTTTCTAATTGGGCCGCAGTTTGATGACAATGGAAAAGCTGTAATTGATACCCGTACCCTGAAGCCACTTTCTTTTACGCGTGATGTTCCTTTGGCAGGTGCAGCTACTGATAAAGGGATTCGGGTAATTAAGTACCACCCGGCTAACGCGGGGAAATATCTTTTGATGCGATATTCTGAGGCATTTCTTATGAAAGCAGAGGCGCTGTTTAGAGGCGGCGATGCGGCAGGGGCTTTAACGCAAACCAATGCATTGCGGAAGGCTCGCGGAGCATCTGCGCTTGCTTCGCTGACAGAGGATACCATGTTTGAAGAAATAGGTCGTGAGCTTTACTGGGAGGGTGGAAAAAGAACAACCGAGATTCGTTTTGGTAAATTCCTTTCAGGCGAGGGAGCCTCTAAAAAAGATCCTTACACCGTTTTGTATCCAATTCCTTCTGCAGCCTTGGTTTCAAATGCCAATCTGACTCAGAATCCAGGTTATTGATTTTTAATTCTTAGCTTTGAAGTGAAGGTGCTCGAAATTTTCGAGCACCTTTATTTTGTCAAATAAGTCACTTGTGAAAATGAACAAATGCGTTTGCTTTTTAATCTTTACGGCTTTTATTGTGTGGGGGAGCTGCACAAGTCGTAGCGATAAAAAGGTCGAAGAAAATTTCGGGATATTAGGAGAGAAAGAAGCTATCGTATCATTCGATATTGATGGTAAAGAGTTTTACAGGGATAAGGAGATTTTTCTGGCAGAAGCATATATTTCAAAAGACATTTTTAATCTAACATTGTCGAGTCGAAGCGGAGATAGAACGATTGTGAGCTTTGGAGGGGATAAGTGGTTTCAGAAGTCACCCATTTCTTCGAAAGTTAAAAATGATGATCCTTCGGCGGGCAACATAAAAATAGGAAAACTGATAGATGCTGAAAAAATGATCGGGGAAGGGTATATGATGATTGAAGGGGAGGTTACCGCAACAGAATTTTCACCCGACAAAATGGTTTTTGAAATTAATGGATTAGCCGGAAAATACAGTGATTTTCAGCAACCTGATAAATACTTGAAAGTTAAAGGATTGATTGTTTGTAAAAAACCTCAAATCACAATGGCCGGAATAAGCGAAAAGCAGGTCTTTGCATCTCAAAAGGAATAAATGGTAGAAAGATATATGAAATTAGGTTGTGTGATTGGAGCCATTGTCTTCTCAATATTTTCGTTGTCATGTTCCCATAAAGACAAGTCAGAGAGTTTGTTCGAAGAGATGGATTCGGGAGAGACCGGCATCGATTTTGAAAACAAAGTCGCGAATACAGAGGATTTCAATATTTTCAATTACCGTAATTTCTACAATGGGGGAGGTGTTTCGATAGGCGATATCAACAACGATGGATTACCAGATATATATTTCACCGCCAACATGGGTGACAACAAGTTGTATCTGAACAAAGGCAACTGGAAGTTCGAGGATATCACTCAAAAAGCCGGAGTTGGAGAACCCTCCAAGTGGAGTACGGGTGTTGTGATGGTGGATATCAATTCCGACGGGTTGCTGGATTTATATGTCTGCAATGCCGGGTATCAAAAATTTGTCAAAAAGGAGGGCAATTCGCTCTATATCAATAATGGAGATTTAACATTTACCGAATCGGCCGCCAAATATGGCCTGGCTGAGACTGGTTATACAACACATGCAGCGTTTTTCGATTATGACCTGGATGGCGATCTGGACGCTTATATACTGAACAATAGTTTCATACCAGTCAATACCCTCAACTATGCTAACAACCGAGATTTGAGGGCTAAGGATTGGCCTGTAAAGGATTTTTTGAAAGGTGGTGGAGATAAATTACTTCGAAATGATAATGGAAAGTTCGTAGATGTCAGTGAATCGTCAGGCATATATGGTAGTCTGATCGGATTCGGCCTCGGTGTGACGGTTGGAGATATTGATGGCGACCAATATCCGGACATTTACGTTTCAAATGACTTTTATGAGCGTGACTATCTGTATATCAATAAACGCGATGGCACTTTTTCCGAAGAACTGGAAAAGAGATTAAATCATACGAGCCTTGCCTCAATGGGCGCGGATATGGCAGATATTAATAACGATGGTTTTCCCGAGTTATTTGTAACCGATATGCTTCCCCGTGATCAGTATCGATATAAAACGACTACTTCTTTTGAGAACCACTTTCTTTTTAACCTGAAAAAGGAAAAGGGTTTTTACAATCAGTATATGCAAAATAGCCTCCAGTATAACAATCAGGATGGGACTTTTAGCGAGATTTCCAATTATGCGGGCGTTGCCGCAACAGACTGGAGCTGGGGCGCATTACTTTTCGATGCCGATAATGATACCAAGACGGATATTTACGTCAGTAACGGGATTTATCATGATATTCTTGATCAGGACTTTATAGATTTTTTTGCTAACGAGGTGACTCAGGATATGGTATTATCCGGTGAAAAAAAGAGCATGCAGGAAATAGTAAATAAAATGCCTTCAAATCCTATTGCCAATAATTTCTTTCACAATGAGGGGGCATTGGTATTTAAGGAAAAAGCAGACGAGTTCGGTTTTGATAAGAAGTCGTTTTCAAACGGTGCAGCATATGCTGATCTTGATAATGATGGCGACCTTGATCTCGTAGTCAATAATGTTAATCAGGAATGCTTTGTTTATAGAAACAACTTTACCTTAAAAAAGGAGAAGAATCATTTTATCAAAATTAAGCTCAAAGGCGAAGGCAAGAACACTTTTGCCATCGGAGCCAAAGTGACTGTATTCTCAGGATGCCAAATATTGACGCGACAACTTAACCCATCACGAGGTTTTCAATCCAGCACAGAGTATCCGATCACGATAGGATTGGGGAAGGCCAATAAAATAGACTCAATTACAGTGAATTGGCCGAATCTTAAATTGACGAAAAAATTCAATGTGGCAGTGGATACAACGCACTCTTTTGAAATGAAAGATGCAAAGGATGTAGTGCAAAAACCTATTAGCATACCGCGTACTTTCTTAAGTCTGGCTCCGGAAACCGTTTTTGACAAACACACGGAGAATAAATATGAAGACTATTATCTGGAACGAAATATTCCAATGCTACTGTCACGAGAAGGTCCGAAAGCAGCAATTGGCGATGTAAACGGTGATAAGCTGGACGATATTTATATATGCGGCGCGAAAGGCCAGGGTGGACAATTGTATATTCAGAAAGGTACTTCATTTGTGAAATCCGTTCAGAAAGCGTTTTCGGATTTAAAGGAGTTCGAAGATACCGCGGCGGATTTTTTCGATTGTGATGGAGATGGCGATCTGGATCTAGTTGTTGGAAGTGGTGGTAATGAAAGCAAGCCTTCCAATATGGACCTCCCGACAAGGTTATATCTGAATGACGGTAAAGGGAATTTTACCATTAACATACGTGCTATGCCGCCAAATGGCATGAATACGTCTACCATTGCACCACATGACTATGATGGAGACGGGGATATGGATCTCTTCGTAGGTAGCAGAAGCGTTCCTGGCGAGTATGGATCTAACCCCAAAAGTTATCTCTACGAAAACGATGGAAAGGGGTCTTTCAAAGAAGTTGGTAAGATTTTAATTCCAAAACTGACGAAACTCGGGATGGTCCGCGACGCCTCATGGGTTGATATCGACGGAGATAAGATGAAGGAGTTAATCATCGTGGGTGACTGGATGGCTCCGGTTATTTTTAAATATGCAAAGGGAAAATTCCTCGAGGTAAAGAGTGGTTTGGAATCATTTTCGGGCTTTTGGGGATGTTTGAAATATGCTGATCTGGATGGTGACGGCGACATGGATTTGGTGCTGGGGAATATAGGTGAAAATTTTGCACTCAATGCTTCGGCAAATGAACCACTGAAAATCTGGATCAACGATTTTAATAAAAACGGTACAATCGAAAAAGTAATGTCAAAAACGGTTGACTCACGAGATGTTCCCGTTTTGCTGAAAAGAGAGCTTACAACACAGTTTCCTTTTTTAAAGAAAGAGAATTTAAAACATTCGGAATATGCTAAGAAGTCGGTTCAGGAGCTTTTTCCTGGTAATCTGTTGGAGAAAGCATTAGAGAAAACGGTTAATTATGAAAAATCGGCTGTTGCAATAAACAATGGCAAAGGTCAGTTTGAAATAAAAGAACTACCATATCTGGCTCAGGTTTCATGCCTGAACGCCATTGAAATAAGGGACCTCAATAATGACGGTCGTCTTGACTTAATTGTTGGAGGAAACTTTACACATTTTATTCCGCAGCTGGGAGCTTTGGACGCATGTCGCGGAAACGTGCTGATCAACAAGGGCAATTTCAATTTTGACGTATTATCAAGTATACAAAGTGGATATGCACTTGATGGAGAGCTTAAGCAAATTAGCTCGATTAGCATTCATGGCGCTCCGTATCTGATCAACCTTGTAAATAATGCTGCCCCGGTTTTTTTTAAAGTGAATACCAAATTAAAATAACCGGATTTCAAGAAACGCCCATCGTTGGCAATCATCAAATGTCTGATTCGCAATTCATAAGTAAGATATCAATAGGACTATTTCTCGGACTTCTTCTCGCCGGGCTAGGTTCCTGCAAAAAGGATACTGAGAACAAAGACTACGCTTTTGACCTGCTGACTTCCGAAAGAACGGGAATTGAATTTTCCAATACACTCAAATCAACCGACGATTTTAACATATTTAACTATATGTACTTCTATAACGGCGGGGGGGTAGGTGCTGGCGATTTTAATAACGACGGACTTGTGGATCTGTGTTTTATAGCGAATCAGGAACCGAACAGAATTTATCTCAATAAGACAGGGATGAAGTTCGAAGACGTTACCGAAAAATCTAATTTCAAAGGTGGGAAGGCGTGGTCAAACGGTGTGTCGATTGTTGATATCAATCAGGACGGCATGCTGGATATATATGTCAGCCAAGTTGGTGAATTTGAGAAAATCAAAGGTCATAACCTGCTATTTGTTTGTAAAGAAATCACGAGCGAAGGAGTTCCGGTATATGAAGAGAAATCGGCGGAATATGGACTTGACTTGGTAGTTTTTGGAACTCAGGCGGCCTTTTTTGATTATGACAAAGATGGCGATCTCGATATGTTTCAGCTCAATCATACCGTACATCAAAATGGTACTTTCGGTGCCAGGGCTCAGTTTGAAGGTACATATCATCCGCTTGCCGGCGATAAATTATTCCGGAACGATAATGGAAAGTTCGTCGAGGTAACGAGATCTTCGGGAATCCGCAGCACAGTTATTGGTTATGGGTTGGGAGTGGGAGTAGGTGATATCAACTTCGATGGTTTTCCTGACATGTACGTTGGTAACGACTTTCACGAAAATGACTATTTATATATCAACCAAAAAAATGGTGTTTTTAAAGATGAGATAGACTCTTCGATGATGCACACCAGTCAGTTCTCCATGGGAGTTGATATTGGTGATCTGGATAACAATATATTCCCCGAGATAATATCACTAGATATGCTTCCGTCTGATTATGGGATTCTTAAACAATCCGAAGGGGAGGATATGTACAGTATTTTCCGGTATAAAATCCGTCAGGGTTACAATTATCAGTTTGCGAGGAATAATCTCCAATACAACAATGGTAATGGTACTTTCAGTGAAATTGGAATGTACTCGGGAGTTCATGCGACGGATTGGTCGTGGTCCCCGCTTTTTATGGATTTTGACAATGATGGGGCCAAGGATTTGTTCATTTCAAACGGTATTCCGAAACGAATGAACGATACGGATTATATCAAATTTGTGTCGGACGAGGTGATTCAGGAAAAGATTAAAAACAAAACATTCAGCGAAAGTGACAAGTCTTTGGAGGACAAGCTGCCGGAAATCAAACTGCTCAATAAATTTTATTCCAATTCCGGCGAACTGAGATTCAATGATCTTGAAAAGGTGATTAAAAATGACAGAAAATCCTTTTCCAACGGGGCTCTATATGCTGACCTGGATAATGATGGCGATTTGGACATAGTTGCCAACAATATCAACGATAAGGCTTTTGTCTACGAAAATCTATCCAATGCCAAGCCAGTTAAAGCGGATTATGCGCGGGTGTACTTACGTGGAAAAAAGGGAAACTTAAACGCGATAGGGGCAAAATGTCTGGTTTTTAAGAAAGGCGGGGTTCAAAGCTATGAGAAGTTTCCGGTTCGAGGTTTCCAGTCCAGTATGGAGGTGCCATTGAATATTGGTTTCGGGAAAAGGTCGGAAGTTGATTCAATGATTATTATTTGGCCGGACGACAGATATACTACTATCAAATCAAGGGAAATCCGCGATTCGATAGCTGTTGCATATATGGATGCGTTGCCAATTTTCAACTATGCGGAATTTAATGAAGCGCGGGCGAAAAATGATATATATTCTTTTGAAGATATCGCAGTGAAAGTTGGACTGGACGTAAAGCATATTGAGAATAACTTTGTCGAGTTTGACAGGAATTCGCTTATCCCATTTGAAATGACGGCGGAGGGGCCTGCGTTAGCCATAGCGGATATCAATCACGACGGGTTGGAGGATGTATTTGTAGGGTCATCGAAGAAAAATAGAAACCATCTTTTTCTTCAGACAGCAAAAGGGACTTTCCAGGAAAGCGTGCAGCCTTATCTGGTTCGGGACAGTACCTATGAGGAAATTGACGCGCATTGGCTGGATGTTAATAAGGATACGCATCTGGATCTGATAGTTGCCACGGGAGGAAACGAATATGCCCGCAACTCAGAATATCAGCGGCCGAGAATTTACCTGAACGATGGTAAAGGCAATCTTAAACCAAAGGAGGACGCCTTCACCAATATTTATATGACGGCCTCAGTTGTCGTTCCATATGACTTTACGGGCGATGGCATCATTGATCTATTCATTGGTGGACGGGGTGTTCCTTTGAATTACGGCGAGGTGCCACGGTCATATTTGCTGGCCAATGATGGAACCGGCAGATTTAAGGATGTTACCGCTCAATTTTCGAAAGAATTGAACACCATAGGATATGTGAAGGATGCGAAATGGGTAGATCTTGATAAGGACGGGGATCAGGACTTGATATTGGCGCTGGAATGGGGCGGGGTGTGTGCTATGATCAATAATAAAAAGTCTTTTGAGAAAAAGATGCTTACATCCCGTAAAGGTTTGTGGAATTTCACGCTTCCATACGATTTCGATGGCGATGGTGATATTGACATCCTCGCTGGAAACCTGGGTTTAAACAACCGCTTTACTGCCTCATCAGATCAACCTGTGAGGATGTATATCAATGATTTTGACGGCAACGGACGACAGGAACCAATATTGACCTACTACCTCAATGGCACTGAGGCGTTGTTTCCGACCAAGCTGGAGATGGAGAAGCAACTTCCTGTCATCCGGAAAAAGTATATATACTCCGCTGATTTCGCTAAGGCGAATCTTGGGGATCTGGTGGGTGAAGAGAAACTGAAGGAGGCTCAGATATTGTCTGCGGATTATTTCGCAAATGCCATTTTAGTGAACGACGGCAAAGGGAACTTCACGGCACAGGCCTTGCCATATAAAGCCCAATGGACTCCATATTATGCTGCCCGGACTATTGACGCCAACGGGGATAACTTGCCGGATATTCTATTAATGGGCAATTTCTACAATTGCAACATTCAAATGGGAAGGTATGACGCTGACTATGGCACAATCCTGATCAATAAAGGCAATTGTAATTTTGTCCCAACGACTATAAAAGGATTACAAGTTCGTGGGCAGGTAAGAAAACTGGAAGACATTTCGATCAAAGGAGCGAAGGCTATTATTGCTGCACGGAATGATGATAAGCTGGTTGTGATTAAAAAGGTCGATAAGTGAGTGGATTGTTACAGTTTGTATAATACTGATACTCCGAGTATAAAAGCTCTGTAAAACTGGTCATAACTGTTGATTTCATACGGAGCGCTAAACTGGCCAAATGTGCTGCTGGCAACGGGAGTATTATTCACTTCACCTGTAACCCGGCCGAATCCCAATATTTTTGGATAGTGTCCAATTGAGTATTTGAGTGAAAAATTCATCGACAGCTTTGATGCAAGGTTATATTTTGTTCCGATACCTCCGTTAAATGCAAACATAAAAGAATTTTTTTTCACACTAAACGTCCTATAAATATACGACTCCGTCGAGGCGTCGTTATAGAATCTGGCAGCCAGGGTTAATTCGTTTCTCGTCATTACCTGCACGCTTACTCCTGCCAGTAAAAAAGGAATCCAGCGAGACGATGGCTTTCTGAGGGAATAAATTGCATTCCCCTCTGTCTGGATAGTGTTAAAGGCGAATCGTGTGAGCTTAATCGTCGGGTCAAACTTCTCAGGCATTAAAATCTTAGCACTTCCGATGACCTCGTAATACAAGGGGTAGGAGGTAAATACATGATCATTGGATATCTTATTGGTTAAAATATTCAATTCAATATCCCATTTTGGTAGAATTTTGACTTTGCTTTGAATACCCCACAAAATAGAATTGCTTTTAACTTTATCAGTGTCAGTCTGTCGATCATATGGTGTTTTTTGTTCCAGGTTTAACAGCGCAAAGTAAATTTGATTAAATGCGATTCCGGCATATGGGCCAATTGCGACGGTTGCCTTAAATTTTGCAATATTCTGATTGAATACAATTGGTTGATAGCTAGCCGATTGATTCGCAAACACGGTTAGTTTAGTCAGATATTTTAATGTGTAAGTTGGATTAATGTTTTCTGTTTTGTAGAAATCATCAAGAATTTTTTGGATAAATAACAATGGCAGTACTCGTAGAAGGTGTGGCTTGGAAATTGCTTTAAGAGTATCCTGTGTTTCCAAGTAAAACACGTCAGATTTCTCGTGATAAAACAAATTATAATACCCTTTCACAACGTATAAGAGCAGCTGCCGTTGTGTACCTACCTGCCGTGTCACATAATAACTTCCGTCCGCCAACTTCAAGGTTGAGATATCAGCGAAACTGAATATGCTGTGCTTTTTTTCTATCGAAAGCTTTACACTTTCTTTCTTATACCTTATGTCGATGTTGCCAACATGAGGGGTGGCTTCCCCGATCAGGAATAGAGAATCTTTTTGAGCAATTGCGGAGATATTAAGGCAGAAAAGGAAGGCAAGCGTAAAGAATTTTCGCATACGTTGAGTCAACGAATTTGTGATATTACAATTTAGGGTTTAATACTTGTCCTGACAAATTCAACTTATGATTAATCGTTGCATGAGAGAATAGACTTTGTCCTTGTGGTTCGGAAGAGTGCCAACATGCCGAATTCTACTTTCGAAATTTTATCCGTTAGATACCAGCATGTTAAATCATGTTAAAACCACGTCTGTCAGCGTTGCATGGTAGTAAAACTGCAAATTCATATCCTTAAATTGGCTTTCAGTAATATTATCGGTCACTGTCATGCTAAAAAATTACTTTACAATAGCGCTCCGGAATCTGAAGATCAACAAAACTTATACCCTATTGAATATCATGGGTTTAAGTATGGGTATGACTGGCGCTATCCTGATATTTCTTTTTCTACAGTTCCACTGGAAAACCGACAGGCATCATGCTGATGCTCAACGCGTATATAGGGTGGTTCTGAATTTGCTTTTGGATGAAGGTACCGAATATGGAACAGATTCTTCATTGCCCCTGGCTGTGTCTTTGGCTCACGATTATTCGGGAATTGAAAAAGCCGGATCGATCAGAAAATTGCCAGATGCCACTTTTTCGTCAGGAAATAGGGGTAGTGTTAAAAGGTTCATTGAAAAAGAAAATGTAGTATTCGCGGATCAAGGCTTCATGGATATGTTTGTTTTCGAGGGGGCAGTTAAGGATATTATGACTGAACCTAATACAGTCGTGATCAGGCAGAAGGTGGCGGAAAAATATTTTGGGACTACCGATGCGACAGGTATGATTTTAAGACTGAATAACGCGCATGACCTCAAAGTTGCCGAAGTTCTTAAAAATGAGGAGCGCCCAACGGATTTTAATTTTGATATCTATATATCTCTCCCGACGTTAAAAAAGATTGATCCTTCCTATGAAATGGATAACTATAATTGGCTCAGCTCCAAAAATGCCACTTTTGTTAAATTGTCTGATCCGGGGCAGATGATTGGAACAGAAAAACAGATCAAGGTCAATGGAAAGAAGTATTACGGAGATGTTGCCAAATACTATGATCACAAACTTCAGCCGCTCGCCGACGTCCATTTTGATGAAAAATATGATGGTAAAATACGTCGGTCCATTTTGTGGATTCTGGCCGGGGTAGGATGTTTTCTGCTTTTGATTGCCTGTATAAATTTCATTAATATGGCAACGGCCCAAGCTTTGAAACGTTCAAAGGAGATTGGCGTGAGGAAGGTCTTAGGTAGTTCTCAAAAGCAATTATTCTGGCAGTTTATGAATGAAACAGCTTTGCTGGCATTTTTTTCGGCACTCGTTGCATTCGTTTTGACAATCACATTATTGCCTGTTTTGAATAACTGGACGCATACCCAGGCATTTCACGTCGGTTTATTATTTCGTTGGGAGTTACTGCTATTTTGGATACTGACGTTGTGTGTCGTCATATTGATGGCTGGATTTTATCCTGCGGTTATTGTTTCCGGTTTTAGCCCAATTACAGCTTTGAAAAACAAATCGGGACTGCTGTTGAAAGGCGGGATTGGCATGCGGCGGCCATTAATTACCATTCAGTTAGCGATCGCGCAGATACTGCTCATCAATACATTGGTTCTGATGATGCAACTCCGGTTTTTCCAAAATGCAAATCTGGGATTCGATCAAAATTCTGTGATAACCTTGTCGCTTCCCAAAACTGACGCCGATCCTAACTCAAAACAGGCGTTGAAAAATGAATTGCTGCAATATACTGACGTAAAATCTGTCGCATTTCAATACGAAGCACCGACTTCATCGATGGGTTATGGGGGCTCTGTAAGGTTTGATAACCATAGGGAATGGGAGAAATTCATGATCCGGGATCGTTTTGGGGATGAAGACTATATTGAAACCTATAAGATGAAATTGCTGGCAGGAAGAAGTTGTATGGCCAGGGATTCGGTGGTAGAATTTGTTGTGAATGAAGAATTTATGAAAAAAGTGGGCGTCCGAAATCCAGAGGCAATATTAGGAAGGCAGTTAGAGGATGGGAATACTGGTTTAAAAGGGGAGATCGTTGGAGTCGTAAAAAGCTTCCATTTAAAGTCATTGCAGGAAGTAGTCGAGCCTTGTGCCATTTTCTCTCATCCCAAGTTGTACAAAGAAGTGGCGGTCAAATTGAGTACAAAAAGTCTCCATTCATCATTGGGCAATATCCAATCGGCGTGGCAAAAGGTATATCCCAACGAGGTATTTAATTATCAGTTTGTCGACGAACAGATCGACCGGTTTTATGAAAAGGAACAACAGCTTACGACGTTAATACGGACATTTTCAGTAGTGGCCATTCTGATTTGTTGTCTGGGGCTATACGGAATGATCTCTTTTATGGTAACTCAAAAACGGAAAGAAATCGGCATCAGAAAGGTGTTGGGCGCGGGAGTTGACAGCATTATTTTGCTATTTGGTCGAGAGTTCGTACTGCTCGTTTTTATTGGTTTTGTCATAGCAGCACCATTAGCCTGGTATATGATGAACAACTGGCTAAATAATTTTGCTTACCATATCAGCCTCAAATGGTGGATCCTGCCGACAGGAGGGTTGGCAATAATGCTTATTACACTATTGACTGTAAGTGTTAAAGTGGTGAGAGCCGCGTTGATAAATCCGGTGGAGAGTATTAGTGTAGAGTGACATTGGGAACAATTTCGCTATGCCGCTCTACCTAATACTTTTATTTTTTACCTATTAACGAAATAGAGAACGCATCCTCCAAGTCTTTCACAAACTCTCGGTTTTTCCTCCATCCACAGCTAGGCTAACCCCATTAATACTTCCTGCAACAGGTGAGCACAGAAAGGCTACAGCCGCTCCGACCTCTTCAGCTTCTACAAACCGTTTCGTCGGGATGGATGATTCCAGAATTGTCGAGATTTCCTGCGGCGTTTTGCCTTGTTCCTGACTGCGCATTTCGAAGATTTTTTCGAGGCGGGCCGTTTTTGTGAAACCCGGAAGGATGTTGTTGGTGGTTATGCCATATTGACCCAGTTCAAGTGCCAGCGTTTTTGCCCAGCTGGCCGTAGCTCCCCGGATAGTATTGGATACTCCAAGTCCAACGATGGGCTGCTTCACCGATGTACTCACAATATTTACAATTCGTCCGTATCCGGCCTTTTTCATAGAAGGTACAACCGCTTTGGCCAGTATCTGATAGTTTATAATATGCATCTGGAATGCATTCAGGAACTGCTCAGGATCTGCATCAATGATCGGTCCGCCAGCCGGCCCGCCTGTATTGTTTACAAGAATATGAACGTCCGGACATAGTCGGAGATACTCGTCAATTGCTTTTTGGACAGCATCGGGCACTGAAAAATCGGCAACAAAATATCTGTGGAGCTGACCTTGAGTAGCATCCAGTTCATCTACCGTTTGACGAAGCGTTTCCTCGTTTCTAGCCACCAGCGTTACGTTCGCGCCTAAAAGTGCCAATTCAATAGCAGCTGCTTTTCCTATACCCTGCGTGCTTCCACACACTAAAGCGGTTTTTCCGCTTAAACTTAAATTCATATTTTAAAGCTTTTAAGATAACCTTTTTGATTTTGAATGAGCAGGGGTAATGAAAGAGTGAGTGAATGAGCGAATGGGTTGCTCGGATCTGGTTCCCTTTCGTCCCCTTCCTTCATCCTCCTTTCCTTTCGTGCCTCCTCCCTTTTCTCCATACTCCCTTTTTCCCTTCCTCCTTTTCCCTTATCTTTGCGACTTATTTCAAGGATATGAGGCAATTAGGCGTTCTTAGGAGCTCAGAAAATGTCAATATCCTCAAAAACAAATTATCATACAATTTTTACCATGTCAAAAAAAATCCAATCCGTGCTTATTTCTGTGTATTATAAGGACGGACTTGAACCACTGGTACGGCTATTACATCAAAACGATGTGAAGATTTATTCAACAGGAGGAACACAAACCTTTATTGAAAATCTGGGAGTACCCGTGATTGCTGCTGAGGAACTTACAGGTTATCCTTCCATTTTTGGAGGACGAGTGAAAACCCTTCACCCGGCTATTATGGGAGGTATTTTGTTCCGTCGTGATGATGAAGGTGATGTTGCTCAGGCGGAGCAGTATAACATTCCTGCTATTGACATGGTAGTTGTTGATCTATATCCATTCGAAGAAACGGTTGCTTCCGGAGCTTCTGAGGAAGATATTATAGAAAAAATTGACATCGGCGGAATTTCCCTGATCAGAGCAACTGCGAAGAATTTTAAAGATACTTTGATCGTTTCTTCCCGCAGCCAGTATTCGGCTGTAGTTGATTTACTGGCGGCCAAAGAAGGCGCAACGGATCTGGAAGATCGTCGTGCGTATGCTGGACAAGCTTTTGCGGTTTCGTCTCACTACGATGGTGCCATCAACAGCTTCTTCGTATCGCGTCAGGATCCGGCTTTATATGGTTTCACCAGCTTGCCTTCACAAACTTTGCGTTATGGAGAAAACCCACATCAAAGCGCAACTTACTTTGGAGATCTGGAAGCTATTTTTGACAAGTTGCATGGTAAGGAGTTATCATATAATAACCTCGTTGACGTTGATGCTTGTGTAAACCTGATCGACGAATTCGAAGGAGGTAATCCAACATTCGCAATTATTAAGCATACCAATGCTTGCGGAATCGCGACCGCAGATACTGCAAAAGCTGCATATGACAACGCACTGGCCTGCGACCCTGTTTCTGCATTCGGCGGCGTGGTAATTACAAACACAAAAGTCGATCTGGCAACGGCAGAGGAATTGAATAAATTGTTCATGGAAATTCTGATCGCGCCTGCATATGAGGATGATGCTTTGGCGTTGTTGAAATCCAAGAAAAACAGAATATTATTGAAACGGAATCCGGTGGCTCTTCCGGGAATTATGTTCAAGACTATATTGAACGGCGTGCTGGTTCAGGATAAAGATCTGGCGACGGAAACTGCTGGTCAATTCACAACGGTAACCGAAAAAGCACCGACCGCCGACGAAGTAAAGGCGTTGGAGTTTGCATTGAAAGTTTGCAAGCATACCAAATCAAACACGATTGTATTGGCGAAAGAAAACCAGTTGCTTGCGAGCGGGACGGGTCAAACCTCTCGTGTAGACGCCCTTCGTCAGGCGATTGAGAAAGCAAAGGCATTTGGATTTGATCTGAACGGCGCGGTTATGGCATCCGACGCATTCTTCCCATTTGCTGACTGTGTCGAAATTGCACATCTGGCAGGTATCACCGCTGTTGTTCAACCAGGAGGATCGATTAGAGACAAGGATTCAACAGAATACTGCAACGCAAACGGAGTTGCCATGGTAACAACCGGTGTAAGACATTTCAAACACTAATAAAAGCATATAGGTTCTCAGTAAGCCCATTGGTCGCGCTAGAACTAATAGCTAAAAGCTAATAGCTCCCTCCCTGTACAACGTTTTTGGTAACGACTAAAAGTTTTATCAAATTCGTGGTTCAGGGAAATTTTTTATCAGTTGAATACGGCCAGTAACATAGAGGGGAAAATTGCCCAAACAGTCAAATTTCTGGCAGTCGGTTTCGCGGTCCTATTTATCAGCGTTTCATTTCTATATCCCCAGGTTTTTTACTGCGAAACCATTGGACTTTCGGATTTTAAGAAGATTCAGCCAAATATCTTCGTTAGTGCCAATCTCAAGCCTAAAACTTACAAACAGTCTCAAGATGTAGTTCGGGCAGCAATAGCCCGAATTGATTCATTCTATAACGGTCATCAGTCGCAGCCGATTATAATTGTTTGCTCGAACAATGAGCAATATAGAAAGTACTGTAACAGCACCGAAGGAGCGGGCTGTAGCCTGGGTACGCCCTGGGGGAATTCATATGTGATCGTTAGTAGTCAGGCATTGAATGTGGATGTGGTGAGTCATGAAATGAGCCATGTCGAGCTCTTGGCGCAGCTAGGTTGGTGGAAAACACTGATTCAGATTCCGCAATGGTTTAATGAGGGCCTCGCGCTGATGCTGGACAAACGCTTTGTTGCTGCCGAGAATCCGGTTGAGAGGTATATCAGTTATCGAAATGAATGGCGATACTATGCCCGAAGAGAAGGAAGAATGCTGCGTTTGGAGAATATAGAATCGTTCAAAGGCTTTTTTACTGGTACCGACCGCGATGTCATGTATGCGTATATGAGTTCAGGTATGGAAGTTTCCTATTGGCTTGCGCGTTCAGGCAGGAAGGGTTTTCAGACCTTTTTGACTGATATGAAAGGTGGCGCCACATTTTCACGGGCATATGGAAAGGGTATTTCGGAAATTGGCGACTCGACCAACGCATTGCTGCCTCTCAACCCGTTTCATATTAAAAATGAGAGGGAAAATAAGCATTAGGGAGTATTTTAATTGCTGATTGTTACTTTGAGTATTAAATTTTGTGGTATTGGTGCATTGTACAATATTATCACTTGCACTATTTTCTGAAATTAATGTACCTTTCGGATTGAACCTCAATGTATGTATCCATTATACTCTTATACCTTCTGAAATGCAACAATTACAAACTCTGGATTATGTAGTTTTCTTCTTTTACTTCATTATGGTGTCCGGCTATGGCTACTGGATTTATCAACGAAAGAAATCAAACGTCGAATCAACTAAGGACTTTTTCCTTGCAGAAGGTTCATTGACCTGGTGGGCCATCGGTGCTTCACTGATCGCCTCCAATATTTCAGCAGAACAGTTTATCGGTATGTCGGGTAATGGCTTCTCCATGGGTTTGGCGATTTCTACATATGAATGGATGGCCGCGGCGACGCTGATTATTGTGGCTATGTTCTTCATGCCGATCTACCTTAAAAACAAGATCTGGACCATGCCGCAATTCCTTACCCAGCGCTACAACAAGCAGGTAAGTTTGATTATGGCAGTATTCTGGCTTGGATTGTATATCATGGTAAACCTCACTTCCATCTTGTATTTGGGAGCGTTAGCGGTATCGGGTATTTCAGGGCTTAATTTTTGGTTTTGTATGTGGGCTTTGGCCATTTTCGCAATCATTATTACGATTGGCGGTATGAAGGTTATTGGGTTTACAGACGTTATTCAGGTTTTCTTTCTTATAGTAGGTGGTTTGGCAACCTCATATCTGGCGCTTAACCTGGTGGCCGGAGAATCCATGATTACTTTTAATGGTATGCTGGATGGCTTCCATCAGATGAGGGCAAATCATGATGATCACTTCCATATGATTTTCAGCAAGGGGAGTACCTTCTATTCTCAGCTTCCTGGTCTGACAGTTCTGTTCGGGGGGATGTGGATTGTAAATTTGAACTACTGGGGTTGTAATCAATATATTACCCAACGTGCACTTGGTGCGGATTTGCCGACCGCCAGAAAAGGATTACTTTTTGCGGCCTCTCTTAAACTGTTAATGCCGGCTTTGGTTGTAATCCCTGGTATTGCTGCATATGCATTGTATAGTAAGGGTCTGTTTGTCAATGAATTGACGGAAAATGGAGAGATAGTTGCAGACAAAGCATATCCTGTTTTACTGGGTCTGTTGCCAGTGGGTCTGAAAGGACTTTCATTTGCTGCGTTGACAGCAGCGGTTGTGGCTTCCTTAGCTGGTAAAGCCAATTCAATTTCTACGATTTTTACATTAGATATATTCAAGGAGTATTTCGGCAAAAACAAGTCTGAGGAACAATTAGTGAAAATCGGACGGATTGTAATCGTTGTTTCCATGCTGCTTGCCATCGTCATTTCTCCTTATATGGGTATTGACAAAAAAGGTGGGTTCCAGTTTATTCAGGAAATGACCGGTTTGGTATCTCCTGGGGTATTCTCAGCCTTTATCATGGGCTTCTTCTGGAAAAGAACAAATTCAGCAGGTGCGTTTTTTGCAATCGTGGGTGGATTTATCATTGCTTTGGGCATGCACAACAACTGGCCACCGTTCTCATTCATTACCGACTGGACTCAAGTGCCGTTTCTTGACAGAATGGGCTGGGTATTCCTGATTTGTATTTCAGTGATGTTTGTTTTGGGCTTGGTGCTGCCTGACGAAAACAAAGGGTTGGAAATTGACGTCAAAATGTTCAAGGTCGATAAAGCCTTTGCCATTGGTGCGACCATCGTAATTCTGATTATAATATTTCTATACAGCTTTTTCTGGTAGGAAAAGGCTCAACCTCAACATTCGAGAGTTGTAAAAGGCTGGAAGGTGAAACTTCCGGCCTTTTATCTTTAAAAGTGATGTTTACATAGGCGGAAACAACAAACGGCCGGATGTTCGAAAACTCCCGGCCGTTAAAATTGCCTTAATCAATGGTCTTTAAGCCACTTCCTCCTCAATGATCGTAATCTTCTGGATTTTGTCGCCCTGACGGATCAAATCGACAGTATCTACGCCTTCAATCACTTTACCAAAACAAGTATGGTTACGGTCAAGGTGAGCGGTGTTGTTACGGCTATGGCAGATAAAGAATTGAGAACCACCAGTATCACGACCTGCGTGAGCCATCGACAATACACCACGATCGTGATATTGTTTTACGCCGTTCAGCTCGCATTTAATTTTGTAACCAGGACCCCCACGGCCAGTTCCCGTAGGATCTCCACCCTGGATCATGAAATCAGGAATTACGCGATGGAATATCAAACCATCATAAAATCCTTTTTTCGAAAGGTCCACAAAGTTTTTCACCGCGATCGGAGCATCATCATCGTAAAATTCGATTAGCATGGTTCCTTTGTCCGTGATCATTTCTGCTTTTGTCATTTTCCTATATTGTATTGAGGTATATTAAAAAAAACAATATCCATAACCGAAGCTATGGATATTGAACAGCAAAGAAAAGCAATATGTTTCCCTTTCTTAACTATATAATGAATATTGATTTTGCTTTTTAAGAATCTCGTGGTTGTTTGTCCGAAACTTTCGCCAAAGCTTTGATCGCATTTTTCTTGTCGAGGTCGATTTTGGCCAATCGTTCAACGATATTGCCACTTCCCCATTCACGACTGCGTTCAGGGTTTGAAAACCACTCTTTAACTGCCACCAGTTTGTACAGATACTTATTCGTTTCGGGATTAAGCCTTAATCCGAAATAGTCATTTTCATTCTGGGCAGAAATTTTATTCTTAATATGCTGAGGGCCGGCGTTGTAAGCCGCCGCGACTAACGTCCATGATCCTAACTGACGGTGCAGTCTTTGAAGGTATCTGGCCGCTGCGTGGGTTGATTTTACAAGATGTTTACGTTCATCGGTCACATCATTCACTACCAGTCCAAGAGCTCTGGCTGTTGCTGGCATGAACTGCCAGTAGCCTCCCGCGCCTTTGTTCGACTTTACCTCGTCGCTCATGGCACTTTCTATTACGGGAATATATTTAAAATCGGCTGGTACTCCGTACTTTTTAAGAATGGGTTCAATGATTCGCATTCTTTTTTCAGTCCTTGTCATCAGCTTACGAAATGTCGGATTATCGTAATTTCTGATCGTGTTTTGATATCTTTTTGCAATACGAAGTTCCCTTACAGGGAATGCTTCGCCACAGAAGTCAATCTCGAGAAGATCCGAATTGATATGATTTTTAGGCGTCAATTCCTTCTTTTCGACCTTGGTGCCGCGTAAGGTATAGTTACCTACCATCGCTACAGCAAAGGTGATAAAGAGTATTCTTATCATGCAGTTCTTATTTGGTGAAACATAGTTTACAATGACATATTTTCAGTCATCCCAGTGGCAAAGATAACGACATTAGAACTAATAATGTTTCATTAAACCATAAAATGTTGATTATTAGGTATTTGTTGAATTTGTAATTAGGATTAATTTTAGATGACTTGATTTTGTGATTTTCAGCTTTTTAAGGGGATAATTGGCGAATACGCAAAGTGAGTAGAATTTTCGTTGGCGCTTTTAGTACTTTTCGGAACCTGAAAATTGGATCTTAAATATGAATATTCTGATAAATCAAAAAGGTCAAATATTATTATGATCTGATTATCAGATAGTTAACCAATTTTTGTCAAAGATATTATGTATTATTCTGTCAAACTACTACGTATTTTCAGTGACATTTGTTGTTTTCTCCTCTCGCCTTGTCATGATTAGTTGTAACTTGCAATAGGTAAAATGCACGTTTTTGTATGATTACAGTCTCTTTGGCGAAGACCAAAATTGAACAGTCAGTCCAGCCTCTGTCGTCCAGTAAAACGAAGCTGGAGTCGGCGGCAGGTTATGTGTTGGCAACTGATATTTTGGCACCGATATCTCTTCCGTCATTCAGGCAATCCTCGATGGATGGTTATGCCATCCAGCATAACGATATGCTGGAAAAAGGTACGGTGTTAAAGATCGTGGGCGAATCCAAAGCTGGCGTGAGCGACTCGCTGACTTTGTCAACGGGAGAAGCGATAAGGATTTTTACCGGGGCCGCAGTGCCGGATGGAGCGACCGCCGTCATTATGCAGGAGAATACGGAAAAGAAGGGAGATCAAATAAAAATTCTGGAATACCCTGTTTCTGTTGGAAAAAATGTTCGTGAAGTTGGTCACCAAATTCATAAAGGAGAGGTCGCTGTTCAGGCCGGGACGTTGATCACTCCAAGCGTTGCGGGGTACATTGCCGGATTTGGAATAACAGAAGTAGAGGTATATCAAAAACCAAAGGTTGCCATTTTAATTACCGGTGACGAACTGGTTCGCGACCAAACGGCTCTTTTGAAAGGTCAAGTCTACGAATCGAATTCGATTGCCTTAAAAACAGCTCTTGGCAAGGAAGGAATAGACGTAGTGAAAATTGGATATGCGGAAGATACGTTGGAGGGAGTGAAGGCAAAGTTAATAGAACTGGCGCTTGAGGCGGATATCATTTTGTCGTCCGGGGGGATTTCGGTCGGAGATTACGACTATGTGGAGAGAGCGATGAGTGAAACGGAAGTCGAGACCATTTTTTATAAAGTGAGGCAAAAACCTGGAAAACCTCTTTTTTTTGGAATGAAAGAAGGCAAATTGTTTTTCGCATTGCCTGGAAATCCGGCGTCGTCACTGGTTTGCTTCTACGAGTATGTGATACCTGCAATCCGAAAAATGTACGGAAGAAAGGATTTGTTTTTGCCTTCTTTCCGTTTACCGTTGAGTAACGATTATGCTTTTGACGGGGAAAGGGATGAGTTTGTGCGGGGATATGCGGACATGAATGAGGCAAAAACATTGGTGGGTCAGGAGTCATTCGCGTTGCGTTCATTCGCGATCGCCAATGCGTTGATATACCTGCCAGTAACGCAGTCTAAAGTTCGAAAAGGAGATTTGGTCGAAATTCATTTACTGCCATAAGTTGGCTCGATATTTTCGAAAAACATATTTAATATTATGACTATCAAGATTTTGTATTTTGGGGTGCTTGCAGAGATCGCTGGTAAATCCAATGAACAGCTGGAATGGGGTGATGGCAAAAATACAGACGATGTTAGAAAAATATTGTTCGAAAAATATCCCGGATTAAAAGAGAAAAAATTTAAACTGGCTGTTAACCAGCGAATTACAGATGGTCTTGCCGAAGTGCCAACGTCTGCGGATGTTGCGCTCCTGCCGCCTTTTGCAGGCGGTTAACGGCGCGGTTCAACTAATGAAACTCGAAGTTATATATGAGTAGCGGACATAAAAAGAAGAAGGTTTTTGTATCAGGTGCGATCAGCCCTCAATTTGTAGCTGATTCAATTGCGTCCCATCAATCGAAGACGAATGTAGGGGCTCATGCCATTTTTCTGGGACAAATACGCGCTGATGAAAAAGAAGGTGGCGTCGTGACAGGAATTGAATATTCTGCATATGAGGAAATGGCGGAGCAGGCTTTTCATGAAATCAGAGAAGCCACTTTTGCAAAATTTGATCTGATATGTATGCATCTATATCATAGCCTGGGCATTGTGCCGACGGGTGAGATCAGCCTGTTTGTCTTTGTATCATCAGCTCATAGACGAGCAGCCTTTGAGGCTTCTGAATATATTGTCGAAGAGATCAAAACCAAAGTCCCGATTTTCGGAAAAGAACTTGTTGGTGCGAAGGGAGAGTATGTTTGGAAGGAGAATGTGAAGTAGGCTTGCCTTTTAAGCTCAAGCTTATTCTGATACGTAGACATAAGGAAACTAAAAAAGATAAAGTTGCCCGGTTACAAAATTACAGCTGAGGTATTGAGTTTCAACACAGCGATCAATTCTTAATACCTCGGAAACTGATAGCTAACCGCTAAAAGCTAACACCTACAAATGGTTGACATAACACATAAATCAAATACACTAAGAATTGCAACGGCTCAGGCCAGAGTTTTAGTTAGTCGCCCGGAAACGATTGAGGCCATTAAGGATAAGAAGGTGCCAAAAGGGGATGTATTTGAAATGGCTAAGGCGGCTGGTTTTCTGGCGGTAAAGAAGACACCGGATCTATTACCCGATTGTCATCCGATACCCATTGAATATACCGGAATTGAATATAATATAGAAGGATTGGAGATTTATATCTATCTCACTGTCAAGACTATATACAAGACTGGCGTGGAGGTAGAAGCCATGCACGGCGCATCCGTTGTCGCACTGACTATGTACGATATGCTGAAACCGATTGACAAAGGAGTGGAGATATCCAACATCAAATTGCTGGAAAAACGTGGCGGTAAAAGCGACCGGAAACCTGTACCTTCTGAATTAAAAACTGCAGTTATTGTTTGTTCTGACTCAATTTTCAACGGAAAGGGAGAGGATAGATCGGGTAAAAAGATCATCGAAAAGCTGGACGGATTATCTGTAAAAACCGGTGAGTACAGCATTATCCCTGACGAGAAAAATATAATTCAGGAGAAAATTCTGGGATTATGCGATGCCGGATATCAAATGATTTTGATTACAGGTGGAACGGGTTTGTCGCGTCGTGATGTTACACCGGAAGCAGTGAGTGAAATATTGGACAGGGGAATTCCGGGAATAGGTGAGGCGGCGCGTCAATATGGTCAGGAAAGAACACCTTTATCTATGTTGTCACGTTCTGTAGCCGGGCTTATTGGTGACACATTGGTAATAGCCATGCCGGGTAGTACCAAAGGAGTTTCAGAGTATATGGATGCTTTGTTTCCACATGTTTTACATATATTTTCGGTTTTGGAAGGGGAGAGGCACTAAGGGCTTCGATAAGTTTCGCGGTCAGGTTTTATCGTGAGATTGTAAGGGACGCCAGTTAATCCAGTTGTAAAATTCAACAGTGTTTGCTGAACTTATTGCAATATTGAACTTAGTGTCTTCGTGACAAAGGAAATTCAGAATATGAAAAGCATATTATGTCGGCATTGATCAAAGATACATTTGGAAGAATTCACACTTATCTGCGGATATCGCTGACAGATAAGTGCAACCTCCGTTGTAGCTATTGTATGCCGCAGGAAGATATGCAGTTCATGCCTTCTCAGTTCCTGATGCAGGCCGACGAAATCGATTTCCTTGCCCGCACTTTTGTCAAAATGGGTGTCAACAAAATCAGGCTCACGGGAGGTGAACCGCTTGTGAGGAAAGATTTTGGAGATATACTCACTCGTTTAGAAAAGTTACCAACCGCACTTACCCTCACCACCAACGCAGTATTCATTGACCAATATATTGCTCAGTTAAAGGCCGCAGGTGTAAAGTCTTTGAATGTAAGTCTGGATACATTAAGCCCGCAGAAATTCAAAACGATTACAAAACGGGACCATTTTGAAAAGACGCTTTCCAATATCGAGCTTTTACTAGGACAGGGGTTTGTGGTGAAGTTGAACGTGGTGGTGATGAAGGGTTTGAATGAGAATGAGGTTAATAAATTTGTTAAGTTGACGTGTGATGAGCCGAATCTGCATGTTCGTTTTATAGAGTTTATGCCTTTCAACGGCAATCAATGGGAGTTGAGCAAGATTGTTTCTTACGACGAACTTCTTGCCAGTGTCTCCTCTGAATTTGAATATGATCGCCTTCCCGGCGAGTTCGAGGATACCGCCCACCGTTTTCAGGTAAAAGGTGCGAGAGGGACTTTTGGAATTATTGGTACAGTTACGCATCCCTTCTGCTCTGGTTGTAACCGGATACGGCTTACCGCGGACGGAAAGCTGAAAAACTGCCTTTTTGATACCTCTGAGGTAGATTTGCTTACTCCATTACGTCGGGGCGAAGATATCGTTCCACTTATCTATAGTCATTTTGAAAAGAAGCATGCGATGTACGGCGGTCATGCGCAATTCTCTGACAAGAATGCCAAAATCGAGTATGAAAGCAATCGAAAAATGATCGCTATAGGGGGGTAATACCTTCTATCATTTCTTCTAACCACTCATCCTTTTCATGCAACATTCGGGCTTTCGAAAGCTTCATTGGTGAAATTAATATTTCACCCAAGCCAGTTTAGCTATGAAAAAGTTATTGAAAAACTCAATCTCCGGAATGTTGCTTACCGCCTCCGTATCCTTCCTTGCCCCTGCAGATGCCATGATCGTTGGACCCAAAAAAGAATGCAAAAATAATCGTTGCACCACTTTCGCAGTTGGCATGTACCAGATCAGAAATACGATGTCAATGAACCTGCTGATGGAGAAGGAAAGAGGAGAGAAATTAAATGTGGTATTGCTGGACAGCCAAGGTCATGTTCTGTACAAAGAATATGTCAATAGAAGCTATGAAAAATATGGCAGAAAACTCAATTTCGAGGAATTGGGTGATGGGGATTATACTCTGGAGATATCAAACGATGACGAAAAGGTAACAAAGAATGTGGAAGTGAGAACAAACAAGATCATTGAAATAGAGCCGACCACAATTGCACAAGTAAATTGAAATAAACGACGTTACGGATCATTGCCTCGGTGACCGTAACGTCGTTTTACCTATTTGTCGGTTCAGGCCTCGGAGTCAACTCGCCTGATATCATCTGATAAAAGATTCTTCCCCAAATCAGTATGCATGGTACCGCCTTAACCACATATGGCTTAAACCATTCCTCTCGCACGTATCCAGGAAAGACATCTGTTGCGGCAAGTCCCGTGAAAATAAACGCCAGGACAAATAACACCAGATTGATTCTGGAAGGATACAATGAAAAATACCATATCGAAATTCCCGTCAACGCAACAATAAAAGTAGGCGATTCTGCACGGTGATTAAATATCACCACCCAGATCAATACAGAAGCCAGAAGTAAAATTCTGAACTCATATTGATGGTAAAACTTTTGCCGGATTAGAGTCAGACAGAATAAGACCACGCCGAAAAAAGCCACCAAGGGTTTATTGATGTTCAGTCCGAACCAGCTTTTCAGCCAACCCATGACCGAAAAGCCATCCGAAATGGAATGGTCGTCTTCGAGTAACCTTCCCCAGCTTTCATATAGAAATACGAGTTGCGAGAAGTCAACGGCAATGAGTGGGAGGAAGAGCAGGACACAACACCAGGCGGCAGAGGTATATGCGAGCTTAAGTTTGTTAGGGTAAAGCAAAAAGAGAGCAAAGGCAACAATTCCGAATAGCTTTATAAAGACTGAGAGCATAATACAAAGTGTGGCCAGCCAATACTTTCCTCTTTCCAAAAAACAAAAACCGAAGATAATCAGGCCTGTCAACAACGCATTGCTTTGTTCGTTCTGAATGGAAGTTAACATCTCATATGTGACGGCCAGAAGTATAAAACCTTTTGTCCTGAGATCGCCTCTTGGAAGAAAATAAATGGCCTGGAAGAGAACCAAAACGTTAAGCAGGTTCCAAAGCGTTAAGCCCGCCAGATCAGGCAACCTGGCCAGTAAGCCAAAAATCAATGCAAAGAAAGGACTGTATTTGTATAAGTCCGCCTGTTCTTTAGGAAAGTATTGATACAGGTCCTTATTTTCAACGAGATGAAAGTGGGATTGTTTGAAGATGACGTAGTTGTTGTAGCTGGTATAAAGCTTGCCGCCGGGTGTGAAGGTTTTGTGTGATCTGTAATATGACTGAAAACTTGCGAAGACGGCCAGAAATATGAATATCATTAAAAGAGCCTGTCGGGTGGCGAGTCGGTTGATCAGTTTTTGAAACAAAATTTTAGCTTTGAGGTGATTTACCCTCAAAATACTAAATTCTGCACGAATTTGCTGAAAATCAAGTTATTAAACTCCTCGCTCCAAAAGTTGATTTACAAAAAAAACTGAGGCGGTTAGTCCGAGCTGGTGTTGATATCATTTCCTAAGTTGAACTATTTGGTATATCCCATCGCTTTCAGCCAACCTTCCATAGCCAACGGCCAGCCAGCCAGTGAGCCTTTACCCTCTGTCCTTAGTCCATAACCATGGCCGCCGAGTGGATATGCGTGCAATTCGGCTGGTATTTTTAACTTGTTCAATGCCATTGCATATCGGAAACTGTTTTCGATCGGAACACCACCATCATTCATGCTATGCACCAGAAATGCAGGTGGAGTTTTGTCGCTCACCTGAAGTTCGTTGGAATAATATTTAATCAACTCATCGCTTTTTTCAGCACCCAAAAGATTGTCACGCGAGCCGCCGTGCGCTATATCCGACATAAAAGAGATCACAGGATACAGTAATATCGAAAAGTTGGGTTTGGATGATTCACTCGCTTTTGGGCCCATATTATAATGAGTTGATAGAGTGGCAGCAAGGTGTCCGCCGGCAGAAAAGCCCATTACTCCAATTTTATCTGTATTGATATTCCATTTCGAAGCACTTTCCCTGATCAGTTTCATCGCCTGCATAGCGTCCATAAGGGGTACTTCGTGCTGGTGTGTCATGCCTTTGGGATTGGGAAGGCGGTATTTTAAAACAAAAGCAGATATACCTCTTTCATTAAACCATTTGGCTAAATCACTACCTTCGTGCGAAGCTGCCAAAATTCCGTAACCACCTCCAGGGCATATCAAAACCGCAGCTCCCGAAGCTTTTTCTTTTGGGACGATATAGGTATCCATCGACGGGATCGTCACTCCACTTATTCTCAGGATCCCATCAGCTCCGGTTTCGGACTTCTCCTGAATTGTATTTTCAACATAGTTTGGAATTTGACCTTTTGGCCAAAGTTGAATGGTTTCCACCTGAGCCATTAATGTTTGTTTCGAGAGGATAATGAATGCAGTTGCAAAAAGATAGCGGGCTATTTTCATACGTTTTAGTTTTTAAAGAAAAGACCTCCGAGCACAAAAACTACCTGGAGAACTTCGCCTTTCGTGCTAACTTCGATTTGCAATCGAAGTTGCGTAGTGCAGCGTTTTTAACGCGTTTTAATAACAATAAACCTAAAAAAGTATACTTGCCCAACCTTCGCGTTTCAAACGCTGAAGCATTCGAAACCGACGGTTCGCCGCTGCGATTTAAATCGGTTTCAGCCGCCGCCCGCTAACTTCGATTTGTAATCGAAGTTACATAGTACAGCGTTTTTAACGCGTTTTAATATCAATAAACCTAAAAAAGTACACCTGCGCCAACCTTCGCGTTTCAAACGCTAAACCATTCGAAACCGACGGTTCGACGCTGCGATTTCAAATCGCTTTCAGCCGCCCGCTAACTTCGATTTGTAATCGAAGTTGCATAGTGCAGCGTTTTTAACGCGTTTTAATATCAATAAACCTCAAAAAGTATACTTGCCCAACCTTCGCGTTTCAAACGCTGAACCATTCGAAACCGACGGTTCGACGCTGCGATTTCAAATCGCTTTCAGCCAGAGCCACTCCTATAGCTTACCGCCATCGTTACTTTTTCGCCGGATTGATCATTATATGTGCTCTGTGAGTTCCCGGATCCATAATCCATGGCATACCCGGTACGTCCGGTTTCAGCGGCAAGCCTGTACTTTCGGAGGTTGCGTAAGGGATATATACCACATAGCGCAGATAACCATCTTTTAAGGCTCCGGTTTGAATATCATAATTTTCGTCCGTGCCTGATAGTGCAAATAGCGTCGCCGGCTTTTCAGGCATTTTCAAAGTACCGGCTTTTACTTCCTTTTCACGAATATCAAATATTTCTTTTGGGTTCTTTCCTTCTTTTGCCAGCTGCCTGCCTTTTTCCATAAATGGTTCAAGACTTGCATGATAACAAGAAACGTTAATTCCTTCCTTTTTTAGGTCATCTGCTATGCATACAATATCATTGGAGCCACTTCTCAGGACGACAAAATTGCCATCAGCGCCAAATCCATACACTTTTGCTCCTTCTCTTTTATCTTCCGGGGCAGCAAGAACGGCGGTTTTGATCTGAATATCGGGGGTAGGAGTTATAGACTGAGCATAACCTGCAAGCGACATAAGTACCCCTGCGGTCATAAAAAATATCTGTTTCATAGTAGTATTTGATAAGGTGTAACGGCTTATTGTGTATAAAAATAAGAAACTTCTGTGCAGTTAAGAGGAACATCCTGCAAGTATTTACCATACCATGACTAGAAAGAATTTAATTTGGGGCTCACTTTCGCTGATGGTGTCCTCGGGTCTTTTGCTGGCCAGTTACCAAAGAACAAATCCGAGTACGATTGTCAGTTCAGAACTCGACAGTTTGTACAGCCAGCTTACTGATGCTCAAAAACGTTCTCCTAAATATGCCGTCGCCGGTCTCAACGTGGCGGAGGGTTTGGAAGCAAGTTTGTTTGCCGCTGAACCGACGCTGGTAAACCCGACCAATATCGACGTCGACCATCTGGGACGTGTTTGGGTCTGTGAGGCGTATAACTATCGTCCCGGAATTAATGGCAATCCAACCCATGCCAAAGGGGATCGAATTCTTATTCTGGAAGATACGAACGGGGATGGCAAATCGGATAAATCCACAGTATTCTATCAAGGGCCTGAAATCAACTCACCTTTGGGTATATGGGTTATGGGCAACAAGGTTATCGTTTCTCAAAGTCCATATGTGTGGCAATTCACCGATTCAAATGGCGACGGAAAAGCAGACAAGAAAGAAGTGATCTTTGAGGGGATAGGCGGAGAGCAGCATGACCACGGGATGCACTCTTTTGTTTTCGGGCCAGACGGAAAGCTCTATTTTAACTTTGGTAACGAGGGTGGCCATCTCCTTGATGGCAAAGGAAATCCTGTGGTTGGAAAAGATGGTAAAGCAATTGACTTCAAGAAGTTGAAACAGGGAATGGTATTCCGTTGCGATCCTGATTTTACGAATCTGGAGGTTTTGGGCAATAATTTCAGAAATAACTACGAAGTTGCCGTGGACAGTTACGGAACGATGTGGCAGTCTGATAATGACGACGATGGTAACAAGGGCGTGAGAATCAACTACGTAATGCCATATGGTAATTACGGATATACTGATGAAATGACTGGAGCAGGCTGGCGCGCGAGCCGGACCAATATGGAAGATTCTATTCCTTTCAGACACTGGCATTTGAACGATCCGGGGGTGATTCCGAATCTATTACAAACCGGCGCAGGGTCACCGACGGGTATGGTGGTGTATGAGGGAAGACTTTTACCAAAAATATATTGGGATCAGATGATCCACTGTGATGCAGGTCCGAACGTTGTAAGAGCATATCCGACTACAAAAGCAGGAGCAGGATATACTGCAACAATTGCCAATATAGTGGAAGGGAAACGTGATCAATGGTTCAGACCTTCCGATGTTTGCGTGGCTCCGGACGGTTCATTAATCGTATCGGACTGGTATGATCCCGGCGTTGGAGGCCACCAGGCAGGTGATCAGGCGAGGGGCAGGTTATATAGAATTGCTCCGGCAAATACGCCATATCGGGTTCCAAAGGCAAATTTTGGAACTGCTTCGGGTGCGGTGGAAGCATTACAAAGTCCGAATCTTTCTGTAAGATATCTTGCCTGGACGTCGCTATCAAAAATGGGCGATGCCGCAACTGCTGATTTGGCGAAACTTTTCAACGACAAAAATGCAAATCCAAGGATGCGGGCACGGGTGCTTTGGCTTTTGTCGAAACGCGCCTCTGGTAAAAAATACATCGATCAGGGATTGAAAGATAATAATGCAGATATCCGCATCGCGGCATTGAGAGCTTCTTCCGAGTCTCAACCAAGTCTGGTAATTGGTTCTATTAAACAATTGGTAAACGATTCGGACCCACAGGTTCGCAGAGAGTGCGCGGTTCTTTTGCATTGGAATAAATCACCTGAAACCCCTGAATTATGGGCGCAGCTTGCCAGTCAATATGATGGAAAAGATCGCTGGTATCTCGAAGCGCTGGGTATTGGTGCTGATGGACAATGGGATGCTTGTTTCAAGGCTTGGATGACAAAAACCGGCGGAAACCCGGTGGCGAACCAAGCTGGAAAAGATATAGTTTGGAGGTCCAGAGGAGAAGAGTCGATCCCATTATTGGCATCCCTGGCATCAGATCCAAGCGTTGATCTGAAAAGTCGGTTAAGATATTTCAGGGCCTTCGACTTTAATCCATATGCTCAGGAAAAATCGAAAGCCTTGCTGGCAATGATGAAAGGCAACACAGCGGATCAGACCAAAGTAAATGAATTGGTACTCAAACATTTAGATCCTTCCTTTGTGAAAAGCAGCCCGGAAGCAATGGCTGAAGTAAAAAAACTGATGGATGCTACATATGGTACGCGCCAGTATATGGAATTGGTAGCGAGATATGAGATTTCTTCGGAAAATAACCGGTTATTGGATTTGGCTTTGGCCGGGAACCAGTTTAGCGGCGCGGCAGGACAACAACTTTTGAAACAGCGCGGCTCGTCGTTGTTGTGGACTGCGATCAACGATAAGGATCAGGAGAAAGCAAAAGCGGCCGTGTTATCAATCAAAGGTGCAGGTAGTACCGAGTCGCTGGCCATGTTGGAAATGGCTGCTTTGGATGCCAAATATCCAACCGAACTTCGGGCGTTGGCAGCCAAGTCGATGGGCGGGACGATGAAGGGTGAAGACCGCGTGTTGATTTTGTTGAAGGAAGGGAAGTTTACAGGAGATGTGAAAACGGCTGCAGTTCAGGGTTTGGCAGGTGCATGGCGAAAGGCAGTAAAAACCGAAGCCGCCACCTACCTGAACGGAGCAACGGCTTCGACCAAAAAACATCCTGAGTTAAAAGAATTGCTGACGATGAAAGGAAATGCTGTCAAGGGCAAGGAAATATTCGCAATGTACTGCACCGTTTGTCACCAGGTAAACGGTCAGGGTATGGATTTTGGTCCTAAATTATCAGAGATCGGGAGCAAACTTCCAAAAGAAGGTCAATATGCAGCTATATTCACGCCGAGTGCTGGTATCAGTTTTGGATACGAAGGCTGGGAGGTAAATTTCAAAGATGGCTCGTCTGTCACAGGTATTGTTGCAAGCAAAACCGAAACCGATTTGATCATGAAATTCCCCGGTGGTTCAGTTCAGGAATATAAAATGTCGCAAGTAAAGTCCATGAAGGAGCTAACTGATTCAATGATGCCGGCTGGCTTGCAGGATGCGATGTCTACCGAAGAACTTGTAAACCTCGTTGAGTATTTGGGCAGTTTGAAAAAGAAATAGAATGTAATTAAAAGGTATATTCCGGGTATATCAATCAGTTTTAAGATTGGTATACCCGGTTTTATTTTAAGACTTATCAAATCCGGAATCGAATAAATTAGTTTGGCATATGGCTTTTGACGGCACTTAGGTGCTATTCGAGCAACCAATGACTTCGAGTCTCGGACTGGGCGTCCCCGACCATTTCTTGACAACTCTTGACTGACAATACACTTATCAGAAGTACACCTGCAGATTGCCAACCACCGCATTAATTAAATTTTAGCTTCTCTATGTTCTCGGAACTGACTAATTTTGAGGAGTTTTGAGTTTTCTAATATAGAGTATTTCATTTTGACACTTTCTTTTTTCAATAGAGTTTTCTCGCCAATCTTTGTTTTTTGCCTTCTTTCAGGTGTTGTTGGTCTTGCGCAGTCGGTTGATTCCTTAAAAATTCTCAATGTTGACAGTCTGTATTCCTCCTTTTCTGAATCTCAGAAAAGGTCGCCCGCGAATGAGGTCTTTGGATTGGACGTGGCACCGGGTTTGGAAGCCCGCCTCTTCGGCTCTGAGCCTGATGTGATTAATCCAATCAATATGGATGTCGATCACAGAGGGAGGGTGTGGGCGCTGGAATCGTACAATTACCGGCCGGCCGTCAACGGCAAATCGGAATTGGGGTTGGGAGACCGGATTGTGATCATGGAGGACAAAAACGGCGACGGAATCTCTGATGTTACCAAGGTTTTTTATCAGGGAAGAGAATTGAATGCGCCGTTAGGAATTTGGGTGATGGGCAACAAAGCCATTGTATCTCAAAGTCCATATGTCTGGCTTTTTACAGATACCAACGGTGATGATGTTGCTGATAAAAAGGAAATTCTTTTTAAAGATATCGGCGGAACACAAAGCGATGCAGGAGTTCACTCATTTGTTTTTGGTCCTGACGGAAATTTTTACTTCAATTTTGGAAACGCAGGACGGCAACTGGTCGACGGCCAGGATCGCCCGCTTTTAGACAAATATGAAAGACCGATTGATTTTCGTCAATATCGCCAGGGAGTTGTCTTCCGTTGCGACCAGGAATTCAGAAAAGTCGAGATTATGGCGGAGAATTTCCATAACTCCTTTGAGGTAGCTGTCGATAGCTACGGAACGATGTGGGCTGCTGATCAGGAAGAGCCAGGGAATGAAGGTGACCGGGTTTCATATGTAATGGAAAACGGAAATTTTGGGTATATAGACGAAATGAATGCCAATAGCTGGCGTATCAATCGTACCAACTTGGAAGATGAAATCCCCAGAAGACACTGGCATCAGAATGACCCGGGAGTTGTTCCCAACTTGTTGCAAACCGGTTCCGGCTTTCCAATGGGTACTACTGTGTACGAAGGTGAGCTTTTGCCCAGACCCTTTTGGGATCAGGTGATAGTTGCAGATGCGGGCCATAATTCTTTGCGGGCGTATCCGGTTGTCAACGAGGGGGCGGGATATAAATCAACTGGTATCCTTCCGATTTTAGAAGGAAAACGCGATAAATGGTTTCGCCCGACAGACGTTTGTGTCGCACCTGATGGCTCGCTGATCGTGTCCGACTGGTATGATCCCGTGATAGGTTCCAGCAAAATGAAAGATCGTGGACGTGGCCGGATATTCCGAATCGCGCCACCTAATACTCCCTATACAATTCCTGTTTTCGATTTAACAAAACCCGAAGAGGCCGTCAAAGCACTCCAAAGTCCCAATTTGTCTCAAAGATATCTGGCCTGGAATGCCTGCGTAAAACATGGTTGGAATGCAGAGCCGATGCTCGAAGAATTGTTTCGCAATGTGTCAGCAAATCCTAAACAACGCGCCAGAGCTTTATGGGTGTTGAACAGAATAGAAGGATTTAATAGCAGAAACCTGGATATCGGTTTCCGAGAGCTTAATCCAAACTTGCGAATTACCACGCTTCGGGCCGTAAGACAACGAAACAGCGATCCGATTGAATATATCAAACGTTTGGCAGCTGATCCGAATCCGCAGGTTAGGAGGGAAGCGGCTTTGGCCATTTATCGTAATCATACCTTTGAGGCCCTGGACGTTTGGTTGCAGCTAGCTAAGCAATATAAAGGCGGTGATATATGGTCCGTGGAGGCGTTGAGTATTGGCGCATTCGGACAATGGGAACGTCTTTTCCCAGCATGGATCGAGAAAAATGGACCTAAGCCGACAAAGGTTCCGGGCGGTAGTGATGTCATTTGGCTTGCGCGTACGAGAAAGGCCATCCCATATCTTGAGGAACTCGCGGCGGACACTCTTGTAAATTTCAAAAGCAGATTGCGATACTTTAGAGCATTTGATTTTTTCAATGCGGGATATGAAAAGTCACAGGCGTTGATTAATGTGACAAAAGTGAAGTCGTCAGACCGGATTGAGGTGTCAAAACTGGCACTATTACATTTGGATAAATCTTATGTTAGCAACTCGCAGCAAGGTTTGACGGTGCTCAACAAATTGCTGGATGAAACGTATGGAACGGAAGACTATATTGATCTCGTAACCCGTTACGCGCCTCCGTCGGAGATTAACCGATTATTTCAGCTGGCCATATCCAAATCAAGTGAGATCGTTGGTCGGGATGCAGGAGCGTTATTGCTTGATCAGGCAGGCGTCAGCTATCTTACAGAAAAGGTTCCTTTGTTAAATAATACCCAAAAGTCCGCGTTACTCGCCTCAATCAAAACTGCGGGCACACCCGAATCAGTTCACATATTGCGTTCAGTAGCACTTGACAATTCTCAAAATCCCGGTGTAAGAGAAGACGCCGTGCGATATCTTGGCGCAAGCTGGCCTGGAGAGGAAGCTGTTGTGAAGTTGCTGGAGCAAAACGCATTGAGCGAGGATATGCTCAAGGCTGCTTTGGAAGGCATGAGAGGTGCTTCAAGAAATGAAATCGTAGCAGCACTCGAGCCTTATATGCCTAAGCCTGTGGAAGTGCAAGCCGAAGCGGCTCCGATGGTTGATGATTCGAAGAAAAAAGTTAGAAAAAGGCGTAAAAAGGACGTTTTGCAATAAGTTTTATATTTCATTTCAGGTATATATCGGCCGGGAGTTTCTTTAATTCCCGGAAACTATAACATGATTGAAAATATGCTTCGTAGAAATTTTGTAAAATCTTCACTTGGACTAGCGGGTGTTGCCATGGCAGCCAATGAAGCTTTTGCTTCAAAAGGACCTTTGGCCAAAAACAACTTCAAGTTGAAATATGCTTCTCACTTCGGAATGTTTACCAATTCTGCGGGGAAAGATGTGATTGATCAGCTGAAATTTATGGCTGACAATGGCTTTATGGCCATCGAAGACAACGGCATGATGGGCAGACCGGTTGAGGAGCAGGAAAAAATTGCTAAAGAAATGACTCGCCTTGGAATGGAAATGGGCGTTTTTGTGGTGGATAAAGGTGGAAACGGTGCCAATACATTAGCAGCGGGCAAAAAAGAAAATATTGATATATTTTTAAATGGTTGCAAAAAGGCGGTCGAAGTTGCAAAGCGTGTAAACGCAAAGTGGATGACCGTCGTGCCTGGTGATTTTGAAAGAAATTTACCAATAGGAGTTCAGACCGGTCATGTTATTGATGCATTGCGTCGCGGTGCGGAGATTCTGGAGCCGCACGGATTGGTGATGGTACTTGAACCACTGAGCGATTCCCCGAATTTGTTCCTGAGAACTTCCGATCAGACATATGAGATCTGCCGTGGTGTGAACAGCAAGTCATGCAAGATATTATACGATATCTATCATATGCAGAAAAATGAGGGCAGATTGATATACAATATCGAAAAAACATGGAGTGAGATTGACTACTTCCAGATTGGAGACGAACCAGGCAGAAAAGAGCCTACTACTGGGGAGATCAACTATAAAAACATCTTCAAGTATATCTACGACAGAAGCAAAAAGGAAGGAAAAAGCTTCATCATGGGTATGGAACACGGAAACTCAAAACAAGGCAAAGAAGGCGAAGAAGCACTGATTAAAGCATATGTAGAGAGTGATAGCTTTTCGATATAGAGCTGTTAGCTTTTAGCTATAAAAAACGGATAGAAACAAAAATTGGCCGGGTAAAACAATCTACCCGGCCAATTTTTGTAGTAACAGCTAACAGCTAACAGCTAACAGCTAACAGCTAACAGCTATTAAAGAACCACTACCGAATTCTCTGCATAATCCACGCCAGCTGGAACGTATTTGTCAGCTTCTGAGTCGTTTACCCATTTCTCGTCGTCCAAAAGATAACGGAATTGGTATTCGCCTGCAGCAAGTTCAACGTTTGCTTTAAATGAGCCATCTTTCTGCTTTTTCAAGACGATAGCCTCACTTGGATCCCAGCCGTTGAACTCTCCAAGAAGAACAATTTTCTTTGATTCCGTAGCCGCCTCAGCAGGTACAGAAAAAGTAACCTTATATAAGGACTTACTTTTTACGAATGTTTTAGTTAATGCCATTTTTATCGTAGTGTTATTAAGTTGATGCGACAAATATACAATCAGTCCTGATACAATGCAATGAAAATCAACATTATAAATTTTAATGAACTTCGAATAGTTATATAGTTTGGTTTTAAAAATACCGTTTTTGACAAGAAAAGGAGGTTTTTACTGCAATGTATATCGTAATCCTGCAAAGCCTCTGATACCTTGATTCGGGGCAAAAACATAGGATGGATCGAAGGTTAAACGGTAAGGATTATCCGGAGTGGCCAGCACTTGACCATTGTTATCAAACTTCACATTTTTATCAAACGGGTCATTGGAACGGGCGATGGAATTGGCTGGTGGGGTGAAATTCAGAAGATTTTTAATGCCGCCGTATATCTCTAAACCATTCCGAAATTTCTTCGTCATCTGAATATTCTGCAGCGACCAAACTGGCGAAGTTGCCGCTCTTGGATCGGTTTCGCTTAGCAGAGGAAGGCGCATCGGGCCATACAAATTTCCTGTATAGTCGAAAGAAAAACCCGCTTTGGCGATTTCATATGATATACTCCACACCGCTGTGACTTTCTCGGTCAGAACAGGACGGAAGCTTTTGCCATCTTCATGCTGAAAGTTGTCCATTAACGTACCACCTGCAAATATTTTGAGTGGGAAAGGGAAATTTACATCAATATTTAATGATATTCCTTTTGAAACGGCATACCCATTCAGGTTGTCGTATATAATCTGGTTAGGATTAGTGTCGTAGTCAGGCAGGATGCGGTTGGTGAAATAGGTGTAAAAAGCCGATGCGTCCAAGCCCAGAAATGAATTTCCGATTACGATTTTCTTGACAAAATTGAGGTTAGCATTCCAGCTCTGCTCTGGTTTGAGTTCCTCTTTTAATATCACCTGCCTCGATCCGGTCAAAGCCGCGTGGTCTTCGGTAAACAGGTTTACAATTCTGAATCCACGCCCGAAATTAAGTCTGATCACATCAGTTTGATTCAGCTTGACTTTGTAAGCGAGCCGCGGAGTGAATATGCTTCCGTGGCGGCTATTGTAGTCATATCGCATGCCCACCAACAATTTGTGATTGCTGTTGATCGATATTTCGTCCTGAACAAACAGGCCCGGCAAAAAAATGTTATCCGGCCGATCCTTGCCGTCAGTATACCTTGTTGCTGTCGTGTTATCGTTGTAAAAAGTATACCTGAAAGGCGATCCTATCAGCAAACTGTGATTCTTGACGATCTTATCCCAAAGCAATTGCGCAAACACAATTTTTTGATCGGCGATAAACGGCACTGCTCCGTAAACCGAATTCTGATCATGGCTGCTGAAAGAGTACTGAAACAATAGTTTTTCGGCAACGGGCAATTCATAATTCCCCAAAACTTCAAATCGTTTGGTGTAAATACTTTCGCCATACACCTCACTTCCACCACGATATGACTTGTTCCAGTTCATTTCTCCTCCCCAGCGATTCTCATAATAATACCTTGCTGCGATCGTTGCCTGTTTTTTATCCCTTCTGTCAAACGACCACTTATTGAATATCGAAATCCTTTTCTGTAAAGTAAGGTCTGTGAAGCCGTCATGGTTGTTGTCCTTTGGATTTTGATAATTGAAATAATTGACGCCAACCAGCGCATTCGCCTTTCCGCCCGCAGTGAATTTTACACCCAGGTCCAAATTGTAGTCCTGCCAGGTGGTGCTGAATGCATCTGCTGATATCCTGGGAGCCTTCGATGGACTTTTGGTAATAATATTGATCAATCCACCCACCGCCTCTGAACCATATAGTGTAGACGCAGGGCCTTTCACAATCTCAACACGGTCAATGAGACTATTCGGTATACCTGAAAGACCATATACAGTTGACAATCCGCTGACCATCGGCATACCGTCGATCAATACCATTGTATATGGGCCTTCCAGTCCATTGATGTGGATATCACCTGTATTACAGACATTGCAATTGAGCTGGGGCCTAACTCCATTTACGTAGCTGAGTCCGTCAAATATGCTGGGTACAGGGTTTTTATATATAAATTTTGCTGTGATAATATCGACAGGAACAGGGCTGTCCAGTTTCGAAACTTCCTTCATCGTACCCGTCACCACTACTTCCTCCAATGCATTTTCCCCAGATTTGATGACGAAATTTTTATTTATGTTTTTGTCAATCAGCGTATTTCTTTCGGTGATGGTTGGAGAGGCAATGTATCTGATCTTCAGGGTATATACTCCTTTGGGGATATTCTTTACACTGTAAAATCCTGCGGTGTCGGCAGTAGTCCCGAGGCCCAATTGCTCAATGTAGACAGAGGCACCGAAAGCCGGCTCGTTGCCAGCCTCCAGTGTCACTTTCCCCGAAAGCTGATACTGTCCGGAAACTTGGATTGATAAAAGTAAAAGTGTGTATAGTATGAGTTGTTTCATAGTGCGCTGAAAATAGTGTTCATATAGGCTGCAATTTAAATTTAGACAAATCTAAAAAAATAATCAATAATATAAAATATATTTTCAGGCTTATTGAATAAATGGAATTAGGTAGCCTAACATATACATTGCAATCTGTATAGATTATTTTTATAACATTTTGATATGTAAGTATTTGTAGAAATAAAAAACCCGCCATGAAAAACACAGCGGGCAAGAATTTGATAACGGCACTCTATATAATTAAAGTCAAAATACTATTGCGACCATTCTGTCGGTGTACGATCCCAACGGTGGTTTTTTAATTTTTCCGCCAAACTTGTGCTCAAACGAACGCCATCGCTGGTCGCTATATTAGCACGAACGTGTGGAAGTTTACGCATGCCTGGAATGGTTGTATGAACGTCTGGGTTATTAAGAATAAATCGTAAAGCCAGCTCAGGCATCGTCATTCCGGCCGGGATATCGGCTCTCAAAGCTTCTGCATGTTCAACGCTCGACTTCAAGTTTTCCGGTACAAAATAAGTGGATCGCCAGTCGTCGGCCGGGAATTTGGTATCCAATGTGAAAGTTCCCGTTAATGTACCTTCGTCGAACGGTACGCGCGCTATAACTGCAACGTCCAGTTCACGGCAAAGCGGGAAAAGGTTGTCTTCCGGCGCCTGATCGAAAATATTATAGATCACCTGAACGGCATCAATCAACCCCGTTTTGATGGTTTGAAGTGAATTATCCGGTTCCCAGCGATTTACACTAATTCCCCAACGCTCCACTTTTCCTTCTTTCGTCAATTTCTGAATTGCCTCTTTCCATTCGTCGCGTTCTGCCCAGGCATCCTCCCAAACGTGAAATTGCAGTAGATCAATCTGTTCTACGCGCAAATTCTGAAGGCTCTTCTCGGTATATTCAACGATGTAATCTGCTGGAAAAACGTCATCCAGACTTGAACCTGCAAGTGAAGGCCACTGACGGTTTTTCGGGGGAATTTTCGTTGCTGCATATATCTTTTTATCCGGATTTCTGCGGATCAGGTCCCCGAGAATCTGCTCACTCAACCCTTCGCCATATCCCCAGGCAGTATCAAAAAAGTTCGCGCCTGATTCCACCGCCAAGTCCAGCGAGTCGTCTGTTTCTTTTCTGTCAGAACCGCTCCATCCGGCCAGTCCCCACATTCCGTATCCTAACTCACTTACATTCCAATTGGTACGCCCAAAACGTCGGTATTGCATTATTGTGATTGTTTTATGTGTATTAAAAAGGATTTAAGAAAACATTTATAATTACACGAAAATACTTTGTTTGGATATATTACCTTAGTTCGGTAGTTTAAATAAATTAGTGATTCATAAATAATTTGGTTAAGTTGTTGTATAAGAAACAGTTAGTGTGGATGAGCGTGAAAAGAACTGCAGGGATTATGTTGATTGTGCTCATATCGGGTTGGACATATGAGCCCGTCCCTTCTTTGAAATTGCTTCACTACTGCTCCGTTTTTGAGAAAATTCAGGATAACATACGATATAGTCTGATTTCGCCGGATAGTGCAGCACGGGCATTTCAGGAAAATATGAGAGATTTGAAAACGCTCTTACCCAAAGATTCCTGTGCCGCAATTGATTCCACTCATTTCGTATTTCCTGTCTACGGATATACCCCTCGCGAGTCAATTGGCGGACGTGGAAAAGGGTATAAACCAGATGGTTTCGATCTTTTTGATATGGAAGTGAGAGGCAGCCACCCGGCCCAGGATATTTTTGTTCGGGATAAAAACAGGGATGAGCTGGATGACAGAACCTGGCAGCCTGTCGACGTCCTCGCCTTTACGTCGGGTATAGTACTTGCTACGGAGGTTAACTGGCAGTACGACAGTGAGTTACGCGGTGGAAATTGGATATGGATATATGATCCTTGCCTGGAAACATTATTTTATTATGCCCATAATAGTTTAATATATGCGCATCCGGGCCAGTGGGTGAAAGCAGGGGACAAAATCGCCGAGATGGGAAGATCGGGTTTCAACGCCTCTAAACCGAGGTCACCGACACACCTCCATTTGATGAGTCTGAAAATAGGAGAAGATGGACTTCCTGAACCACAGGATACATATGAATGGCTGCTGAGTGCGACGATTAAGCAGTGAAGGTCGAGGGTCATGAGTCGTCATTCTTTTGCAGGAAGTGGTCGGAGGGTGTTAGGTTTGGTCATTTGTGGACAGATATTGTCAAGGGTTGATTATTTGGTTTTTTGATATTAAATCACTCAATTACTATTCTATAAACACTTAACTATGAGCAGTCGTCGATCGTTTTTCAAAAAAAGTGCCGCTATTGGCATTGGCGCATTTGGGGCCGAGAGCCTCTATAATCAAATACATGCCGCCGAACTTGAGTCCGCTGAAAAGCTTTGGACGCCGGGCGGTAACAATGAAGACTATTGGTCGGTGATTCAGGATGCATATACTGCCAGCAAAAGCGAAATTCTGATCCTGAACAACGGGGGCGTGTCTCCATCGCCACTGGCAGTTCAGCAGGCGCTGGATAAGTATAACAAGGAGGCCGCTCAGGG
Organism: Dyadobacter sp. HNCC25DJ184; assembly: GCF_056895215.1. Taxonomy (NCBI): domain Bacteria; kingdom Pseudomonadati; phylum Bacteroidota; class Cytophagia; order Cytophagales; family Spirosomataceae; genus Dyadobacter; species Dyadobacter sp. HNCC25DJ184. Next base: position 59,860 of record NZ_JBXHAQ010000011.1, on the reverse strand, counting down.
GCCTTCTTATTACATGTGGCGGATTATAGATAAGGGAAGGGAGCCTTTGAGGCAACGTTTGGCAACTTTGGGTGGCTGTGATCCTGAAGAAATTGCAATCAACAGAAATGCTACGGAAGCATTGAATACAATCATTTTCGGGTTGCCTTTGCAGAAAGGTGACGAGGTAATCGGCACGAAGCAAGACTATCCGAATATGATGAATGCGTGGAAACAAAGACAGCTGCGTGATGGTATTGTTTACAAACAGCTCTCTTTCGATTTCCCAATCGAAAACGACGAGACGATCGTAAAAGCATATGAAGATGCGATTACGCCGAATACTAAAATCATCCATATTACCCATATAATCAACTGGGTGGGGCAGATTATGCCGGTGAAGAAGATCAGTCAAATGGCGCATAAGAGAGGTATCGAAGTGATTGTGGATGGTGCTCATTCATTTGCTTTGCTGGATTTCAAAATTCCTGATCTGGAATGTGATTACTTCGGAACGAGTTTGCACAAGTTTTTGAGTGCGCCTGTCGGAAGTGGAATGATGTGGGTGAAGAAAGATAAAATAGCTAAAATATGGCCCCTGGTTTGTAATCACGAACCAACAAGTGCAGATATCCGGAAATTCGAAACCTTGGGTACCCGAAGTTTTTGTATTGAACAGGCCATTGGTGAGGCGGTTAATTTTCAGGAAGGAATCGGCACAAAACGTAAGCAGGAGCGGATTCACTATCTCAAAAAATACTGGGCAGAAAAGGCGTTACAGATCCCTGGGGTGAAAATTCATACTTCATTAAAACCTGAATATTCTTGTGCTATCGCCGGGGTGAGTATTGATGGTCTGAAGCCGACTGAGCTGGACAGCAAACTGTTCAATGATTTCAAAATCCATACTGTTGGGATTAGCTACGAAAAAATCCAGTGTGTACGCGTGACACCTCACGTATATACCAAAATAAGTGATCTTGATCGGTTTGTAGATGCGTTAGACAAGATTGCCAAGAAGGTATAAAGGTTTTTTGGGTCGTACTTAAAGTAAAAAAGTTAGAGCAAAGCTCGCTAAGGGGAATAAGTTGACCTCTTTGCGAGCTTTCGTTTTTATGATCTTTCAAGGTTTTATGTAATAAGGCTTATAACCTGATTTTATTTTGAAATAATCGTGTCCAAATTGTTCTTGATAATAGGATCTTATCACCCCTTCGGGGTTTTGTGAATTCTGACGCCCTCTATTTTCTATAATCATGCCAGCCTTTCAGGCTTTTTTCTGAGGTGGTAAAGGACAGATAAGCGTAATACCGTTTTGGACAATCCCGAAGGGATGAAATGATTGTAGTATTTCCGACACCAATGCCGGTCTTTTCTTTTTATAATGGTAGATGGCAAATGAATCGTAATACCATATTAGATAATCCCGAAGGGATGAAATGATTATAGCAGAGAGGAGGGAGACAGGATATAAATCCCGAAGGGATGACATCATCGTCTCATTTTGATGGCAGTGTCAAGCTTGTATGCCTAAAACTAGATTGCTTTTTCTAAAAATGTGACAGAGCCAAGAAGGGTTATAGCCTGATTTTATTTTGAAATAATCGTGTCCAAATGGCTAATGATGAATTTGCTCATATCACCCCTTCGGGGTTTCGTAAATTCTGACGGCCTCTATTTTCTATAATAATGCCAGCCTTTCAGGCTTTTTTCTGAGGTGGTAAATGACAAATAAGCGTAATACCGTTTTAGGCAATCCCGAAGGGATAAAATGATTATAGCAGCGAGGAGAAAGACCGGATATAAATCCCGAAGGGATGACATCATCGTCTCGTTTTGATGGCAGTGTCACGCTTGTATACCTAAAACTAGATTGCTTTTTCTAAAAATGTGACAGAGCTAAGAAGGCTTATAACCTGATTTTATTTTGAAATAATCGTGTCCAAATGGCTAATGATGAATTTGCTCATATCACCCCTTCGGGGTTTTGTGAATTCTGATGCCCTCTACTTTCTATAATCATGCCAGCCTTTCAGGCTTTTTTCTGAAGTGGTAAACGACAGATGATAAGCGTGATATCGTTTTGGAAAATCCCGAAGGGATGAAATGATTATAGCAGAGAGGAGAAAGACAGGATATAAATCCCGAAGGGCCAGCCTTTCAGGCTTTTTTTTGAGGTGGTAAATGACAGATAAGCGTAATACCGTTTTAGCCAATCCCGAAGGGATGAAATGAATATAACAGAGAGGAGAAAGACAGGATATAAATCCCGAAGGGCCAGCCTTTCAGGCTTTTTTCTGAGGTGGTAAACCACAGATGATAAGCGTAATATCGTATTAGACAATCCCGAAGGGATGAAATGATTGTAGCAGAGAGGAGGAAGACAGGATATAAATCCCGAAGGGATGACATCATCGTCTCGTTTTGATGGCAGTCTCAAGCTTGTATGCCAAAGACTAGATTGCTTTTTCTAAAAATGTGACAGAGCTTAAATCCAGCGAGCGATATAAGAACAAAAAGATATTTAGAATGTGAATAGATGTTAGCCTATATGAACTTACCTCCTTTAATTAGTGTCGGTGGTACTATTCAATGTTTGCGTGAAAGTTTTTAAATTGTAAACCAATGCACTTCAAACAGTTAATTGTAGCACTGAATTGACTATTTTGTTAATATAGATTTTAACTATTGAAACATAGAAACAATCGAATTTGATTATTAGAATCAATGATATACCTTTATTGCCCTGAAAGAAATACAAACAAGTATTGGTTTAATACATGAACTTATAAAATGGGAAAAGAATCAAATGACATCAGTAAGTGCCCGTTTCATAATGGCACATTGCAGCAAAATGTTGGAGGAGGTGGCACCAGAAACCGTGACTGGTGGCCGAACCAACTAAAGTTGAGTATACTTCGTCAACACTCATCGCTCACAAATCCGATGGGGGAGGGCTTTAACTATGCTGAAGCTTTCAAGAGCCTTGACCTGGCTGCTGTGAAGCAAGATCTGCATGCACTCATGACAGATTCACAAGACTGGTGGCCGGCTGATTTTGGACATTACGGTCCTTTATTTATCCGTATGGCATGGCACAGTGCCGGTACTTATCGCGTCGGTGACGGCCGGGGAGGTGCAGGAGCCGGACAACAGCGTTTCGCTCCTTTAAACAGCTGGCCAGATAATGTGAGTTTGGACAAAGCGCGTCGGTTGCTATGGCCGATCAAACAAAAGTATGGTCGCAGTCTTTCCTGGGCCGATTTGATGATTCTTGCAGGTAATATTGCTCTGGAATCCATGGGCTTCAAAACATTTGGTTTTGCTGGCGGCCGTCCTGATGTTTGGGAGCCGGATGAAGACGTTTACTGGGGGGCGGAAACAACCTGGTTGGGTAATGACCATCGCTATGCCAAAGGTTCTTCGGGTGAACCAAGTGGAAACGGAACACTTTCAACCGATGAGGATGCCGATGGAAGAATCCATTCCGGAAAACTTGAAGATCCGCTGGGAGCGGCTCATATGGGTCTAATTTACGTTAACCCGGAAGGTCCGGACGGTAATCCTGATCCAGTTGCAGCAGCGCATGACATCCGCGTGACTTTCGGTCGTATGGCCATGAACGATGAAGAAACCGTTGCATTGATCGCCGGTGGACATAGTTTTGGTAAAACCCACGGCGCTGCGCCTTCCGAGCATGTAGGCAAGGAACCGGAAGCAGCGGATGTGGAATTGCAGGGACTGGGTTGGAGCAATAGCTTTGGCTCCGGTGCGGGGCCTGACGCAATTACGAGCGGTCTGGAGGTAATATGGACTACAACCCCTACCAAGTGGAGCAATAACTTCTTTGAAAACCTGTTTGGCTTTGAATGGGAATTGACCAAAAGTCCGGGTGGAGCCCACCAGTGGGTTGCCAAGGACGCTGAGGGGATTATTCCTGACGCATTTGACAGCAGCAAAAAGCATGCGCCAACGATGCTGACAACCGACCTTTCTTTGCGCGTTGATCCAATATATGAGAAAATTTCAAGAAACTTTCTGGAAAACCCGGACGCATTTGCAGACGCTTTTGCGCGTGCCTGGTTCAAATTAACACACCGTGATATGGGTCCTCGCGCTCGATACCTTGGACCGGATGTTCCTGCAGAAGTACTGATTTGGCAGGACCCAATCCCTGCTGTGGATCATGAGTTGCTACAGGATTTTAATGTTCCAGACTTAAAAGCCAAAATATTAGCATCCGGACTGACTATATCGGAGCTGGTTTCCACAGCCTGGGCTTCTGCGAGCACATTCCGCGGTTCTGATAAACGTGGTGGTGCAAATGGGTCTCGTATTCGTTTATCACCGCAAAAAGATTGGAAAGTTAACAATCCGGTGCAGTTGCAGAAGGTTTTGAATGTTTTGGAAGGTATTCAAAAAGAATTCAATCAGGGCGGTGCTAAAAAAGTATCTATCGCGGATTTGATCGTATTAGGTGGAGATGCTGCGATTGAAAAAGCATCGGGAAACACAATCACGATCCCTTTCACTCCCGGACGTATGGATGCCATACAGGAGCAAACTGATGTGGAATCCATAGGTCATTTGGAGCCGCTCGCTGATGGTTTCCGTAACTATAAGAAAGCCAAATTCACTGCACCTACTGAGGCGTTGCTAATTGATAAAGCTCAATTACTGACACTTACGGCCCCGGAATTGACGGTGTTGATAGGTGGATTAAGGGCATTGGATACAAATTTCGATGGTTCAAAGCACGGTGTTTTCACGGCGAGACCGGGTCAACTTACCAACGATTTCTTTGTTAATCTGCTCGATATGAGTACCTCATGGAAGGCTCTTTCTGATGACAAAGAAGTATATCTGGGAAGCGACCGTTCCACTGGTCAGCCTAAATGGACGGCCACTCGTGCAGACCTTGTTTTCGGTTCGAACTCCGAACTGAGAGCGATCGCAGAAGTATACGGAAGTGCAGACGCGCATGACAAATTCGTCAAAGATTTTGCAGCTGCATGGACCAAAGTGATGAACTTGGATCGGTTTGATCTGGCTTGATTATGAGTTTGATATAGAGTAAAAGGGCGTCTCGGTAAATTTGAGGCGCCCTTTACTGCTATTCAGCTATCGTAATCTCAATAACGCCCGATTTTCCTTTCTCGCCATATTTCTTGAAACCTTCTGATTCTGTCAGCTCATTCAGATGATATTTCTTCTTTTCCAGGTAGATGGTCTCGTTCAGTTTCATTTGCGTACCATCGACAATTACATAGGTTAGATGATTAATGAACGAGAATTTGCCGCTACCTTTAAATTTCTGGGTGTTGAGATCTACTCTTACATCGTCTCCTAGAAGAAACAACTTGCTATTGGTTTCCGACCAAAATAGTTTTGATGCATAAAATGTACCCGTCAGCAGCTTGACTTTGCCAGTTTCGGACTGCTTAATACTTTCTACGTCAGGAGTTGATTCAGGAACTTGAACCGCAGTAATCGGCTGGTTTTTAGTAGAAACCGGCAGCTCTTTTGGCATAGCAGTTGAGTCAAAAGCCAGACCTGCGATCAGTAATCCTCCCAAAGTTTTGAAATTTTTCATTGCCATATCATTTTTCGTTTTTTCAACTATGATGGGATTTCCTGAAATGGTGGCAGATATTGAATCAGAAAATAAATTTCCGTTTTCTGCCTCGTATATTTTCTCATCCAAAGTGCTGACTTTTGTTGCTTTGGGTGCCACTGGTATGGTCGAATTCTGACTTTCTTTGAATGAAATGATATGCAAATTTGAAACGGCAACTAACAGTACAACGCCTGTAATGGCTAAAACTCCTGACTTTAAATAAAATCGTGAAATAATTTGCGATCTGGGTTTAGGTATAGGTCCATTGACGGAAGTAATGTTATCGATTGGTCGATTTTTCAAAGGGGCTACTGATAAGTCCTTTAACCTACTGGAAATCAATGTATCTATATCCCAAATCTGATAAGGAGTAAGAAGGAAAAAGAATGCCTTTCTGCGCTTTTTATTTTTTCGCAGTTGCAGATGGAGCAATTCCCGAATCTTCTTACGAGCTCTTGCCAAATGCGATTTTGAAGTACCCTCACTGATACCGAGCTGCTCGGCTATTTGGGCATGGGTAAAATTATCGATCACATAAAGGTTGAACACAAGTCGATGATGCTCGGGTAAAAGGGCAATCGCCTCTAATAGCTCTGCTTCCGAAAAACTACTGTCTTCATGGCTAGAAACCTCCTCCATTAGCTCATTGAATGTAGCGAGGTCTGAAAGATTCCCATGTATTTTTTCCTGATTCTTTTGCTTCCGGAGGTATTGCAAAGCCACATTCACGACAATACGCCGCAACCAGGCTTCGAAAGGTCCTCTGTTCTCAAAACTGGAAACCTTGTCAATCGCAATCAGGAAAGCATCATGCGCGAGATCTTCCGCCGTCTCGCGATCCTGCGTATATCGACAGCAAACGCCTATCATCCGGGCAATGTTCTGCCTGTAAGTAACCTCCCAAAAACTGTTTGAAACCTTCTCCATACTGAAATCTACATTTCAATGATGCTGTTTTTCTGAATGGTTGCAGTTAATGTTGGGAAAAATGTGATGAAGGAAGGTTTTTACTTTTAAACAAACGTAATGAACCAGCATGGGTTGGATCATAATACAGTACGTGGGAAATTGTAATATATAACTATTTCATTTTGATATTCCTGATTTGGTCTTTTGTGGTTACTCAGTTTTCTAAAAAAATATTTATGTTCTAACGCGAAAGTAATCGATTGTAAATTGTATTATTTAAATGACTTGCTTTGACATTTAATGATATTGCGAAATAACATGAACTATCATAAACTATTGATATACAACATACGTTTATTTGTATGTGGTGTAAGTGTAAAGTGGTTACATTTAACTTGCGCTACTTATTTTTATCAATATTTTAATAAAACAAGAATTAGCGAATATAACTGAGAAACATCGGTAAGATGGCATAGAGAAGATGTGAGGGCGGAAGTGATAATTGAATTATACCTATTTTGACTACGACCAAGCAACTACAAAGCCAGGTCAATAGAGTTCTCGACTTATTCGCACACAAAACGAAAATCATTATGATACAAATACTGAAATCTGTAAAAGACAATAAGTCAAAAGAAGTAAGTCAGGAAGTTTCACCGAACCGTTATACGGTATTGTACACGCTTGAAGGAGTATATCACCACAGCGGCTGCTCGTCTCAGGAGGAAGCACAGCTTCTCTTGAGCAGGCTCATGACAGACGGTGACCGAATTCCGGTAGGTATCTACGATTACAAAACCGACTCTTTTGAGTGGGAGGCTATCGGAGAATATCTATATAGCCAGGATCTGATGAGCGATTCGGAAGCAAGGCTTGAAGAAGTGTTAACCATATCACGTGCTTTGAGACGCAGAGACTCAAGCTGGCACCCGGAGTTTTTGGGCAGACCTAGCTTTTTTGCATAAGCATTATCACTTTTTAGTTGTATGATAAATTTGTCGTGCAGGGTGTTTTCACTCCGCACGACAAATTTCCCGTTTTCAGTGGTAGAACAGAAGTTAATGTTCTTGTATAAGAATATGTGTCTTTTTTAAATTTCAAATAATTTCGATCTATTACATTAAAAGTATATATTGAGAGTTCGTGTGAAAAACTTTGAAAATTATATGAATATTCCACTTTCAAAGAACACGCTATGCTCCCAATATTTGATTACATTTTTCATTCCCCGCTCAGGGAAGAGGTCTCAGCGGATATCTTCCAAAATGTTGTGTATGAAGATTTTATGGAAGGAGAAATCCTTCTGGAGCCCGGGCAATTTCAAAACCGAGTATATTGGGTAAAAAAGGGAGTCGTGCGATGTTATCTAAAATATTTGGATAGTGAATGGACAAACTGGTTCGCAGCTGAAGGACAGCTTGTTTATTCAGCTGAATGTTTGTTTCGCAATAACCCTTCCCCCGAATTTATCGAGGCATGTACTCCAGTAACGTTATATTCAATCAGTAATGAAGAATATCGGGCTTTATTAGAAAGTCATTCTGAATTTCGGGAGTATGCCTTCAAAAATGTCCAGGATCGTCTATTAAAAACAGAGAAACGCAGATTTGGAATGGAAATGTTGACTGCATATGATCGATATGTCCAATTTATAGAGACGCATTCATTTTTAGGAAATCGCGTTCAGATGAAACATTTAGCTAGTTATTTGGGAATGACTCCGACACACTTATCCCGTGTGAGGAGGGAGTATATGCAGCGTGGAATTTAATGGTAAATAGACAGAGTAGTCAATGTGTAATTGACTAGTGCGCTATCCTTTTGACGACAGGCTGTTTTTATTGCTCCAAAGCCGCAAAAGCTCACTCATTACTGAGCGAGCTTTTGTCGTGAGGTATTTGCTTAATGGGATATTAAGATTTTTTTCTCTCGAAGAATAGCAAATAATTTCTTTTTGTTTGCACACATTCATCATTGTCACTTCCCCAGTTCGCTTCCATATATTCCAAAGTTTCTTTTGAGTTCCTAGGAATTGAATTTGGTTTGGGAGTCAAACTCGTAACACCAAATATGGGTGTTAACATATGTCTGTCTACTATTTCCTTTACTACTGTGAATACCGCAGCCTTGAGCTCTGGGTTATAGATATTTCTACTAGTATCATACCGATCAAGATAATAAATAATGTCAGCTATGTGTTCAAAATTATGATCTTCTTCAATAACCTCCATGATCATTTCGAAATTATTGATATCATTAGAGTTTAAAATATTATAAGCCATGTTTCCTAACGAGTAAATCGGAATTTGCCAATAGGCTTACTATTTCTATAGTAATCAAGCGCAGAATCCCTCTTGGTGACACGTCTACAATTTAATCGGGGGCAAGACTTTTTTTTGAAAAAATAATAAAAAATCTCGTTTTGTTTGCACATTCTCATCTGTGTCATTTCCCCAGTATTTGTCCAGATATTCAAGCGTACCGTCAGAATTCTCGGGAGTCGGATCGGGTAAAGGAGCCATATTGGCGAAGCTATACAGTGGTGTGGCTATGCCTCTATCTAAGATTTCCTTGACAACGGTAAAAAGGGCATCTTTCAACTCTGGATCATCATCTTTTCTATCTTTATCAAACCTATCTAAATAATGGATGATATGGCCTAGATGTTCAAAATTATAGTCTTCTTCAATAACCTTTATAATCTCATGAAAATTATTTATTTCACTTTTACCCATTAAATTATACGACATGATTACTAGCGGTTAAATCTGAATTCTCCAATTCTCTTCCCATTTCTATAGTAATCAATTGTTGTATTTGGGATTACTTGCGATCGGGCGTACAGTATTTGCTGATGAAGTGTGATATTCTATGTTTTGTCTGAATGCATCCAATTGGTTTTAACGTTTCGGCCAATTTCGGATTTTCAATGTTCGTTGATTTTCGGCTTCATGTAATAAATTGTTGTCAAAAAATGATTGGCCTCGTCAATGGAGAGATTCGTAGAGGTTTCGTTTTTGTCAGGGATATAATCCTTTTGACATCCAATCAAAAACAAAGATGAAATCAGGGCTAGGATTAAAACCTGAGCCATTTTCTTTAAAATTTCCATAAATTTGAAAATGTTTAATGTGAAAAGTTAAACGCTGCGAAGCTGCTGACGCCTAGGGGGACCAACCGAAAAGGAGTTAAGCAGCTTTGCATTTGTAAATTATAAATCAAAACCATTTAGGCGCAAGCCTCTGTATTATTATTCAATCTATGTTGATTGATGTCGCTACATCAAAGTTTGAAGCTTCAAAAATACAGATGTGGTGGCTATTCCAGTGTTGTTTTAATTAGCATCACATTTTTAGTGAATCTCCAACCCAGCCATAATTTATAAAAAATGAATCGTCGCAATTTCTTTACAAGTTCGGTGGCCGGTTTAGGGGCGTTACCATTGACTTCTGCTTTTGATGGGAGTGTGCGCTTTACAAAGCCTCTTAGGGTCGTTTGCGTAGGTGGACATCCTGACGATCCCGAGACAGGTTGTGGCGGGACGCTTGCCAAATTTGCTAACGCCGGCCATGAGGTGACGATCATATATCTGACCAACGGGAATGCGGGAATTCCGGGGAAAAGTCATCAGGATGCAGCGGCTATTCGGACGCAGGAGGCCAAGAATGCTTGTAAAATATTGAAGGCTAAGCCAGTTTTTGCGGGGCAGGTAGATGGCGATTCGGTCGTGAACAATGAGTGGTATTCCAAGATTCAGAAGTTGCTGGAAGCAGAAAATCCTGATATCGTTTTTACCCATTGGCCGGTAGACTCTCACAAGGACCATATGGCTGCCAGTCTTTTAACGCAGAAAGCTCATTTGCAGATGGGTCAGAAATGTCCGCTATACTTTTTTGAGGTTTATACAGGTTCACAAACCCAGAATTTCAATCCAACAGATTTTGTGAATATCACAGATACGCAGGAGCAGAAGCGCAAGGCAGTTTTCTGCCATGCGAGTCAGGGGTTTATTTCAGACGCATTTTACCACAAATTTCATGGTATTATGGAAGATTTCAGGGGGCTGTCAATCGGTGTTAAAGGTGCAGAAGCTTTTGTAAAGTTGATAAATGTGAAAAATGCAATAATTTAGTTTTCTTTTGCCACTAAGGTTTCGATTGGTGTTTTAGATGCTCATGGCGGCGGTTGAGACTTACCAAGTTTTCAAAACTTGGCAAGTCTTTAGCGACCGTCTTTTCATCAGGAATTCAATCCTCTTCGTCCGCGTTTTTTAATTTTGACAGAAGTGCATATGCTCCTTTCAAGACGATTCGAGCCTTTTTACTATCAAATTCGGCTGGAAATTTTACTTCCGTGTATCCATTTTCGGCAGTTCCGCGGGTCACTTCGATGATTTCGAATATCAGACTTTTGTTTCCTGATAAAGGCTTTTGTTCCGCGAAAATGTAGGACTTTCCTTCAAAATCAACAATAGACTGATCGGGTAGGGCGGTGACTGGATTGGCACCAGTTTCGATAATGGCTTTTACAAAGTTTTGGGGCAAAAGAGCGTGATCATCCTCCATCAAATGGCAATGAACGCGAACCGTTCGATCCTCATTGATCTTTTGGTTTATGAGATATACTCTCGCCAGATCTTCTTTTTGAGGATTATTACTGACTGTAAAACGTACCAGTTGCCCGAGTTTGATTTTGGGTATGTCTTGTTCAAAAACAGATAGTTCGACATGTAAGTGATCGGTATCGACAATCTCGAACATGACGTCAGTTGGGTTCACATATTTACCCAGATTCACATTGACGGTAGTAACCGAACCGCTGATTGGCGAGAAGATCGGTGCACTGTTCACAATTGTCCCTTTTTCAAGTACATTCAGATTAATACCGGCAGTTTTGAGTCGTTCTTTCAAGCCAGCCAGTCGCGCCTTCTGAGTATTGGCCTCTGCAGTTGCCTGCTGCAAAACCTTTTGTGCGTTGATATTCTCTTTGCTGAGCAACGTTTGGCGGTTGAGTTCCAACGTTGCATATTCCAGCTTGCTTTGCGTTTCAAGGTAATCCTGCTGCATTTGAATAAAATCGGGGTTTTCGATAATGGCCAGCACCTGTCCTTTCTTGACATTCATACCTTGCAGCAGCTCCGTTTTTCTTACAAATCCACCCATGGGAGCGGAAATGCTCACCAGATTTTGAGGGGGTATATCAATCACCCCGTTGGCTGTCACGACATCGCTGATATTGCGAATGGTGGCCGTGCCTGTCTCGACGCCCGCCGTCTCATATTGGGCTTCCGTCAATTCAACTGTTTTATTGTCAGCTTCTTCCTGTGGTCTTTCAGTCGGTTTTTGCTGCTCTGCTTCCTTTTTATCGCAAGAGACCAAAGATGTGAGAAGAAGCAGGAACACTATTATATTTTTCATATGAATATCTTTCAAATATGGACTTAAGCTATTGATATAATGTGTGTTAATCTTGTTTATTAACCAGAAACTCAATTTCAATGACCGACTGGTTATACGAATCGAGCAGATCCAGATAAGTGGATCTGATATGCAATGCGCGGTTCAGTGCCTGGGAAAACTCCATGTATCCGATTTCCCCTGACTCGTAAGCGCGAGTTGCATTGTGGCCGATAGCGTCTGCCAGTACCAGTGTTTTCTGTTGGTATAAATCCAGATTTTGACCAGCACTTTGGTACGTTTGAATGCCTTGCTGCAGTTTGCTATTCAGTTGGAGGCTGGTTAATTTCCACTGATTTTCGCCCAATTTTTCGCTGATTTCCGATGCCTGAATACGTGCTTTGGCCGCTCCGTTGAAAATCGGAATAGACACCCCGACTTGAAATCCCTGAAACCTTTTGCCGGCATTATAATATACCTCGCTGCCATTGACCAGTTGCGGCCCAATCAGCGACTGGTTGAAATAGCCTATGCTAAAGCCCGGTAAAAGTGCTGTGCGCTGCGCCGCAGTTGACTTTTGTTCTATCAATATTTGTTGTCGCAAGTAATGCAGGTATGGATTTCCAACAATAGCACTCGTATCTAATGATATACCCGCAAGACTTCGCTTCGTAAGTGTATCGGCTTGCGGTTCGACGATATCCGGGCTATAAATCAATGTTTGAAGTTGCTTTTGAAGATTCAAACGTTCTGATTGATTCTGAACAATCCGCATGGCTATATCTCCCTGCTCACTTTGTGCCACCGAAAGTTCGAGCTGATTAGCCTCGCCGGTTTGATATTTCAGCTGGGCTGCTTTTACAAAGCGCTCGATCCGGCTACTTTCCTGCAACAACAGATCCCGTTTTTCATTCGTCAGCAAGAGGCCGTAATATATGATTTTCACTTCCCTTGCCAGCTCAGCCTTAGAAACTTCGAGCTTGGCCTGAACGCCATTTACCTGTTCAGACAATAGATCTTTTCGTCTCGATATTACTTTGGGATGATGCAGACTTTGGGATACAGTAAACTGATTATCAAATTTTTGGCTGTTGTATTGTCCACCCATCCACGATAAATCCGTTTTAGGCATATCGTTTGCGGTCTTCAGAAGCGACTTTTGGTAGTCGATCTGATATACTCCTGATTTCATTTCCAGGTTCTTGGTAAAAGCCTCTTCAATGGCCTGATTCAATTCTACTTTCCGGATCGTGCTGTTCTGAGCGTGTATATCCGGGCTCGATAGTATTGAACATATGATCAATAAAGAGACGGATAATGTTTTGACTGGAAGAACTTTAACTCGTTCGAATATCAGATACAGAACCGGCAAAACAAGAAGCGTTAACAAAGTCGCGGACACCAACCCTCCGATTACGACAGTAGCGAGCGGCCGCTGCACTTCTGCTCCCGAACTTGTGGATAAGGCCATCGGCAAAAAACCCAGCGATGCAACTAAGGCCGTCATCAAAACGGGACGCAGCCTTGTTTCCGTGCCTTGAAAAATGACCTTTCTTAAATCGGTTTCGCCTCCTGTTCTCAGGAAATTAAATTCGGCAATGAGCACAATTCCATTCAAAACAGCCACTCCAAATAACGCTATAAAACCAATTCCAGCCGATATACTGAACGGCATATCCCGCATCCAAAGGGCGACTACGCCACCAATGGCAGAAAGTGGAATGGCAGTCAGAATGAGAAGACTCTGTTTCAGAGAATGGAATGTGAAAAAGAGTAATATGAAAATTAGTAATAATGCAACGGGAACAGCAATACTCAGACGTTTACTTGCCTCCTGGAGATTTTGAAACTGTCCGCCGTAAGTTACGTAGTATCCGGTGGGCAGTTTGATCTTATTATCGATTTTGGATTGAATTTCCTCTACTATACCTTCCACATCTCTTCCCCGAACGTTGAACGCCACCGTAATTCGTCGCTTTGCATCTTCCCGCTGAATTTGATTTGCGCCTGTTTTAATACTAATATTAGCGACCTGCTCCAATGGAATCTGTTGCCCGTGATTTGTGGTGATGAACAACTTACGCACATCGTCCAGTGCTTGTCTGCTTTGCTGGTCCAATCTTACGACCAAATCGAATCGTTTTTCCCCTTCATATACCAGACCAGCCGAGCTTCCCGCAAAAGCGGTATTAATGGTTTTGTTTGCATCCTCAATATTAACACCGAATCGCGCCAGTTTTTCCCTATCAAAATCGACGACGATCTGCGGCAGGCCACTGATTTCCTCTACATATACATCTTCGGCTCCGTGAACTTCACGCACCAGTTTGCCTATTTTATTCGCCTGAGTGGCCAGGGTTTCCATGTCTTCCCCAAAAATTTTGATGGCCACATCCTGTTTGACGCCTGTCATCAGTTCGTTAAAACGCATTTGAATAGGTTGCTGAAATCCGAACGTAACGCCTGGGATTGCTTCGTCCAGGGCAGCGTGCATCTTCTCAGCCAGTTCATCACGGTTTTTCGCCTTTTTCCAGGCTGACTTTTCTCTCAAAATCACCATCATATCCGCAGCTTCAACGGGCATCGGGTCTGTCGGAATTTCGGATGACCCAATCTTTCCGACCACTTCCACCACTTCATCCGGGAATTCATGGTTAAGTAATTTCGCCCCTTTTTGAACCGCATCTATCGTCTCGGACAGTGAACTCCCGGCCAAAACCCTCGTTTCGACAGCAAAATCTCCTTCATCCAATTGCGGAATAAATTCGCCTCCCATTTGCAGGAACATGTATATACTCGCTGCAAAAAGCAGGAGTGAAGTAGATATAACCATCATTCTTTGACCCAGAGCAAAAGTGAGTACGGGCTTATATATGCGATGGAAAAAAGCCGTAATCCGGTCAGAGATATTGATTTTATGATCATTTTTCTTGCTCAGAAAAAGGGCCGAAACCATAGGTACATAAGTCAGAGAAAGAATAAAAGCACCCAAAATCGAAAAGCTTACGGTCTGCGCCATCGGGCGAAACATTTTTCCCTCTATGCCTACAAGTGCGAGAATGGGTAGGTAAACGATGAGGATAATGATTTCCCCGAAAGCTGCTGAATTCCGAATTTTTGAGGCGGATTCATATACCTCTTGATCCATTTCGATTTGTGATAATCGATGCGCATATTTTTTACCCGATATGTGATGTAGCGTTGCCTCGACAATAATCACTGCGCCGTCGACGATCAGGCCAAAGTCGATAGCACCGAGGCTCATCAGGTTTCCGGACACACCGAAAAGGTTCATCATACTAACAGCAAATAACATCGCTAACGGGATAACCGACGCCACCACAAGTCCGGCTCTCAAATTTCCGAGCATCAGGACCAATACGAAAATGACAATCAAGGCACCCTCGACAAGGTTTTTAGAGACGGTTCCGATGGCATTATTTACCAGTTTGGTACGATCCAGAAACGGTTCGATCACAACGCCTTCCGGCAAGGTTTTGCGTATTTGCTCAATACGCTCTTTCACCGTTTCGATCACCTCTGACGAGTTCGCACCTTTGAGCATAAGCACCAGTCCGCCTACAACTTCCCCTTCGTCATTACGCGTCATAGCTCCATATCTGACAGCGTGACCATATCGGACTTTTGCCAGATCCCTGATCAATACCGGCAAGCCTTCCGGCGTTTCTGTCACCTGTACTTTTCCTATATCGTCGAGATTACCGATCAAACCCTCACTCCGGATGAAATAAGCATTCGGTTTTTTGTCAATATATGCGCCGCCGGTGTTCTGGTTGTTTTTCTCGAGCGCCAAGAAAATATCGCTCATGGATATCTGAAAACTGCGCAATTTGAAAGGATCAATGGCTATTTCATATTGTTTCAGATAACCTCCGAAACTGCTGACATCTGCCACGCCTTCCGTTCCCAAAAGTTGCCGGCGTACGATCCAGTCCTGGATACTCCGCAATTCCATCGGTGAATATTTGGTCTCGTAACCTTTTTTGGTATGGAGTATATATTGGTATATCTCCCCCAAACCAGTCGTGACCGGAGCCAGATCCGGAAATCCTACACCCTTCGGAATTTGCTCGCCAGCGGTTTTCAGGCGTTCCGAAACCTGCTGCCGCGCCCAGTATACGTCAATATTTTCTTTAAAGACGATAGTGATAACCGACAAGCCAAATCTGGAGATGGACCTGATTTCGGTGACATTAGGAATCGTTGCCATCGCAGTTTCGACCGGAAAGGTGACGAGGCGTTCTACTTCTTGCGCCGCCAGCGAAGGACTTGACGTGATAATCTGAACCTGGTTATTGGTAATATCTGGCAGGGCGTCGATGGGAAGGCGCGTGAGCGAATAACCTCCGCAAATGATCAGCGCAGCCGTGAGTATTCCGACAATCAGTTTGTTTTGAATTGAAAAACGAATGATTTTATCTAACATTGGAATTTTAGCTTACGTGTATGTACGGGCATAATGGCCGTTACGCGAATGCGACGGTATTAAGCCAAACTAAGAAATACAGGTATGCTAAGCACGGGGCGGCTGCCAGATTGACGACAGATTTCCGCCGTCGGAATTGGTGGTATAAGTAAAATTCTGTTCTTCGAAGATCACGACACTAGCCTTGAGGGGAAGGCAGGCCACTTCCTCTTGAAGCGTAATTCCTGCGCAACAGCTGCATATACAAAAAGGGGAACACAAATCTGCATGTGTTGCATTTTGATCAATTGGAGCGGTTCTGATAATTGAAACCGATTCACCATATACAGCGTCCGGCGTTTCGTCCTGACAGGGAATGCAGGAAAGCGCAACGGTGTAAAAAGCCAATATGATCAGAGCAAATCGCATCATATGGTAAAGGTATGTGAAAAATATATGCAACAGGTAGGCAAGAAGGGGGGAGGAGCGTTTTCTTGAAAGCCGTATTGAGGTGAATTTTTTTTAGAACATCAATATAATGTCAAAAGTGACCACAAGATACTTCGGGGAATCTAATATGGTGGATTCGGGAAAAGGTCATGTCGCCACTTCGCGGTTCTGGATTTCTGTTCAGCATATTTAGCTATAATAATATCAGTCCTTTGGACTTCCTAAGATCCTCCCGTCGTTCGTTTCTTCTTTGAAACATTTAGCTTTGATAAAGTCAGTTCCCTGGACTGTCAACAACCACGAAGTGGTAATATTATTATAGATGTAAACATTTTCTGCGCAGGTATAACCCTGAAAGGGTGATATAAGGTAAATGTGTTGAACCTATTTCCAATATTCGTAGAAAGTTGCCAATCCGCAGATTTAGTGGCTGTTTGACCAAAATATTGCTCGTATTCATCTCATATAAGATTGATTATAAGTCTTTATATAAATTTCAATCACTTAATGAAAATCTATTCCACTTTAATCAGAATCACAATCTTCGCTGCCGCTCTTGGGCTGCTTGTTTTGGGTAGCCTGTTTATAAATCAGAATTGGAGCAGCGGCAGAGTCCTGTTAGGCGGAGGTGTCTTTTTAACGGCCGTAATGGTAGTTGACTGGATTAGGACCCGAAGAAATGCATAGTTGGTCTGGCACCCTTGAATGCCTGAAAATTGTCTTAAGTGGCTTTTCCAATTATCCGATATGTTGAGGGAAGGTGGTTTTTACTTCACAGCCCTTCCATAAAAAAACTCTAGCGCTTCGTAAGAAGGATGTTTAATCATCGAGGATTTTACGTTGAAGTCCATCACATTTCCCTGATCCTTATTGAACGGTGTCCACTTCGGAAGTTGACCGCCGTTCGGATCACCTTTGGTAGCAAAGTTGACCCAGTAGGACGACATTAGCGTTGCCAATTCATAATCTGCAAATTCCCAGGGCCGGTGGAACATTTTATGATTATCGTAGGCATATGTGATTTCGCCGGAATGAAAGGCGCCGTATTTTTTCAAATCTCCGGTTGCTGGTACCTGTCTTTCAAAGAAATAAAGATATGCTTTTGATTTACCTTTTTCACTTTGAATTCTCGCCCATGAATAATTCTGAATACCAAATCCTTTGTCCCGAGCGAGCTCTTGCGTGGCTTTTGCCACGTCCGCATCAGTTGTTGCCGGATATGATTTCAGGACGAACGGGGCATCGTTGCCATATTCATTGATAAGACTTTCCTGATACTTGTCGAACGTCGTTATGGTAGTGGATGGACTGGCTTCGGTGGCGTTCCAACCTGTTAACAAAGGAACATCGGCATTCAGACCGGCGGCGAAAATGTCTGGGATTGAACTGGTCAATACATATCCATCGACGATCACCGAGCCAACACCTTTGAATGTTTTTAATATATCCGCAGCGGGTAACTTTCGTAGATCAGTCAGGTTTAGGGCTCCAGCGTTTCTGGCCTGCGTGATGCCTCTCTGCTCAGCACTTTCCAATTTCTCCGTCCCGCCAAACCGACCTTTCACAACGGATGCACCACTTTCTGCTATTATCTTATGAAAATATCCTTTGGCAAGAGGGCTGGCGGATAATGCGTTCACACTTATGGCACCCGCCGACTGCCCGGCTATTGTGACATTATCTGGGTCCCCTCCAAAAGCTGCAATGTTTTTCTTAACCCATTTCAATGCTGCAATCTGATCCAATATGGCGTAGTTTCCTGACGCATGATATGGAGATTCTTTCGTTAGTTCGGGATGGGCGAAGAAACCGAAAGCCCCGACTCTGTAATTAATTGTCACGAAAACAATCCCTTTCTCTGCCATCGCTTCTCCATCATAGATAGGACATGATCCGCCCCCGCTAACAAATCCTCCTCCATAAATGTATATGATAACAGGGCGCTTTTCGGATGTGGACTTTGCCTTTGTCCATATGTTTAGATACAAACAATCTTCGCTGATTGGCTCGGCCGGAATCAGAAATTCGCTGGAGTATACCCCAAATGGTACAGGGGGATTTTGCATAGGACTTGGTCCGAAGGTGTCGCATTTTTTAATTCCTGTCCAGTTCGCTGCAGGCTGAGGCCCCTTCCATCGCAAATCCCCAACCGGTGGGGCGGCGAAAGGAATTCCTTTGAATACTTTGATATTGGGGTCGGTTCCGGATATACCCGAAATGATACCATTTTCAATCTTGACAGCTGCGGGAGTAATCCCTGAGCTTTTCTGAGCTATTGCCGTAAAGGCTGATATAGTCAGTAACAGCGCAAGTGTCAGTTGTTTTTTCATAACTCAAAAGTGGTCTTGTCTTTTGAGCAAAAGGCGGGTGGAGCGAATAGTTTACTTGAAGGTGACGCGAGATATTTTATAAAATTGAATTCGGATGGGTAGGATATATTGAAAAGGCAAAGCCCGTCCCCTATAAACAAGAAAAGTCCTCCCACGCATGTGCTGAGAGGACTAAGGAATACTAGTCTTATTCAAACTACTCCATTACTAGTAACTTTATCACCTCGGTGGCTGCTATTGAGTGAACTTTCAGCAGGTATACCCCCGGGGTTAATGAATGTCTTGAGACGTCTACTTCTTTTTTGCCGCCATCGCCCAATCCCGGAACGTTCAGGTCAAATGTTCTACCACTTGGGCTGATCAGTTTGAGTGCAACGTCTGAAGAATGTTTCTTGGATAATTCCAGCATGAAGCGTTGGTTTCTGATCGGATTCGGGTAGACGCTCGATTTCTCGTACTCTACTTCGATCAACGATTCTTCTCCCTTAACTACTTCAGCCAGTTCCTCGTGGCTTGTTCTGGCACCGGCACTTCCTGTCACAATTACAAGTTGCGGAGGATTCGCGGCGTTTTCCTTACTGTTGAAGATAAGGCTGCGGTTCACCTGAGTTGGCTGTTTCAACTGCAAGCTCATCGTTTTATCACCGGCGGCCTGAGCCTGAGCATATGCGGTAACATCAATTTCGTAGTATTGCTGTACGTTGTTGACATTAACGGTGCCGAGTGCAGCTGCTGCGCTGGTCGGGCCATTTGCCCAAGTGACCCCTGTTTCTGTCCAGGTATCGTTATCCACAGCGTATGCTACTACCGGCGTCGCGATCGCGCTTTCGATGTTATTACCATAGATCCTTAGTTTGGCAGAGGTAATGTTGGTTGCAGTTCCTAATGCAAACTTCATATATGTGCTCCGCGAGAACCCGTCGCTGGTTGCGAACTTGGTGAACAAAGTTGTTTCGTTACCATAGTTAACAGTCGAGTATGTTCCGTTTCTTACCAACGCATCGGCCACCGGAGCAAGCGTCAAGGTAGTTGGGTCAACTGGTGGAATAACTACATCAGGTATCACTTCGATCGCAGAGATTTTTGGTAGATCTGCGGTTCCTTGTGAGAACACAATGTTTAGCGTTCCATCGGCAACAGTGATCGGGAAGCTCTGAGTGATTGCTCTCAAACCACCACCAGCTGCTACGAAGATATCATAGTTGGTCAACTTGCGTGCACCTTCTATATCCACGTTGAACTTCCGTCTTCCTGTACCTGAACCGCTTCCTGCTGCAACTCCCCAATAGGTTTCTGCAAAGTGCAGTACTACCGTCATCGATCCGTTTGTTACAGGAATCGCATAGTTGAAGGCAGCAGATGAACGTTCAGACAAGTAAAGCGCGTCGTCGGTTGTATTATCGATATTCACTGCGGCAATCGACGTGGTACGGTTTGTTCCTCCGAAGTATGTATCGGCAATGAACTGTCGGCCACCTGATGCTGCGAAAGCAGCACCTCCAGCGTTGATTCTGATACCACTAGCCGCCACAGGATCAGTTACAGTGATAGTGACCGTTTCCTGTGCAGAAAGTGCAGGTGATCCGTTATCTGTTACAACTACTGTTGCAGCGAATGTACCGGCTGCTGTTGGCGTCCAGGTAAATGCGCCCGCTGATGTGATAGCTGCACCTGCCGGAGCACCTGTCAGCGTGAACGTTTGCGTCTGACCTGCGTTCGCGTCTGTTGCTGTGGCAGTGAATGCCAACTGTGTTCCAACTGTCGCATTTTTACTTCCTATTGCTGCCAGCACCGGTGCTACGTTAGCCGGAGCGGATATCGTAAATGTAATCTGCTCAGAATCCGTCAGGGCAGGGGAGCCGTTGTCAGTCACCACTACTGTTGCGGTGAAAGTTCCGGTCGCATCTGGCGTCCAGCTAAATAAACCTGTTGTCGGATTGATGGTTGCACCCGCAGGAGCACCTGTCAATGAGAATGTTTTGGTTTGACCCGCGTCAGGATCCGTCGCAGTTGCGGTGAATGTCAGTGCCTGACCAACTGTTCCTGCTTTGCTTCCTATTGCTGCGAGTACCGGTGCCTGGTTAGCTGGTGCAACCTGAGGAATAACTTCGATTGCTGAGATTTTCGGCAAATCGGCAGTTCCCGTTGAGAACACGATATTCATCGTTCCGTCAGTTACTGTGATCGGGAAGGTCTGAGTGATTGCTTTCAATCCACCAGTAGCAGCTACAAATATGTCGTAGTTGGTCAACTTGCGAACACCTTCGATATCGACGTTGAATTTCCGTTTTCCTGTTCCAGCACCGCTTCCCGCTGCAACACCCCAATATGTTTCTGCAAAATGGAGGATTACATTATATGCACCGTTCGTTACCGGTATCGCGTAGTTAAATGCTGCCGAAGAACGTTCAGACAAGTATAGTGCGTCGTCTGTTGTATTCTGGATATCAACCGCAGCAATCGACGTGGTCCGGTTTGTTCCACCGAAGTATGCGTCGGCAATGAACTGTTTGTTTGCAGCAGACAAGTAAGCTGCACCACCTGCGTTGATTCTGATTCCTCCGTCTGAGACAGGAGCCGGGTTAACAGTTATGGTAATCTGTTCCTGTGCAGCCAAAGGCGGTGTTCCGTTATCAGTTACTACAACCGTTACCGTGTAGGTTCCTTCTGTTGTCGGGGTCCATGTGAAGACACCCGCCGTTGTGATTGAGGCACCAACCGGGGCACCTGTCAGTGAGAACGTCTTGGTTTGCGTCGCGTCGTCAGTAGCTGTGGCTGTAAAGGTTAATGCTTGTCCTGCTATTACCGTTTTGTTGCCAATGGCCGCCAGAACCGGAGCTACGTTTTCAGCTACTGTGATAGTAATCTGTTCCGTATCGTTCAGTGCAGGTGAGCCATTGTCAGTTACCACAACTGTTACTGTGTAGACTCCGGATGTCAATGGCGTCCAAGAGAACACACCGGTTGTAGGATCGATTGACGCACCCGCCGGAGCGCCTGTCAATGAGAACGTTTTCGTTTGACTCGCATCAGCATCTGTTGCAGTAGCTGTGAAAGTCAGTACCTGCCCTGCTTTGCTTGACTTGTTGCCTATGGCTGCAAGAACCGGCGCAGAGTTAGGTGTAGCTGTCAAAGGAATAACCTCAATGGCCGATATTTTCGGAATATTGTTAGAGCCAGACAGGAAGTCGATATTAAGGAATCCGTCTGTAACAGTAATCGGGAATGTTTCAGCAATTGGTTTTAATGCTCCTAGTGCTTTGGTTGCGATATCGTAGTTAGTCAACTTACGAACTCCTTCAATATTCACATGGAACTTACGAACACCTGCTGGTTTTCCTGGTACACCGAAGTAGGTCTCGGCAAAGTGCAGGATAACATTCATTGTACCATTTGTAACTGGGATATTGTAGTTGAATGCTGCCGCAGAACGCTCCGTTATATATAACGCATCATCCGTAGTATTCTGAATATCCTGTACCGGATCCAGGGCTCCTGTACGGTCTGTTCCTCCGAAGTATTGATCAGCACTAAAGTATCTGTCTCCCGAAGCTATCAATTGAGTACCTCCTGAGTTGATACGGATTGCTGGTGGAGGACAAGAAGCTTCACGAGCGATGGTTACTTGTTTTGTAAGACTACATCCGGAAGCATCGTTTACCGTTACGTTGAAAGTTCCGATTGGAACAACAGTAGCAGTCATGCTGGTTTGAACCGGATTCGTTCCCCATACAACTGAATAATTATTTGTTCCACCAGTTATATTACTTACGGTAGCTGATCCGAATGAGGCAGCACAATCCAACACTGGTGAGGTAACAGTAAAGTCCATGTTGTTACGTTGCGGTATTGTGAATCCTGCTGAGGTTTCACAACCGTTTGTAATGTTTTCCTTCACATAGAATATATACGATCCGGCAGCCAGATTACTTATTGTCGGCGAAGACTGATAGGCTCCGAACTGGCCAACTTTGTACAGATACGAACCGACACTTGAATTCGTAACGCCCAACGTGATACTACCGTTTGATACCCCACATTCTGCACCGAGCACTGACTGCTGATTGAGAGCAATCGTTCCGGCATTCTGGGTATTGGCGAAAATTTCCAAAGCAGCAATTGCAACGCGGTTGGCTATCGGATTGAATTTAACATCCAGTTTGCCGTCGGTGATGATCACATCAAAGTCTTTCACCACTGCATTTTTATAACCCACTTCTTTAAATATATCGAAGTTTGGCAATACCACCTGATTCTCCATGTTTACGCTAAACACGCGTGATCCTGCAACCTGGAAGAAGTTTTCTATAAAGTGCATTCTCACTTTGTAGCTGCCATTCGCAACCGGAATCAGATATCTGGTTTCAGCCAGATCCGTTGCCGCTGAAAGGTAAGATTGATACAATACATCATCGTCAGTTCCACCGATCGGAGTTACAGCCGGAGCGTCAAGTTGTACTGAGCCCTGACGGTAGCTTTGGTCGGCTTCCCATGTTTTGCCGTTAACTGTCACAGCTGCGTTGGATCCCGATTTGATTCGTTTTACGACAGAGATGACGTTGCAGCTTGTATTGGCAATTCCATACAATGGAATTCTCAAAGGAGATGGTCCACTATTATAGTTAACAAACAACGCGGCGTTTTTGATGCCCTGGCTATTCGGTTTGAAAGTAACAGTTACCGTAGTTGATTCTTGAATCGCAAGCACAGTAGCCGCCGGAGCAGAAATTGCAAACTCGTTGGCGTTCGCGCCTGAAATAGACAGGTTACCTATTGTAATAGCAGGGTCACTGCTACCGTTTGCGTAGGTCTGTCCAAGGTTTTTCAACGTTACAGTCATCGTATTCGTCGATCCGATCTGTTGTGCTCCGAAGTCAGGAGCTGATGGCGTCGCTGCCAGCTCAGAGAAGTTCGAAGAACCAGTTTCAGGTTTTACATTTGATACGAAGTAAACGTTATCCTGGTAGTCATAGTTGGTCACGCCCGGGTTACCAATGTAATCCTGTCCAATGATATAAGAGTTTGGAATAATACTTCCGTTAGCATCAATTGCCTTCCAAACGCGCAAACCTATCTTGCCTTCTGAATTACGGGTACGATCAGAGAACTGACCTGCTACTTTGAATCCGAATGCAGTGTTGACAGCCGGGCTCCATGAACCTTCAGCGATTGCGGCCGTTGTGCTGTTTTTAAGTGGCAGCAAAGACTGGCCGTCCAGAGGGTGGTGTTGGAACAGCGTTGAAATAGTGCTCGACCCTTTGGTATAGTACTGGAAGCTTTCAACTGCGGCGCAACATCCGTGATATGCACCCATTTGATATACTGTTACCGGTTTAGTTGCATCCGCTCTCAGGAAGAATGAAGAAAGGATCTCATCTGTATTGAGAATCAGACTATTACCTGTATTGGTACCATCAGAAGAATTAAAGCCAGTGTTGGATTTGAACCCAAACGCACCGATAATCTCCTGAGCACGAGGCTCGTTTCCACCTTCTCCAGCCGATTGCCATAATCCGGACAATACGATTTTCTTCTTCGGTGTGGCATCGTCATTTGAGTTGATACTCAGCGTGTCATGAAGAACTCTAACACGTCCCGATGCAAATTGAGCAATGAATTGGACGCTCACCTGAATCGATCCGTTAGGAGCGATTGTAATTGGAGCGGCTGTTGCAGGGTCATAATCAACATTATTGATCTGTGCTATTTTCCATCCCGTTGGGTTAGAAAGTGTCAGATTATTGATTACCAATGCACCCGTTCCTTTATTGGTGATCTTTGCTTTAACTATGTTGTGGTTACGGTTATATGGTGTTGGATTCCCAGTACCATCATCTTCTCTTCTCCATGGTTCCTGTATAAGCGAGAACGTGAGCTGATTGTTTGATGGATATTTGTCCAGGTTTTCCACCAAAATATTAGCGTTGCTAAGAGCTGGTTTTACCACACTGAACGTTACCGGACTGGTGATGGTCTCATTTGCATTTCCATCAATCGCTTTTGCACGGAAGGAATAAGATCCGGCAGTATTAATCAGTAATGGCGAGAAATAGGTTTCGAAAGGCCCATCGTTAAAGCTGTAAAGCACCTGGGCAACATTAGATCCACCCAAATCCGTCGCAGAGATCGTCGCGGTTACCTGGTTAAGATAAACTCCCGGCGATTGAAGCGTTCCGTTTAGCTGTACAGTTGCAACCGGTGGACTGAAATCGGTATCTGCCGTTGCAGGATCAACAATTACAAAGCAAATTTTAGTATTGCTACCACCTATCGGATCAATCGTTAATTTTCCGTCGGTCACCATAACCGTAGTTGTTGCTACTCTGGTGAGTTCCTGTGCTGTCGGCGTGAAATTCGATATCAATGAAACACCTTCAACGTTGATACTGTGATTACTATCTGTAAATCCAATATCTCCTACTCCCACAGTGACATTGTATTGTCCCGGGCTTACCTTAATCTCCCAGTTGCCCGGCGTTTGCGGACTAGCGGTCGATTGCATAAGGGCAAATGTTCTAAGTCTGGTTTCTACAGTAGCAGAAGTACGTTCACGCATACTTGCAGTGTGGTCCTTAGGAGCTTTGGTAGTTGGATTGATCCAGCCATAGCCTCTTGCGTCAGTGTATGCCAAACCAACATCCGCCAAATATCCTGCAGGGGTGGTTGTTGTCGTCAACTGGAAGTTAACTCTCATCGCGTTCGCGCCGACATCTGTGAGTCTCAGGTTCATGATAGTATATCCATCAAGGAAACCTGGTGCTTGTGCAAAAAGCGTATCTGTGTAAGTCCCTGCTGACAGACCAAGCGTGTTGACTCCGATAGATATAGAACCTATTGCAGGTGTGCTCGGTAGAACCGCCCACGTATTGCTGGCCGATTTTTTCAAAGTTATAGACGACGGCGTACCATTAGCAGCACTAAGCGTGATACTTTTGGCAACTACGTTTCCGTTCACAGGCGCGTTCCAATCAATATTCGGAGCGCTGAAACTCAAAGTTTTACGTGTTCCTGCAGGTTCCACATTGCTCAATACAAACATGTAATCCTGATAATCACCATTCGATGCGTCTTCAAAACATACCAGATAACTGTTAGGAACCGCAATTCCGTTCCTATCCTTCATCGGGTAAGTTCTCACAGCGTGCAAGGTAGGGCCGGCGGTGTTCAAGGCATCCTGAGTATAAGAAAGACGACTTTCAAGTCCAACCACATAAATACCGAAAGCTGCAAGGCCTGGATTGAACTGGTTAGTACCTGCCACAATTTGCGGGAACAGTGTATTATGTTGTCCGAATATACCTGACAACGTTCCAACAGGATTGGTCTGTGGCGTGTTATTGTTAACAGTGTAGAAACCAAATGGCAATTCCTGATTCGGCGAGTATCTCGCTACCGGACTAATCAATACCGGACCTGCGTTTGCTCTTTCAAAAAGTTGAACCGGAACTTCATCACCCTTCATGGTTGCGGCAGTTCCGTCGGCAAGCGTTGTCCAGCCTACATTGATACCATAACCCAAAGTATTAACTACCGTTTGCAGAGGAGGCTCGTTGGCTCCTTCATAGCCGTTCAATGACATCGCGAACAAGTTCACATTCAATGTGTTTGCATTCGCGGCGTTGCTATTGATCGTTACAACTGCGTCATAAGTATTAACATTGTTACCAGGCGTAAATGTCACTTGAAGTGATTTCATTTCATCTGGTCCAATTACATTTCCAACTGGCTCGCCTTCAACCGATAGTATTGATACCGTAAACTTGCCTGGATTGTTTCCTCCAAGTGACACCGACTCAATTGTAAGCGGTGCGATACCGGTATTGGTTACCGTTAATCGTTTCGAGACAGTTGTGTTTTTAAGAGCATCGAAAATAAGCTCCTGATTACTAGCCGTGAGGATTGCTCCCGAACCGGCAGGGTTGACAGTTAATGAAATCGTAAGCGCTACACTGGTGTAAGTATCAGCCGAAGCAGTCACTGTTTCAGTGTAAGTTCCCGGAGCCAATGCTGACCCGTCGACTTCGAATGAAAGCGTTCCTACAACTGCCGCAGGAAGTGTCAACCATGGGCTGGTTCCTGTTTTTGTCAAAGTGATGGCAGGAGTGCCAATGTTGGCTGACAAGGTTACTGCCTGAGGAGGAGTTACTACCCCAGGAGTATAGCTGAAATTAAGCGTATTGTTTGACAGTGTGAGGTCTTTTGTAAGAACCGGAACGACTGGTTTAACATTACGTACGATAACTGCGATATCCTGATAGTCATACCCACTTGTATTTTCTTCCGTTGCGATAACATAAGCGTTTTCAACCAACGATCCGTCTGCATTTTTCAGAGGATACACCCTTACATGGTGAGGTATAGCACCTGAGAATGTATTCAGGGCATCTTCGCTATATAAATGGCGGTTTGCAAAGAATGGCCAGCGGGAATAGAATCCGAATGAATCCAGACCCGGGTCAAAATCCAATGAGCCGTTTACTTGAACGTCAACTGTTTGGAAATTGCTGTTTGCAACCGTGAACAGTTCATTTTTGGCATTGGCATTTCCGGAAGTATACCATCCGAACGCGGTAACAATACCACCTGCATCGGTTGGTCCGAATACTGAAAGCGGTTCAATAATTACTTCGCCGTCGGTAGCACGCTGGAATTTCTGAATCGAAACTTCGTCACCAAGCAAAGGAGCAGCAAAATTTGTGCTGTGGATGATATTTGTATTCTTATTGTCGTCACCCACGTTCACTTTAATATCGTAAGTGTCCAGAACAAGTTGCAACGAAGGCTCGTTTGTTCCAGATTGACCGACTGTACCAAGTCCGCTTAGAGGTACTACTTTCGCAGCGTTATTAACACTTGTGATCGTAAGATTCGCCTTTTTAACACCAACTGTGGTAGGGTTGAACGCCACGTTGAAAGTGATCGCGCTTCCTTTGGCAATAGTAGTCGGAGTGGCAACACTTGGATTTGGCGCTCCGAGTAATTGGAATTGATTTGCATCCGTTCCGCTCAGTGCGATACCTGTTACAGTCAATGGCGCATTTCCTGTATTAGCCAAAGTAATTGTATGGTTTTTACCGGCAGCACCTCCTATGACATCATTGTCGATTACTTTTTCAGGAGTAACAGTTGCAATTCCAGCTACCGTTGACGGGGTAGAGGCTTTCAGCATCACAATCTGTGCTGTCTTACCACTGATATTGTTCCAGTTATACTCAACAATGTAAAGGTTACCGTTCTGAACGTCTTCCGCGATATCCAATGGATTGGTAAATCCTGAAAGTCCGGTTACGCCATCTGTTCCTGAACCTGTTTGTGCACCGATGATGTCATATATATGGTCGTCACTTTCGGCAGTATTTACGCTAGGATCCGGAAGCAGTGTACCTGGTTCAAGAACGATGATATCACTACCACCACTAAACCGGCAAACCAGAATCCTGCCCTTCATCGCGCCGTTGAATGCATTACTCTTGTATTCAATTACACCGTTTGGTGATTTGTTCAATTCGAAATTGTATGCTGCTCCGCGGTAGCTGATATCAGCACCTTGAGTTGTCGGGTATTTAGGGTTGTCCAGATACCCTCTGTTGGCAACATACTGTCCTCTCAATGGATTTGGGTGTCCAAAATATCCAACTGGTTTAAGTGGGTTAACACGGAACAGCCAGTCATTTTGAACCTTGATAGACGAAGTTGAGATAACAGAAGGGCCTGCATAAACAGAGCCTTCCGGACGTCTTGTACCAGCTACTGATGCAGGAGAGTTACCTCCGGCAGCGGAACCATTTGCGGGTACATAGAGCTGTCCGTTGCTGTGCCATACCAAGTCGAATGCGTTACGAACACCTGAAGCATATATTGTCAAAGGTGATGTAGTTGCATATGGGTTGTAGGTACCGTCCGACATGCGGAAGTCGTTGCTTGGCGCTGCATTAATCAATGCCTGGTTGCTGGTAGTCCGAACGTCAAGCGGCAATTGAATACCAGCCATTTTTGCAAAATCGAGTCTCAGTACCGTCGCAGCAAGCAAACTTTCGTCACGTTGCCATGTACCATCGTATAGACCCATTGAGCTCAAACTTCCCTGGTTGAAATACATTGCACCATCCGGGCCGAAAGCGATACTGTTTACAAGGTGATCTGCTTTTGAACGAGGTAGTTTTGTCAATATCAACTGTTCAGTTTCAAGATCCGGACCTGAAAGTCTGGAAATGTTTCCGTCAAACTCAGGAGCATTGCTCAATCCGGCACTACAGTGAGAGATATAAGCGATCAGGTTTGTTGGTGTCGAAGCCGGGTCGAAAGTTAGACCAACCGATGATCTCAGACCATATTTTGTAGTCAAAGTTTTGATTTCAACCGGCGAA
The DNA here is from genome assembly GCF_056895215.1 of Dyadobacter sp. HNCC25DJ184. NCBI lineage: Bacteria > Pseudomonadati > Bacteroidota > Cytophagia > Cytophagales > Spirosomataceae > Dyadobacter > Dyadobacter sp. HNCC25DJ184. Next base: position 30,386 of record NZ_JBXHAQ010000011.1, on the reverse strand, counting down.
GAAAGCATACCAGTTGTGTGGTCTACATCGAAACGTTCGATCACACCATCCAGTCGGAGGGCGTAGAATTTATCATCCGGCCCGAACAATATGCTGGTATATTTTTTACCAACGGTTGAAGGAATCACAACTTTCGGAGCAAATTCAGCTGCAACAGGATTTGGTGTTCCAACTGTATTGTTACCAGTTGTGAACGTCGCTTCGTATGGAAGGAAAGCAGCACCACTGTGCGACTTCACCTGATTTGATATATTGAATCGGTAGGTAGTATTCGGTTCAAGTGCATAAGTTGGCGTGAAGCTGATCGCGTCACCACCACCGGTACCTTGAACAGTTCCCGAGATCTGGGAAGTTGTTCCGCCTGAAATTTTGAATAGTTGTACCGAGTTGGTTGTTAAAGTTGCATTGTCAACACCGCCATTAAAGCCAGCAACCTCGGGAACGAAAAGGCTGTTGGCAGCAATACTCGCAAGGTTTACACTTACGTTCGTTGCACCATTTGCCGGCGTTGAAGAAATTACATATGGTTGGTTTTCACCAGCAGCAATTACGGTAACTCTGATTAACGTACCGGCACTGTTGTGGTTAGCAGCAGAAGCTGTCACTGTTGCAGTGTAAGTACCCACAGGAAGATCTTTTGCTGCGCTGTAATCGAATGTTACGTTAGGCTCATCTCCATTATGATTGGCATCGAAAACCAACCAGTCAGTAGCTCCTGCTCCATATACTGCAGTCATTGTGATCGGCAGGTTTTGAGTCGAGCTTGAGTGCTGAAGATCTAGTGAGAAGGTATAGTCAGTTTCCGGAGTTCCTTTCTCAACCGCAAGGCTGTGTTCGCTTGCAGACCAAACCAGGAATGGCGTTACGTCGATTGGCGTAATTAAGGCAGAGTTGATCTTGGTATTAGTACCGCCGTCGGCGTTGATCGTCAGATATCCATCCGTTACAGTTGCACGAACTGTACCAGACTTGAAGCGTGTAAGTGCTCCTGCTGCGCCAGTTGGAACAAAATTAGGGAAAGCAGCGATGCCTTCAACGTTCAATTTATGGCTTTCAGGGTCAGTACCTACGTTTCCATCACCAGCCGAAACTGTGACATCATATATGCCGTTTGGTACTTTGATTTCCCAATAACCTTCGATTGGTGTTCCATTGAATGTACCGCTCACATTATTGGCCTGCATGTGCATGAAAGTGGCAAGCAATACATCCGCCGGTGCTGTGCGTTTACGTCCGTTACCAGGGCCGGTTCCACCTACGGAAAGGTCAAGCAGGGCTCCGTTTGAGCGTCTTTTCCAACCATATTCCATATTTGTACCTTGGTCAGTACCAGTGCGTAATCCCAAAGGTTGGCCATAATCTTTCAACCAGCCAGCTGGAGGTACGGTCGCCGCATCCTGGAAGTTGATTTTAATCGGAGCAGCAACCTCGGCCGTTGTGACAGTATATGCCACGATCAATGTCGCAGGATCATATCCCGGTGCGGTAGCAGTTACAGTAGCTTCGTATAAACCAGGAGCTACAGAAGAGCTTAGGTTTGCTGCGCCGAACGTTACAGTTCCTAAGGTTGCAGCCGGTAAGGTCAACCAACTTGCAGACGAGCTAGTGAAAGTTACGGTAGGAGCACCTTCGCTTGCAGTCAATGTAGTTGTTTTAGCCGTTACAGCCTGACCTTGAATCGCTGTGAAATCCAATGAATTTGGAGCGAAGGCAAGTGTTTTTGTCGATACTTCTTCCCGTACCAGCGAGAAGTTTTCAAAGTTGTAAGTTCTTGCTGTAGGCGACGTTCTTTGCGTAGTATAAATACCAGCATATGCAGTTTGGCCAGCCAAAGCCATATTCGTTATATCGATCGCTGCAGGATTTGATGGCAACGTATATGCTGCACCAACGTTCACATAGTTAACACCGTCGGTGGAATAGAAACCTTCAGCTTTGTTAGTAACATTGTTGATAACCAAACGAAGCCTTACAGTCTGATTGTTAAGTCCGGTTATGGTACCAGTTAATCTTTGGTCAGGGTTAGTGTTGTCAGTTGTGGCAGTGGAAGAGACATCATTTAGCTCTTTACGCATTTCCACTTTGTTCGCAGAAACGGCCAGTTTGATAAACGTTCTGTCGCTTAATCCGAACCACAAACCACCCTGTTCAGAACCTGATCCGCTATATGGATTGACGATCGTTGTTTCAAGAATCAATTTGCCGCTCGCAGCAGTTCCAACGCCGAGCGTGTTCAGCTGGTTATTGTTAGCTACAAACGATATACCTCTGTTAGTAACGATGCTTAATCTTCCACCGGTTACGGTCAACTTGGAAGGTTCGAAGCCTGTTACGGCAGAAGTGGCAGTACCATCTTCAGCTACTCGCGCCGCCGAAGGAGCAAGCGCCATGGTGAAACCAGTTCCGAGGTTGTTTTTGTCTAGCAAACCACCTTCGCTGCCATCAAAAGTGATCGCATATGGAAGTTGGACTGTGATGCTTTCACAAGGTAATGAACTGATAGGCAGACAAGGGGTTACCGTCGGCGCCGCTTCAATTGTCACTGTGAAAGTTTTGCTTACAAAGGCAAGGTCAATATCAGTCGCAGTCAGTTTAACAGTTATGACACCAAGTGTTGTTGGAGCAGAACCGCTAAATGTCATGTTCGATGTGTTAAATGACAACCATGCTGGTAGTACATCGCCATTTTCCAGTGTGGCAGCATATGCCAGCACGTCGCCAGCGTCCGGGTCAGAGAATGAACCGGTCATGAATGAGAAAGCCTGACCAGCCGTGACAACTTGATTTTCCGGGTCTGTAACAGCTACCGGCGACGAATTCTGCGCTTTGATATTGAGTAAGAAAATTGCAGGCGTCGAAGCAGTTCCATCTGAGGCGATTAACTTAATAGAATAGTTGCCTGCAACAGTCGGCGTACCATTGAAGGTAGTAGTATTAGGATCAAAAGTGATTCCTTCCGGAAGTGCACTGTCATTTTCCTGAGTTGCTGTTATTGTAAGCGGCGCGCCTTCCGGATCCGTGAACGTTCCAACAGGAACTACGAAAGTGTAGGCGTTACCGACCGTCGCTGTTTGCGTTCCAATTGGGTTAGCAACGATCGGCGCCTGATTTGCTGCTGGCAATATCTCAATTGCGTTGATCATGGCCTTATCAGCCGAGGCAGCAAAATCGATATTCAAAACACCATCAGTTACATTCGTATTAAAGGTTTTGATGATTACCTTTTTGTTCGCGTTTCCGCCATCCACAAAAAGATCTAAATTATCAAGAACTGTGCTGTTCTCAATTTTGACATCAAAAACACGAGAACCGGCAGCGGTTGCAGTGTTTTCCACCATGTGCAGATTAACGGTATAGAAACCGTTTGCGATTGGCAGATAATATCCAAGATATGTTCCGAAACGTCTTTCATAATAAAGCTCCGGAACCGAACCTGCGCCGGTAATAACATTGCTGGTATTGTTAGTTTCGCCAGGGATCAGTGCATAGGTTGCATCTGCGCTAAACAAGGCTCCATTCACTGTACGATCTCCACCACCGGCATTAAGACGGAAAGGAGCAGTTACAACAGGGAAGTCGTGTTGCTTGATAGAGAAGTCATCGAACGAATAAGTGATACCCGAAACTCCCTGACGATAAGTAGCGTATATACCTCCGTAGATGGTTTGTCCACCCAGGGCCATATCCGCTATATCTATTGAGAATGGATTGGCAGGCGTATTGTAATTCAGACCAACATTCGTATATGTCGTACCATTTGTAGAATAGTATCCTTCAACCTTATTGTTGATAAGGTCAAGAACAATTCTCAAACGGAATGTCTGTGTGTTAACATTGGAGAGTACGCCTGTTACTCTCTGATTAGGGTTTGCAGTAGTATTAACTGTTGAGCTAGCATCTGCCGTTTCTTTTCTCAACTCAACTGTATTGTTGGTTACAGAAAGTTTGATGAATGTTTTGTCATTCAAACCAACCCATAATCCGCCTTGTTGAGCGTTCGTTGCGCTGATGGGGTTTACGATGGTAGTCTCATATATCAATTTTCCGTGCGCATTAGCTACTCCGGCACCCAACGCATTCAGCTGGTTGTTGTTTGCCTGGAACGCAATTCCCTGGTTGGCTGTGATATTCAGTCGGCCACCGGCAATCGCAAGTTTCGAAACTTCATAGCCTGTTACTGCCGAAGAAGGAGAACCATCGTTTGCAGCTCTTGCTCCCGAAGGTGCATCAACCATCGTGAACCCTGTTCCCAAACCACCCTGAGCAAGAATGCCGCCTTGAGTTCCATCAAAGTTGAGTGTGAATGGAAGCGATACATTTATTTGCTCGCAAGGAAGCGTACTGATAGGAGTACAAACCAACGGAGCAGCGTTTATTGTCAATGCGAATACCGCGTCGACAGAGTTAGTAGCATCACTGGCTGTTACTTTCAGAGATAAAGTGCCTGCTGCATCAGGAGTTCCGCTGAATACTCTGGTAGCAGCGTTAAATGCCAGCCAGCTTGGTAGTGCACTTCCGTCCGCCAAAGTTGCAGCGAAAGTCAACGGATCATTTTCAGCATCTGCAAATGTTGCTGCTGGAACTGTATAGTTGAAGGCGAGACTAACAGTTGCAGATTGAGCAGGAATAGCTTGTGCAAGCGTTGGCCCCTGGTTAACAGGAACATTGCCAACAGTAATTTTGAAATCCTCAAACACTGTTGCTTCACCATCGTTTGCTGTTAATCTGACAGTATATTCTCCAATAGCAGTCGGAGTGCCGTGGAAAGTTTTAGTAGCGGCGTCATATTCCAACCAAACAGGAAGGGCACTTCCATCTGCAAGCGCTGCAGTGATCGTAAGTGGATCGTTGTCTCCGTCAGCGAAAGTATTTTCCGGAACAACAAAATCGAAAACCGTATTGATAGTTACAGTTTTGTCGGCAATTGCGTTGGCAACTGTCGGAGCCTGATTAACAGCATCGCTCACTGTCAGTGTGAATTCATCACTTATAGTGGCCTGTCCATCGCTGGCAGTAACTTTAATAGTATATACTGCTGGTGCAGTAAGCGTTCCTTGCAGCGTATTGGATGCGAAGGTCAATCCAGCTGGTAGAGGATCACCGTTTGCAAGGGAAGCTGTCAAAGTCAACGCCGTGCCTTCAGGATCGGTAAATGTGTTAGCAGGAATAGCCAGGCTGTATGCAACATTGGTAGTTGCCGTCTGGTCAGGAATAGCGTTAGCTACGACTGGTGTCTGGTTTCCAACTGGCAGGATTTCAATTGCATTGATCATTGCTTTCTCAACTGTTGCTGCGAAGTCAATATTCAGTACGCCATCGGTTACCTGGGTATTGAAGCTTTTCTGGATAACAACCTTGTTTTTGTTTCCTCCGTCAACAAACAGATCGTAATTTGTCAAGACAGGAGCTCCTTCGATTTTCACACCAAACACACGGGAGCCAACGGCTGCGGAATTGTTATTTTCCACCATATGCAGTTTAACGGTATAAAATCCGTTTGCAATAGGAAGGTAATAACCAAGATATGTTCCGAAACGTCTTTCATAATAAAGTTCAGGAACCGAACCTGCGCCTGTTATGGTAGTCGTCGTATTGTTGGTTTCACCCGGGATCAGTGCGTAAGCAGCATCTCCGCTAAACAAAGCTCCGTTTACTGTACGATCGCCACCACCAGCATTAAGACGGAATGGAGCTGTTACGACAGGGAAGTCATGTTGTTTGATCGAGAATTCGTCGAAGTTGTAAGTAAGGTTCGGATCGGTGCTTGCGTTACGATATGTAGCGTAAATACCACCATATACAGTTTGTCCAGCCAAACCCATATTGGCTATATCAATTGAAAATGGGTTTGCCGGAGTGATATAGGTCAAGCCTACATTAGTATATGTTGTTCCGTTGGTTGAGTAAAAACCTTCAACTTTGTTATTGATAAGATCCAGAACAAGTCTAAGTCGAAGATTTGAATTGGTTATATTCGATAACGCTCCTGTAACCCGGTGGTCAGGGTTATTGGATGCTGCGGTTTCGACGGTTGCATTATTTACCTCTTTCCGCATTTCGATCGTGTTGTTCACGAAAGCGAGTTTGATAAATGTCTTATCATTCAAACCAACCCATAAACCAGCCTGGCCTGAACTTGCAGCAGAAACAGGGTTTACAATGGTAGTTTCATAGACAAGCTTACCGTGTGCATTTGCAACACCAGCTCCCAATGCGTTGATCTGATTGTTGTTTGCAAGATATGCAATACCCTTATTGGCTCTAACTTGTAAAATACCTGAGTTGATAGTAAGCTTAGATACTTCATAGCCAGTAACAGGCGAAGAAGCTGTACCGTCGTTAGACGCCCGCGATCCAGAGGGAGCATCCACCATCGTGAAACCTGTTCCTAATCCTCCCTGCGCCATAATACCTCCCTGATTTCCATCGAAATTCAAGGCGAATGGTAATGTGACGTTGACCTGGTTACAAGGCAATGTACTGATAGGGCTGCAACCTGCAACCGGAGCCGGATTGACAGTCAGTGAGAAAATTGCATCAACAGCTGCCTGGGAATCTGAGGCGGTAACTTTGATACTCAAACTTGCCGCGTCTGACGGAGTACCACTTAAAATCTTAGTGGCAGGATTGAATGATAACCAAACTGGCAAAGCACCTCCATCTGCAAGTGAAGCAGAAAGAGTCAGCACATCGCCAGCATCCTGATCAGCGAAGGTATTTGTTAAGTCAAGGCTATATGCAGTTCCTGCGGTAGCAGTCTGAGCTCCGACGGCATTTGCAATAGTCGGTGCGTGGTTTGAGCCTGGAGCCGCATTAACTGTTAAGGCAAAAATTGCATCAACAGCTGCCTGGGAATCTGAGGCGGTAACTTTGATACTCAAACTTGCCGCGTCTGAAGGCGTACCACTTAAAATCTTAGTGGCAGGATTGAATGATAACCAAACTGGCAACGCACTTCCATCTGCAAGTGTGGCAGAAAGTGTCAGCACATCAGCAGCATCCTGGTCAGCAAAGGTATTTGTTAAGTCAAGGCTATATGCAGTTCCTGCGGTAGCAGTCTGAGCTGCGACAGCATTTGCAATAGTCGGTGCGTGGTTTGTGCCTGGAGCCGCATTTACTGTCAAGGTAAAAATTGCATCAACAGCTGCTTGAGAATCTGAAGCGGTAACTTTGATACTTAAGCTTGCTGCGTCTGACGGCGTACCACTTAAAATCTTAGTAGCCGGATCGAATGATAACCAAGCTGGCAATGCACTTCCATCTGCAAGTGTGGCAGAAAGTGTCAGCACATCAGCAGCATCCTGGTCAGCAAAGGTATTTGTTAAGTCAAGGCTATATGCAGTTCCTGCGGTAGCAGTCTGAGCTCCGACGGCATTTGCAATAGTCGGTGCGTGGTTTGAGCCTGGAGCCGCATTTACTGTCAAGGTAAAAATTGCATCAACAGCTGCTTGAGAATCTGAAGCGGTAACTTTGATACTTAAACTTGCTGCGTCTGACGGCGTACCACTTAAAATCTTAGTGGCCGGATCGAATGATAACCAAACAGGCAACGCACCTCCATCTGCAAGTGAAGCAGAAAGTGTCAGCACATCAGCCGCATCCTGATCGGCGAAGGTATTTGTTAAGTCAAGGCTATATGCAGTTCCTGCGGTAGCAGTCTGAGCTCCGACGGCATTTGCAATAGTCGGTGCGTGGTTTGTGCCTGGAGCCGCATTTACTGTCAAGGTAAAAATTGCATCAACAGCTGCTTGAGAATCTGAAGCGGTAACTTTGATACTTAAACTTGCTGCGTCTGACGGCGTACCACTTAAAATCTTAGTGGCCGGATCGAATGATAACCAAGCTGGCAATGCACTTCCATCTGCAAGTGTGGCAGAAAGTGTCAGCACATCAGCAGCATCCTGGTCAGCGAAGGTATTTGTTAAGTCAAGGCTATATGCAGTTCCTGCTGTAGCAGTTTGAGCTCCGACGGCATTTGCAATAGTCGGTGCGTGGTTTGTGCCTGGAGCCGCATTTACTGTCAAGGTAAAAATTGCATCAACAGCTGCTTGAGAATCTGAAGCGGTAACTTTGATACTTAAACTTGCTGCGTCTGACGGCGTACCACTGAATGATTTAGTGCCTGGAGTGAAAACCAGCCAGCCGGGTAATGCACTTCCGTCAGCTAGTGAAGCTGAAAGCGTAAGTGCATCCCCGTCCGGGTCTGCGAAAGTATTACTAACGTTGAGTGTAAATAATGTATTTGCCGTTGCAGTTTGAGCTGCGATCGTGTTGGCTATTACGGGAGCCTGGTTAACAGGTTGAATCAGGGCAGAATTGATTTTGGTATTAACACCCCCGTCGGCATTGATCGTAAGAAATCCATCTGTTACCGTTGCGCGAGCGGTACCTGACTTAAAACGAGTTGAGGCACCTGCGGCGCCGGAGGGAACAAAAGCTGATATCGCGTTAACTCCTTCAACATTGATGGTGTGGCTTTCCGGGTCTGTTCCAACATTTCCGTCGCCCGCTGATACTGTTACATCGTAAACACCGTTTGGAACTTTAATTTCCCAATACCCCTCAATCGGCGTTCCGTTGAATGTTCCACTTACATTGTTGGCTTGCATGTGCATCAGTGTAGCCAACAAAACATCTGCTGGTGCTGCGCGTTTGCGTCCATTACCTGGAGCTGTGCCACCAACAGAAAGATCAATTGGAGCTCCGGTCGAGCGTCTGCGCCATCCGTACTCTTTATTGCTTCCCTGGTTTGCAGAAGATCTTGGTCCATAAGCTTGACCAAAATCTCTCAGCCAACCAGCCGGAGGCGTCGTAGCGGCATCCTGAAAGTTAATTTGAATAGGGGTGAGGTCGACTGGAGATAATGCTGGTGCAATACCCTTACTCATGTCGGCTTTCCCCTTTGAAACTGATGCAGTGAACAATGAGGGTTTCACCTCAATTCCATTAGGGATGGAATTGAGGTTACTTCCCGCATTATTCCCACGACGTTGAGTAAAAAGATCTTTCCCTACTGACGTTAATAGTGGGTTCAGATTAGGGTTGGGTTTACGTAATCCGGTTTCTGACGAAGACCGGTGAAGTAGATCGGACTCTCGGACTGTGTTGAGTGCTGAGGTTTGCACGCTGACCAGCAGGCCGATTAGAATAATTAAATGCCAAACTCGCGTGTAAAAACGCACGAGGTTGTGAATAAAGGGTGAACCTTTTTTCATAACGATGTATTTAAGAGGAGGTTTGAAATTCAGCTACTAGTATTCAAGATATTCCATTGCCACTTGATGGGGTGAGCGTTAGCTTCAAAAACCCATTATCTATTAAAGATTCATGACGCCGGAAAAACAATCTGTTCAAGTAGGTATTAAACTACAGGGTTGGTTATCAGGCAATATCTACCCTCAACACCATTTGTGGTATTCAGGATAGCAGAGATTAATTCAGGATTGGAAATGTTGATCCATACTTTTTCTTATTTAATTTTTAGTACTCATTTAGAACTTTATTTAGCAACAAACTACAAAAAGCAAACTATACGTAATCAAGAAAAAAGTCGGTGCGGTGAAATTCTACGGGTAAGTAAACGATTTTGTAGAATTTGTTAACAGGTTTAAAGTGTGTGCGCCGATACACAATAAAGTGTGGTCGAATATAAAATAATCTAGTTGAGCTAAACAAGGAAATGAATGAAAATTTCTCAAAAAATTGTGTTTTAGGTATTTTTGAGCAAATAGTTCGTAATTTCAAATAGAAGAACATTTATATTTCTTGTGTATATTCGTAAATATAATGGTAAATAAAATGTATAAGTAATCGGAGGAATTCGTAAAAGTAACCGGACTCGTCTTTAGTGGTATCTTGGCAAAATACTCTTTTCAACAATTACCTACTATATATATGTAGAAGTGGTTCTATAATTATGCGAAATTGTAATATTCCGTGTCGTGAATAATATGGAAGTAGATACGCATAAATTCGTGGATTTTGAACGTGTATTGATATACGTTTGTCGAACGACTTCATGCGACATATTTTGAGGTGAATTCGATGCTGATAAAGTGCTCCAGGGTTGTCTGAAACCAAGAAAAGCCCTAAAAAAAGGGGATTTTTAAAAACTATACTTAAATGTCTGATTATCAGTGAATAGTATTAATTAAAAGTATTACTGTACTTTATGTAGCTTACAGGCGGGTATTGGAGACAAAGTTTCGTGCCCTCGTGCTCATTTTCCAGTGTCCAACTAAATGGAATTGCGGAAATCGACCTCATAAATGAACTTAAAGACGCATATGATTTATTTTAAACCTCGCGAAATGTATAAGCTCTATTTTATTATTACGCTTTGCACGGCAGTGATTGCTATATCGGCAGCCCAAATCAGGAATGCTGGCCAGGTTGCGCAAAAAGTTAAAAAGCCTAATATCATTTACCTTTTAACGGATGATCATCGGGTTAATGCGTTGGGCGTCATGGGTAATCCGATCATCAAAACTCCCAATCTCGATCAGCTGGCCAATAGCGGTATCCTGTTTAAGCAAGCATACGTCACTACTTCGATCTGTTGCGTTAGTCGGGCGAGTGTTTTGAGTGGGCAATATATGTCAAGGCACAAGATCGCGGACTTCTCGACAAGTTTTACAGCAGAAGCATTCAGTCAGACTTACCCTATGCTTTTAAAAAAAGCGGGGTACCGAATCGGCTTCATCGGCAAATTTGGAGTAGGTGAGCCCAAAAATCAACCGTCCGCACTCTTCGATTTCTGGTCTTGTTCCGACAAATCGCAGCCTGATTATGAGCTGAAAGATCAAAAAGGTAATTATTTGCACCATACCGACAAGGTGAATAACGATATCCAGGCGTTTTTAGAAACGGCCGATCGTGATAAACCTTTTTGCTTATCTGTAAGCTTCAAGGCACCACACGTTCAGGATGAGGATCCCCGCCAGTTTATTCCGCAACCCCGGTTTATGTCAATGTATAAGTCGGATTCTATTCCGGAAACAGAAAAAATGGATCCAAAGTACTGGAATGCATTTCCTGATTTTTTTAGAACTGAGAAAAATTTTGGGAGAATGCGCTGGCATCAACGATATGAAAATAACAGCATGTACCAAGAGAGCGTCCGGAATTATTATCGGCTTATCAGTGGCGTGGATGAAGTCGTTGGCAAGTTAAAGGCAGCACTAAAAGTAAAGGGGCTTGACGATAATACCGTCATCATATTCATGGGCGACAACGGTTTTTATCTGGGAGAATATGGCCTGGCTGACAAATGGTACGGGCACCAGGAATCTATCCGCGTCCCACTGATCCTATTCGATCCGAGGAAGAAAACTGATGCGGGTAAAAAAGTGAATGATATGGTCCTGAATATTGATATAGCCCCTACTATACTTGGATTGTCTGATGTTTCTGTTCCCAGGACTATGCAGGGCACCGATTTAGCGACTGTTGCGAGTGGCAAAGTGAAAGGACCAAAAAGAGCGGATTTCTTCTATGAGCACACCTTTATGGGCAGTCCGGGAATACCGAAAGTGGAAGGGGTAGTAGGTTATAAAAGGAAGTATATGAAATATATCGAGCACGACTACGAGGAGCTTTTTGATTTGGTAAAAGATCCGGACGAAAAGCATAATGTCGCATCGGACGAACAATATAAAGAAGTGTTGAATTCTTCCCGGAAAAGATATGTGGAGTTGAAATCGGCTGTAAAATAAGATTGGCGCGATGAAAGAATTCGTTCATCGCGCCAATAGATATATAACGTACTATATGATATCTGAAACTATGCCAGCGAGTCCGTCATCTTTCCCGATTTTTTCAGATACCGAACATAACCATATATCAAACCCAGAAATACTAGAATGATAAGAAAAGCTTTCATTCTCTCCTGCTCGTCCGGGATGATCTGAGGGTACTTATATAATAGGATAGCAGTAATGCCGACAAGCCAAACCATAAGCGTGTTATATTCCTTCAGTAACCAACGTTTTCCATTGAAAGTCATACCCCCAAAAGTGGACGACAACCCGCTGAAATTAATAAGCCAACGACTTACCCTTTTGGAATAGGCATCAAACTGGGTGCCAAACTTGTTACGCAGAAAGTTCTCTTCCGCCAGGACTATGGCCTGATAGATAAAGAGAAAAATCGGCATGACTATGGCTGTAAAAATCAGAGAATTAGCCAAAATCCCAATTCCGAAAAGCATCAGGATATTGCCGACATATAATGGATTACGGCAGTGATTGAATATGCCCTCAGTGACGAGCTTCTCAGCATACACCTTCTTGTCGCGACCACCCCTGATAATATATGCTAATCCGATGGTCATTCCTCTGATGATCTCTCCTGAAAATGTGATCGCTAATCCAATAATAATGGGATACAGATAATACTTCTCGCCGAAATACTCGTCTGAAAATAGCATTGGGGAAGGTAAAAAGGGGAGGAGATACAGAAATATGAATAATACGTTTCTGTATTTAAAAAAGAAATTACCAATGGATATCATGATTTTTTGTAGGCTATAATTCCGGAAAAGTTGTACCATTTAAAAAATGTTTCACAATCTGCAAAACCTGTTTCTTTAAGTAAAAGCAGGTTTTCGGACAGCTTGTAAGGAATCAGCACATTCTCCAAAGCTTCCCTCTTCTGCGATATCTCCATTTCGCTGTAATTGTTGCGCCTCTTATAATTGTAATAATATTTAATAAAATCGCGGTTGAAGACGGCACCTTCTGCCAATACTTTCTCCACCAGAATCAAAACTCCACCAGGATTTAATCCATTGTAGATATTTTTCAACAACCTTTCGCGAAATAACGGACGGACAAACTGAAGTGTCAGACAGAGAATGACCACCGAAGCATTATTGATCGGCAAGGGCTGATGTAAATCACCGGCCACCAGATCGTAAGGTCTTTTAAAGCCGGCTTCCTCCAATTTAACAGCACATTTATCAAGCATTTCCGGCGATTCGTCAATGCCTATAAAGCGGATATCGGAAGAGATAAGTTTGTCCAATTCGATCAACGTGGTGCCTGTAGAGCATCCCAGGTCGTAAACAAAGCTTCCTTCCACGGCATGGTCGGCAGCAAGTTCACCAATCATTCTCTGAGTCTCATTATAGAATGGGACGGATCGGCTTACCATGTCATCGAAGACATTGACGACAGTCGTGCCAAATTTGAAGTCGGAAACTTTTTTGATTTCGTCTTTGAAGACGACATCATGGTCTTTCACTGTTGAGTTAATCATCCTGCGTCGAATTAAGTGAGTTGTTGTCGGTTAGGATTTCAATACAATACTAAAATCGTACGAGTGTAGAAATTAGCGGAACAAATGGAATGAAACCTGCTTGATAATACTGTTCGTCCGTTGGTTATGAAGTGTTGCGGCGAAGCCGAAATTATTATTTATTCTGAATATCCCTAGATTTTTAAAATTAAGGAAATGTTAAGAGGTGTATTTTTAAAATAAAATTGTGTGTCGGATGCAGGTTTCCTGAAATTGTGGTCAGAAGCTTGGTATTGGAGGGCAACCTTTCAGATTTCTGCCTCATTGAGGAGGTTTATCAGTTGTGGTTTAAGGGGTTATCTTTGAATTCTGTGATATTTCTGGGCCAGATTGGGGGAAGGTGTGAAAGCACTAACAGATGTGCCGAAATCGGGAGTGGTAGTTTATTAAATGAGGTTGGAGTCGTAGGCCATATTAGTATCCATATTGCAACGACTCGGTACAGTGTGGAATATAGTGAAAGTATTGTTATCGTCGGGGCTATAATAATGTTAGTTCCCTATAGTATCGACCACCATTAGGGGGTCGCATTACTACAGAGAGGAATACTTTCCGCGGGGATATAACCCTGGAAACAAGGTAAATGTTACTCATACTTCATCTGGACAGCTATAACCTCTCCCTTTCCAGGCTTCTCTCCGGAAACGTTAATACCCACCCTTGGAGCCCTGTCCCAACGTGGCAACCATGCTGCTTCTATCTCAACGGTACGATTGGGAGAGTCAACTTTCTGCCCCTTTAAATCCCAGCTGAACTCATAAAAGCGGCCATACCGACTGCGTAATTTTAATTCGATATTTTTAAAGCTCTCCGGAATTTCCTGCGTTTTTATTAGCTGATATGCTCCGTCTCGAACCTGCCAAAATTCGATGTTGTTTTTACGAATTCCATATCCGATTGCGTTATTGGCATCTCCATAAACTACGATGTTTTGGGCTAAACTATCTTTCGTCATGATCTCGGTAGTCAAGGTGTAGTTGCCTTTTTTTACAGTCAGGCCGAGAAAATTTCCTGTTTTGGAAAGGTTGTTATTCTCAATCCGAAGTGCTCCCTTTTCAACTGCAAATACTGGTTTTGAAAAACTTACATCAAAAACCCAGGGGGCTTTAGATGTATCTGCATCAAAATGGATCAGAAAATTTGAGTTTGAGACGGCATTTATGCCCATCGGCGCTTCTGCCTGAGCCGGAGTTGTCTTTCCATATCGAAACGACGGCCATTTGGTCGCTTCGTCCCACACGAGTTCGCTTAAAACCCCTTGTCGGCCGCCAAATGTAAAGTCGACGCCATTGTAAGCGTGATGCAAATAGAAATATCGGTTGTCTGGCGTTACTACTACCGTTCCGTGGCCCGGACATTTCCAGGTATCATCCCCAAAGAGAACCGGATTTCCGGAATATTTTGTCCATGGTCCCTGTAGTTTTTCTGCTCTTGCAAATCCAACCTGGTAGTCACACTTGTCGCCACAGCAGGCATTGCCGGAGTATAGCATATACCAGTAATTTCCTCTCTTGAAAATCGCCTGGCCTTCCGCGCCACCGGCCTCCCAGTTGTTAGGATCTGCTTTGATCAAACTGAATTCCTTACCAATCACCTTCAGTCCATCCGGCGCAAGTTCTGCACCTAAAAGCTCGATGCTTTTGCCTTTATCCAGGCCATATGCTTTCCAGGTGATGAACAATTTTCCTTTGTCTTCAACAACAAAAGCGTCGATTGCTTCCTTTGTCCATTCAATAATAACGCCATGGTCTTTGAAACCCTTTTTTAGATCTTTAGTTGAGGCAACTCCAATAAATGACTGCTTGTCGGATTTCCGGCGGGCGGTATAATAAACGAAGAAGGTGCCGTTTCGGAAAAACAGTTCAGGCGCCCAAAAGCTGCCCATGGTCCAATCCGGCAATTCATCGAAAACCGGCCCCACATAGTCCCAGTCGACCAGATTTTTAGAGCTATATATAGGATAAGCCGGTCCCCATTCCGATGAAGTTCCTGCTGCATAATAGGTATCGCCTACACGAATTACCGACGGATCAGCAAAATCGCCTGCTATCACCGGATTTTTATAAGTAACAACCGGTCCTGGATTTGGTTTTTGGGCTAAGATATTTCCGGTTAGTATTATCAAAAAGGAAAAGAGAGCAGCTAGGATTTTCATGCTATTTATGGATTTGATCGAGCTGGCGAAGAAAGGGATAAATTTTTAATATAGGAAACCAAACACCACTATTTGGCCTGAATTGCTTTTGTAGTAATTTGTGCCTCAGGCAAATCTGCCAAAAAATGATATAACATCGAATTCCGTCGGGACTTAATGTTCAATTGTTCATTCACCTAAAATTCAGAACTAGTTATGACAGCTCTCATGAATGCCATCAATAAAAATAATGTCTCGCTGGTCGGGCAGCTCATTGGGGATGGCGCGGATGTGGACGAATTGGATGCAAACCGTGACGCTCCACTGGTTATTGCTGCATATAAAGGTTACGACCAGATTGTGAAATTGCTGTTAGAGGCAGGTGCTGATGTCAAAGCCGTTGATCCGGGTATGAAAGCTACGGCACTTCACGCAGCCGCGTATGCCGGACGAACAGGAGCGGCCAAACTCCTGATTGACCATCATATTGATATTAATAAGCAAGGACCTTATAATGGTTACACAGCTTTACACGATGCCATTTGGCAGGATAATATCGAAATTGTCAAGCTGCTATTGGCGGCCAATGCGGATTTAACATTGCTTTCGAACGATGGGAAATCGGCCCTCGATTTTGCCAGATCAAAAAACCGGAAGGAGATTGTGGGATTGATCGAAAATAAGCTGGTCTAGAAAGCAACCCAACGCGCCCTGCACCATATACTAACTTTACTTTGGGAGACAACCAATCTTAAAAACCAATGCATGAAGGCAATAACACGTATACTCGTTTCCCTACTATTAATATGGAGTGGTTTTCAAAGCGTACTGGCGCAAAACTACGATGAAAGCAAAGCAGGTTCATATACATTACCTGATCCTCTAAAAACGCAGGAGGGTAAAAAGATCCGTACAGCCAGAGAATGGGAAAAGAGCCGCAGACCAGAAGTTCTGGGTTTATTTGAAGAGCACGTGTATGGTAAAATGCCTATCAGTTATGACAAAATAAGCTATTATATCACTGATGAGGACACTGCAGCGATGGGCGGAAAAGCTACGCTCAGGAAAGTTGAAATAATAGTCACCGAGAAAACCAAATCGTTAAAAATCAGCCTGACCATGTTTGTTCCCAACAAACGGAAAGGGCCCGTTCCTGCTTTTGTTCTGATCAATAACCGAAGCAGAAGAAACACGGCCGCATCTCGCGATACGATTAGCGGTTTCTGGCCAGCAGAAGAGGTAATTGAAAGTGGTTATGCAATTGCCGCATTTCATTATAGTGATGCAGCACCGGATAACAAAGACTCATATCAGGATGGTGTGTTGCGCCTGTATCCCGAACTCGCAAAAGCAGGCAATGGGATGAAAGCGGTAGGAGCGTGGGCGTGGGCTGCGAGCCGGGTAATGGATTATTTATTGACCGACAAAGATATCGATCCCAAAAAAGTGGCCGTGGTCGGCCATTCCAGATGCGGGAAGGCAGCACTCTGGGCGGCAGCACAGGATCAGCGTTTTGCCATGTGCTTCACCAATTGCTCGGGCAACACCGGCGCCGCGCTTTCCAAACGGAATTTTGGGGAAACCGTTACGATAATCAATACGGCGTTTCCGCATTGGTTTGCCGACAACTATAAAAAATATAACGATAATGAACAGGCGCTTCCTGTGGATCAGCACATGTTGATCGCTCTTGTGGCCCCGCGTCCGGTATATGCTACCAACGCCTCCAAAGACCTCTGGGCCGATCCGACCGGAACCTTTCTGGCAATGAAAAGCGCCGAACCTGTCTTTGCACTTTACAAAGAGCCGTCGGGCTTACCTGCTATACCGCCCGCGCTGGACAGTCCGATCACCCGGCCGCCGCTGGGATATCACAATCGCACTGGTATTCACGATCTGACGTTTTACGATTGGGAGCAGTTTGTCAAATTTTCGGATGTGTACTACAAGACCAAGTGAACGTTATGCTATTTGCATCCTGAACCGTTGAGGATATCCAAAATTTAGACTTAAAAGTTAAAAACCCCACCAACCTGTTTCATTTTGGAATCAGATGGTGGGGTGAAATATTGCGAACCTTAATTCAAGGAACAGCGACTCGCCCTATTCCATTACCAACTGACCAAGGGCTTCGACGCTAAAACCTTTCAGTTCATTTACACGCTCTTCCCGGATTTTTTTGGTCCATGAAGGATCGGCGAGTAATGGTCTGCCGACAGCAACCAGGTCAAAGTCGCCACGGTCAAGACGTCTAACGAGTTCGTCCAATGAACTTGGTTTAGAGCTCTCGCCTGCAAATGCGGCCAGGAATTCTCCCGTCAAACCGATTGATCCTACAGTAATAGTTGCTTTTCCGGTTACCTTTTTAGCCCAACCCGCGAAATTGAGATCGGAACCTTCAAACTCAGGTTCCCAAAAACGGCGTTGTGAACAATGGAAAATATCGACTCCAGCATCCGCCAAAGGGTTCAGCCATGCCTCCATTTCCTGTGGGCTTTTTACTAATTTGTTGTCATATGCTGAAGGCTTAAACTGAGACAAACGCAGAATCACTGCAAAGTCCTCACCAACCTGCTTGCGCACTTCTTTCACCACCTCGATACCGAAACGGCTACGCTCGGCAAGCGTTTTTCCTCCATATATATCAGAACGCTTATTGGTCTCTTCCCAGAAAAACTGGTCGATGAGATATCCATGCGCTCCGTGTAATTCTAAAGTATCAAAACCCAGTCGCTGGGCATCAGCCGCCGCGCGTCCGAAAGCCGATATGGTATCAGCAATATCGTTATCAGTCATGGCAACACCATTTGTAATACCGGGCCTTCCCATTCCCGACGGACCCTCAAACGGTTGAGAAGGAACCCAGCCTGAGCGGTGGTTATCCATCACACCCATATGCCATATCTGCGGACCCATTTTTCCACCTGCATTGTGCACCTCATTAATTACATTTTGCCAGCCGGCCAAAGCCTGATCTCCATAAAAATGAGGGATATTAGGGTCATTAGATGATGAAACGCGATCGATTACCGTGCCTTCTGAAAGGATAAGACCGACTTCGCCTTCTGCACGTTTTGCGTAATATGCTGCAACATCATCTGTAGGTATGCCTTGTGGTGAAAAAGAACGCGTCATCGGTGCCATCACGATACGGTTCTTCATATTTAGTGATTTCAGATTGAAAGGTCTGAAAAGAGTGTCTGTTTGCATGATTGAATTGTTTTGAACTAAATTTCTGAATGTATAAGCTTGCTCAGTGCCTCAAATGCCGCTTCGTTGCGCACATAATAGGTCCACTGACCGACACGGGTAGACTTCACAAGCCCCGCGCGTTGAAGGATTGATAGATATTCTGATACTGTTGACTGTGTGAGTCCAGCCTTTTGCTGAATCTGCCCAACGCAGACCCCATGCTCAAAGCCATAAACTTCTTGACCCGGGAAGTTGGTTTCCGGTTCTTTCAGCCAGTTCAGAATTTCCAGTCTGGTTTTATTAGAAAGCGCTTTAAATATTTCCAGATGATCCATAATATCGACATATCGGTTTTTCTCGATATGTATATTAACTGAGATGGAGC
The DNA here is from genome assembly GCF_056895215.1 of Dyadobacter sp. HNCC25DJ184. Classification (NCBI taxonomy): domain Bacteria; kingdom Pseudomonadati; phylum Bacteroidota; class Cytophagia; order Cytophagales; family Spirosomataceae; genus Dyadobacter; species Dyadobacter sp. HNCC25DJ184. Next base: position 11,379 of record NZ_JBXHAQ010000011.1, on the reverse strand, counting down.
GGAAATGGTTCTTGGGTGGGGTGGAAATTTTTTGAAAGACTCCTGTTTGGCGTAATATATGCAGCAGGTTGAATTCTTTCTCATACTTACGGTTCGACTACCGTGCGTGTGATCAAGCGGGAATTTAACGAGTTGTTCAAAGTGCCTCGAGACTATTTGATTTCAATTACACGATGAGCGGATTCAAATACAAGTGGTTAAAATGTGTTAAATGTTGATATCTTAAAGCTTTCTATTATAGCAACTTCATATCAGAAAGTCAAAAAATACTGAGGCGGAAGATTTCGAATATTTCAACTTCCTTGGCAGGTAGCTATGCACTGTTTTCTGGGGATTTTCTGTTAATTTTCATCTAGCCGGAATAGTTTCTATTATGGTAATAACCTGCTTTGTAGGTAAGACTAGTTAGCTGCTTCCAAGGGCTTGCTTAAGATGCTATTGGTAGGAATAAAAAAGGAAGTGCTAGCTCAGTGCAAATCCCTTGGACAGTAATTGACAAACACATCACAGTATCTTTATACTGTAGCAAGTGGCTAATTCAGTGGATATTATTGGAAACAACAGAGTAATATTTGATATCAAAGGGAATAAGTATCGAATCATTACCGTCGTCCTGGTGCACCGGCAAATAGTTTATATCAGGTGGATTGGTACACATGCCGAATATGATAAGATTGATGCTTATACCGTATAAATCATATTATTGTTCAAACAACTCAAATCTAAGTAATCAATGAGTACAGTAACCGTAACCCCCATAAAAACGGCATTAGACTATCAAAATGCCCTTAAGCGCATCGATGAATTACTTATTTTGAATCCGACCCCTTACTCTGAATTGGACGATGAGCTGGATGTTATAAGCACTTTAGTACATGCTTATGAACAAACGCACAATGATATTCCTTATCCGGATCCGATTGACGCAATTAAATATTTGATGGAAGAAAATGGCTGGAAAAATAAAGATTTGGAGCAATTCATAGGACCCAAGTCGAGAGTGTCTGAAATACTTAATCGGAAGCGGTACTTTACCTTGCAGCAGATTCATAACCTTCATAGGCACTTAGGATTACCCTTGGAAATCTTTATAAATGAGAAAATGCCGCAGGTAGTATAGCTAATCGGCCATGGATACACTAACCAAACTGGCCGGAATAGTTTCTCTTTAACTCAGGCGCGCGGTTGAAAATGGGACATTGATTGGTGCGACAATAAATTGATACACTTTTTGAACCGTTTAAGGCAGTTAGGTCATGGCGGGCGCAGATCTCAGGAAACAGGACGTTTTATAAGAAAGACCTAATGGCATCGTAGATGTCAAAATTTTATCGCGGAACCTTTTGATAAAGTTTTATCCTTGACCATTTACTATAAAATCATAAGATTTTAAGGACTTGAGGTTTACTTTGAAGCTGAAATAACAATTGCCAACATCGTCCACTTCAACTGGCTCTGTCTCCCATCGTGCTGTTGAATCGGAGAAACAGTTTACCCAAACTTCCTTTTCTCCTCCTTTGTTTATTACCGCTAATCTCATAGAGAGCGTCATCGGGTGCATTCTGGCCACAACGCTACCACAAAAGCCTACTAATCTATTGGAATCGATCGTCTGCGACGCGGACTTGTATCATTTTGGGAAATCGGAATTTGCTGGTAACGATGCGTTAATGCTGGAAGAAACCAGCCATAGATTGAAAACGGATATTCCTACTGCCAGTTGGCTGGCCGGATCCGCAAAGCTATTACGTTCGCACCAGTTTTGCACCCCATATTGTCAGGATAAACTTGATACTCAAAAGCAAGAGAATCTCAGACAATTGGAAGTCCGCTTGAACGCCGCTTCCAAAGCAAATCAATAACCCAGCTGTTGTCTGCGCTCTGCCGTGCCCCATTTGTACTCATGCGTCCAGTAGGCCACTTTCATTGTTAAATAGCCAATACCCGCACCAACCAGCACATCGCTGATGTAATGCCGATTATTGGCTACGCGCAGAAGCCCTACAGATGAAGCCAATGTAAAGGAAGCGTAGGGCATCCATGAGTAGCGGTCTTTATATTCTTCATTCAAAAAAGTGGCTGCTGCAAAGGCCTGCGTGGTATGGCCGGACGGGAACGAATTGTAGCTGCTGCCATCAGGCCGAAGCGTGTGGGTGGCGGATTTCAAAAGGGTTACAGTGGTCAGCGCCATTGCCTCTCCTTTAATAATGATCACAGTGCGGTTAATGATATTTATTTTAGAATGCACGCCAAAGGCATCAAGGCCGCAGGCGACTACCAAAGGCGAAAATTGAAGATAGTCATCGATTCTAGTGTGAAAACGGGGAATGAGGTGGTTACGCTCTTCTACCACTTCACTTCTAATAACTCCGTCTGAATGTCCGGTTGATAGCAAACCACCGATAATCAGCGAAGCAGGTGGGTAAATGCCAGTAGTGTGATGGGTTTACGAGCTGGTAACGTGTCGCCGGGTACCACAGGCGAAGCGGCTGTCAAGCTCGAAAATACGAGAATGATTATTAATGCACGCATCATCAGTGATGGCATAAATTGATCATGGTCAAAATTTAAAACTGTAACCAGCCCGGATTAGCTGGGTCTCGTAATAATCGCGGCTGGTGTAATGAAATCCGTCGCCGTAAACTGTTTTGCGAACCACGAGCGTTCCGAAAAGATCCGTCGCATTTACAAACAGCTCGCCTTTACGCAGCTGGCGTTTAACGCCCGCATCAACAGAGAACCGGTAACCTGTTCGGCCCTGCGGGACTATGTCGGGTGCCTGGTAAATGATTGCAATCTGCAACTCGGTCTTCTTTTCTTTTAACAAAGCATTGACTTTCGCACTACCGGATGTAAGTTTTTGTTTACGTGCGTAGAAAATTGTGCGTGCCGGATACAGGTTTTCCACTGAAAATGCATCAATGCTGTTGCGATACAGGTTACCATTCACATTCAGCGAAAACCATGGGGCTAAGTCCTGTTGCCAGACCAGCTCGCCACCGGTATTGTAGCTCTTGCCTGCATTTTGAAAGATATTGTAAATCAATGTAGAGCCAGGCAGTGTGGTTCCGATTCGCGTAATGGTGCTATTGATTCGTTTGTGATATGCTGCTGCATAGACCGAACCGCTGCTCCAGCTGGTTTTGTAGCCTGCCTCCAATGAGCTAGTAAATTGCGGTTTCAACGCAGGGTTGCCGATCTTGATGATTTCGGCGTCGTCATATTTGGGGAAAATACGGATGTCGACCTCATTGGGCCGGTCAACCCGACGGTTATAAAAAAGCGAAATTTTATTTTGTGCATCGAACTTGTAAGCCAAGCGCACATTTGGGAAAGGTTTGGCATAAGAATAACCATCGCTTTTATAGGTTGGATGCGTGGGATTGACGGTGTAGCGCAAGTTGATATATTCTACCCGCAGACCCGCTTCCAACTCGAATTTACGGTTTTCAAATACGTAATTACCGTAGAGTGCGGGGATGGTTTCCTTATAGTCCGCCCAGCCACCTGCAAGACTGTCTATGGGGGAATTAATGCCCGGGAAGAACTGCATATTGGTTGGAATAAATCGTCTTCGCAACTTCAACCCACTTTCAAAACGGCCATACCGCAAGGGCCTGATGTAGTCTGCATTCAAGTCGAAGACATTCTCATCCGAAAGCAGTTTGAAGGCATCCTTGCCAGTAAAATCGGGCATGATGTTGGTAAAAAAATACTTCTCATCCTCCCGGTGGAATGTATAGTTAAAGCCGATATTCAGAAGGCGCCCCGGCTGTTGATATTTATGCTGGTAGGAAGCAGTCGCAGTCACGGTAGTTTTTAATTCATCTTCTAAAAACTGCCATAAGCGGCGTCGCTGCGATAGATCGGCATTAAAAAAAGGCTGGTCTCCCCGGTCCAGGATCTTCTCGCTGCTAAAGAGCGCAGAAACCGACAATGAATTTTGCTGGTTCCAGTTCCAGTCAACACCCGCCTTAGATGTTACCACATTGGTGTTGCGGTTGCGTTTTAATTGCTGCCGGATTGTATCGCCCGAATCATAGTAACGGTCTGTAAATTCGTTCTTGTTGAGTGTGGGTGTGTGCAGGTAGTCGCCTTGGAAGAAGATGTTGAATTTCTCTTTTTTGTAATTCAGGGCTACCGAAGGGTTTAGTTTCAGCGTATTGCGGGACTGAGGGCGGATGCCCGGAAAATTTTCTTTTCGTACCCACAAAGCACCCAGTCCTGTGGTCATGCTGATCTTGCTATTGAAGCCTTCCTGTTTGTTTTTTTTGTAAATGATGTTGATGATGCCTGCATTGCCATTGGCATCATACCGAGCAGAAGGATTATTAATGATCTCGATCCTTTCAATCGCTGATGCAGGGATATTATCAAGACTTGTCTGACTTCCAAAACCTGTTAATGCAGTCTGCCGACCATCTACAAGCACAGCGACCTTGTCGCTTCCACGCAGCATTACCTTGCCGTCTTCACCAGCCGTAACACCAGGCAGGTTTTTGAGCGCTTGCAGAACAGACCCGCCATTTTGGCTGATGTTTTTAACGATATCGAAAACTTTCCGGTCAAGGCGGGCATCCACCCCGTCTGTCTGGGCTGCGGTGACGGTTACCTCCCGCAAAACCCGTGCGTCTTCCTTCATTTCGAGTAAACCAAGGTCAAGAAATGCACTTAATGCACCAACTGTTACAGTTGAGTTAAGTGTTTGAAAGCCCAGAAAACCACATTCCAGCCGGTAATTGCCTGGAATTACGTCAGTTAATGTAAACCTCCCATCAGCAGCTGTGATCGTGCCAGTCACGAAGGCTGTATCTTTTTCAGTTTTCAAGATTACATTGACGAAAGGAAGCATTTCCTTTTTAGGCAGAGAGGCTACCTGTCCCGATATTGTGACCTTGCTAACCTGCGCCTGTGCGCTGTGCAGCACCGCTACCAATGCGAGCAGAATTAATGATTTTTTGGAAGCCATTCAGATTCGTTTTTGATCTGACGGTGAAAGTCTGGATTGTTTTGGAAGAAATTTAGAATTTCAGAAGTAAATGGTAAAATGATGCAAACCACTGTCAAAATGATACCGGATTTGCCAGCCGTAGCGTATACATATCTCATGGGAAATGGCAAGGCCCAGGCCGCTACCAGCATGCTCTGAAGACGCCTGTGCGAAGCGCCGGAAAAGATTTTGCTCACGAAGAGGAGAGGAGCCGGTATTTGAAAAAGTTAATTCGCGATCGTTCGCGTGCACTGAAACGTCACCTTCCTCCGGGGTATAGCGCATGGCATTTACAAATAGGTTTGTAAGCAGGATTTCCAGCAGCATTGGGTTGGACTTGACAATTATTTCCCCCACCTGCTCGGTATATTGAATTCCACTACTTTCGAGTCGGTCGGCAAATTGCGTGGTTAGCTCAATCAATAAATCCCGTACAGCAATGTTATGCTGCTTGTCAAACTGGGCGTGTTCAATTTTTGCCAGCAGCAGTAAGTTTTTGTTAATTCTTGTGACGCGGTTAATCGCTTGATAGGCATCGTCGAGGATCTGCATTTGCGAATGGTCGAGCGAGCGGCTTTGCAGCAGCAGGTCTAGCTTGGATTTGACAATCGCCAATGGGGTTTGCAACTCATGGGAGGCATTTTCAGTAAATTCCTTTTGTTGTTTGTATGAGGCCAGACTTGCTTCCATGAGCCGGTCAAGACTTTGATTCAGGTCAGCGAATTCAGTCACTTGTGAAACAGGTAATGACGACGGTTTGCCACCTTCGAGCCTGAATGCCTGCAGACGGGTCAGCGTTTCATAGAATGGCCGCCAAACACGCAGAGAGGTTCTTCGGTTTAGGTAAACAAAGCCGGCCAGCAGCAGAATAAAGAAGAAAATTGTGACCGCTGCAATTGCCAGGATCGTTTCATCGATTTCTTCCATATTGGTTTCGATCAGAACCCGGAAGAGTGTTCCATTCACGCGGATATCGGTCGTCAAACAACGAAACTGCTCACGGTCGTTCATGAAAGTATCGAAACGGATCAGCGTATAAGTACTGTCCGGACTTGGCGTTACGGCCTCGTTGAAAGAAAATCCGGGTTGTATTTTGTCAAGCACACCGATCATATCACTCACGGCGCTGTCGGCAAGATCCAGATTGGTGAGTCTTTTTTCAAGTTTTTCGCGAATTGCATAATGGTGTTTGTCCAATTCATTTTCCCATATCCAGTTAATGATTAGAAAAAAGACGGGGATGCTGACTACCAGCACAACCATCGTGTAGATCACAAGTGGTCGAAGGCTTTGATCGAGAAGTTTTTTCATCCTTCCCATTTGTAACCCGTTGCGTAGATCGTTTTAAGATAATTTCCGTAACCTGCCTCGCTAAGCTTCTTTTTCAGGTTTTTAACATGCGCATAAACAAAATCATGATTATCGAACATATCGGCAATGTCGCCCGACAAATGTTCGGCCAATGCACTTTTTCCGATGACACGGTTTTTGTTTCCAATAAAAAATAGCAGCAGATCAAGCTCCTTACGTGTTAAAGAAACCAACGCTCCGTTGACCGTTACAACCCTGGACGACAGATCCACTTTTAGCTCATTTTGCACCACATTGTTCTGATTGCCGAAACTTCTGCGCCGGATCACCGAATAAATACGGGCTGCGAGCTCGGGCAGATGAAAAGGCTTAGCCAGATAATCGTCGGCTCCCGCATGTAAACCCCTGATTTTATTTTCGTAGTCGTTTTTGGCAGAAATTATGATCACTCCATCCTGCTGTCCCTGGTCTTTAAGGATGTTGAGAATATCCAGTCCGTCCCCACCAGGCAGCATTAAATCTAACAATATGCATTCATAACGGTACAATTCGACTTTTTCCCTTGCCTGTGGCCAGGTGCTGGCATATTCGCACAAGTAATCCTGCGCGGATAAATAGGCACCTATGTCGGCGGCAAGTTCGGATTCGTCTTCGATGATTAGGATTTTCATACACGTAATTTACCGCAATGATTTGGAATTCTTTTAGAAGTGACTCTCCTCGACAGTCAAGTAGTTGAAATCATCGAGCAGTAGATTCATCTATGAAATTTTTCGCCTAAATTAATCGTAGGTTTTGGGATGGATGGGAATGCTTTAGATATTGCAATTGGCTTGATGACGATAACGCTTATTTATAAAGGAAATATATACCCGAAATTTTTTAAATTAACACTGCAGATATGTACCGTTATCGGGAAAATTTTCTATCATGGAAGTGGCTGGCATAGTAAGTATAACTAGCTAATGGATCAGGTTCCAGGAAAGCATGTCAGCGGATAAGATATCCCTCCATCACCTGGTTAATATGATCATAGATATTCAATCTTAGAACATTATTTTCAATAGCATCCTGATTCGGGCTTGATATTCCGGAGAATTGTGCTGCCATGATGCTAGTCAATAGGTTGTGATGGATTTTCAAAGCCCCAGAGAATATCCCGAAGGTATTCGATTATTAAATCAATTTCTTTTCCGGTTTCTTTGGTAATCAATTGAGTGAAAATATTTTTTTCCCCAGAATTTATATGGTCATTCAAAATTCTGTTCAATCGGTCGATCAGGTTTGCATTAGATGAGATAATCCTTTTTGATTTCCCTGCCCAGCACGATTGCTGATATATTTTCAAGTGTACGCTCTTGTTCTCGAAACATGTCTAGACGATTGGAGTATATTAAATCTGATGCAGAGGAAAAAAGTTTACAAGGATATTACCAATATCTGTGGCGTCTTTCTGCCTTCTTTCAGGTCTTTCATCGTAGGCTATAAGTTTCAGAAGAACGATTCCGATTAATGTGGCTGCGTTGAAGGAATTTCCCGTTTCAAAGCTGACAACCTCTGTGCCATTTTCGTAAACTTCTTTCATTCCGCTTATCTGAATTGTGGTCATACCAGTCCCTTCAATCTTTACACTGCCCTGAGATTCGATTTCTCCGAATGGAAGTAGGTCAACCTGAAGTCCGTCTGGCGAGATTAATACAAATGCGTTTTCCCGGGCTGGTACATAGTTTTCGTTATTGATCAGATATTGCTTAACAGTTTCATATTCTTGATAACTGCCTACCAGGATGGCATAATCCACATCACGGGTTGTTCTGAATTTCATACTAGCTCTTTCATACCATATCTACCTGGCTAAGGCACCAATTAAGTAGTAGTCAATGGAAAGTTTAGAAAAAGTTTTCTCCACCGTATCGAAGACATTCTTTAATTCTGCATGCTTCATGGCTGATCGAATATCCGGGTTAGCTTTTTGTCATAAATAATATTTGCAGTCTCAATACATCTTGCATCGCCTGTAATCATCAGGTCAGCGTAAGTGATCAATTCAGGAGTCGCACGATTGTTCATGTATATTGTGGTGTCCATCCAAAACTTGTTATAAACTTTTAGGTTTCCATCAGACCGCGGAGCCAGCTTTAACGTTTTTACTAACTCAAGTTTGGCTTGGGCAGTATAAATGGTCCAGTGTTCGGAATTCGGGTGCCCGGTTTCAAGGTTGCCTGCCGGCTCCCCCCCCCAAACAGCTGTTGCAGGTAATTCCAGCTGGTCCCACAGTTTGCTTCCACCGAAATGGTAAGTTCCTAACAGTAGGGAAGGTTTTAAAATATTTCTATACCCTATGATCCAGTTCTCAAGTAGTTCTTTCTTGTTACTTAGGATCATGCGGTTTTTATTGACTTCTAAAATATGCCCGGTTTCCTTTAGAGCCAATATGGCTTCATTTATTGTTCCCAGCGCCACCTTTGCATAACTAGCAATCTCCCGCTATGTAAAATTTACGGCCTCAGGGTTTTGTAAGAAAGCATAAACTACTTTAAGACCAGCCTTAGTGAAGGCTCGGTTCGTTTTTTTTTCAACGTCAAGATTTACCGGCTTTTGACCATCCAGCCAAAGTAGTAGATTGTCGTTGGAGATATAGATATTTCCCGCAGTATCTAGATAGGCAATTCCGTTCTCGCGCAGACGCTGCTTCTGCGCTGGATATATTTTATCGGCAACAAGCATAAACGGCTTGTTTAATTCAGCTTGACGAAGTAATTTATCTAGATGGTATTCACGAAACTCGCGTTTTACCTCGGTGCTAAAAATAACTGTGGTTTCTCCTATCGTTATTTTTGTCTTACCATCAATCCCATCATCGTAAGAATTATCCTGAGACAACCAATAACCAGCGATACCGTTATTCGCTTCTAAGTTTCTTAGCGCATTTTCGACAATTTCATTTTCTGTAAGAATCATTTGTTCATTTTATTTATCTGTTCGAGTTCAGTGAACAATAAAAAATAATGAGCAATTGACAAATTTAAAAATTTGCATGTCTTAAATTTTAGAATAAAGTTCAATATCGAATAATGCCGAAGCTCAGTGAAATCCTGGAGATAAATATTATCAACAGATAATTGGAAGAGATTGGTGGGGTGATGCCTGGATAATAGATCCATCAATCATCCGGGTGGCTTGTATTCATGAGCTATAAAAAAACTCATGAAATGAAAGTTGGGAACAGACTTCATTGTCACTATGCCAATCAGCAAATTTGTACTGCACCTAAAAGAAAAAAGACCTAGCAAAACATGCTAAGTCTTTTTATTTTCAAGTGGGCCCACCTGGAATCGAACCAGGCACCTACTGATTATGAGTCACGTAAAAATGGCATTTTTTACAGCTTTTCTACTTTTTGTTAATTTCTCAATAATCTGTTTATCAGATAGTTAGTAAATTTTTTTGTGCTTTTATTTTGCGATTCTTTCGATAGTTTTTTAAATTTGTATTGCAAGTTTATTGCAACCACTACCAAATGACGATCAATCATGGGCATTGTAACAGTAAATTTATTCCTTGATAAACGCGCCTCAAAAGAGGGAGAGGGGATTGTAAAATGGCTGGTTTCCTTTGATGGAAAACAAAGACTTTTCACTACCGGAATTAAAGTTCTAAATGAAGAATGGGCGTTCCTGAAAAAGCATAGGGCGGGTATTCCCGGACACGTAAAAAATGATTCCAGGAGAAGATTATGGAACATGCTTTACGGCAGCTTTTACGAGGAAGATTATACAGGTAAGGAAGTCGAAGGGTTTCTTGCCCGGGCCAAGTCTATCGTTAATTCACTCGGAGACGATTTTAGTTTTGAACTCTTTGCTTACGAAGTAAGTGTGTTTGGGCAGGAAGCCAAACCGGTGGCAGATCATAAGGATAAGAATAATGTGATTGCAGCACTCAAATTGAAAGCAGAACAAATGACAGGGCAGGGGCGGATTGGGAATGCCACAAGTTATCTTTCAGCAGCAGCATCACTTCATCGCTTTTTGGAATCGTTTACAAGCAAACAGCGACATGAATACCTGAACTTCATCGCTCCGAAAGGCAGAGCTGTTTCTGCAGAAGATCTGGTGATTAAGTTCGAACATCTGACGCCAGAATTACTGATGATGTATGAAAAGTGGATGCTTAAAAATGGCAAAGCTCCTAAAAGTAAAAAAGGCAAGTCGTCACCCGCTTCTTTGACAACCGTAGGAATCTACGGACGGCATATTCGGTCAGTATATAATGATGCCATTGAAAGCGGAATTGTAAAGCGCGAACTGTACCCATTTACGAAAAACCGATATACCATACCTGCCGGAACTAACACCAAAAAAGCTCTGAGCAAGGATGAAGTTTTGAAAATCATGGACTATCAATGCGACCCTGGGTTGGAGCAGAGAAGCCGGGACTTATGGGTATTTTCGTATTTATGCAATGGTATGAACATGAATGATATCTGTCGCCTGAAATGGGAAGACATCGAATCCGATAAACTAACGTTTGTTCGTCAGAAGACATCAAGGAGCAGGAAAAGTAACCAGATACGTATTAAAGTAACACTATTTCCGGAGACATTGGCAATTATTGAGCACTGGGCGGGCGATGATCGCAAGGGCAAAAATTACGTATTTCCTTTTTTAGAAGATGGGATTACGCCATTAAGGGAAAGAATAATTATCGCGCAAGTCATTAAAATAACCAACCAGTATATGAATGCAATTGCTAAAAAAATTGAGATTGCAGGCAACGTAAATACTTACAGCGCCAGGCATTCATTTGCAACTATTCTACTTCAGTCCGAGGCTCCCCTTGCTTTTATAAGCCAATCGCTCGGACACACTTCGATAGCAACCACCGAAAACTATCTGGGTAGCTTTGACGATGAAAAAACAAAAAAATATCTGAGCGCACTGTTTTAGTGGTAATTGACTTTGAGTTACTTGTGTGATTTTATATATTAACAGTTCTGATTTCAAATGTTAATGTATGGAGCACTTCAAAGAATATTTGAGTTTTATACAAAACTTCAACTTTCGGGTTAATGAGATAAG